>JABGXW010000142.1 GCA_018675575.1 Bacteriovoracaceae bacterium | reverse complement strand
CACGGACAGCAATAGTTCCGACTTTTTAGCACATTCATCATAAAAAATAAGCGTCACGTCAAGCAAACGAGGATTATTTTTCAAATGTTTTGTAAGATGACCTAAGTATTCTCCTGCAAGTGAAAGAGGGACAGGTATGGTGTGAACTTCGTTATGTGAAAGCTTTTGAATCTCTGCTTTAGTGGGGAAAGCACTTAGTCCTTTGCGGAGTATCTTTAAAAATTCAGATTCAGACATATTGAGTAGTTTTATTCGTTCTAGAGCATCAATTTTAGCAGCAAATTTTAAAATATACACTTTGCTTTTTTGATCCCGTTGCTTAATGGAATCTAGATTTCTCTGAGACGTATTATGCTCATCATGAGAAGTTTTGTCTGTCAGAGAGACAGAGGAACTTGTGTGTTTTGGACGACTAAAACCATTTCTTATTTCATTTTCATTGAATTCTATATTCACATCTTTAGTCATGTACAAGGTACTGATTAGAGCAACTGTAAAGATTGAAATACCAATAATTAAACTTTTGTTTTTTAAATTTTTCATTATCCTAGAATAGTGAGAGTTTAGCTTATTTCAAGTCTTTTGTTCGATAACTCACCTTGTGATCGTTGTTTCGAATGTTAATTCTAGAGAAAATCATTCCAAAAAACATTTCATCGTTTGCAGAGGAAAGCTTCAGATGATTGAAATTCTTGATAACTTTTAAATGAGAATTCTTAGTTTCAATTTTATTCAATGCGAACATATCAGACTGAAAAAATACTAATTTATCAATATATGTTGGCTGGGGCAGTTCTTTTTTGATGAGATCATTATTTTTAATAGTGAGATTTAAAGTCTTATCTTTAGAATATTTTCGAGTAATATTATTCATAGGAAATAGACTAAAGTCGATCCCATTTCTCTTTGTTTTAAATATGACTTTATATCGAATATCTTTTCTCATATGTGAAGAAACAATAAATGAGTAAGATTCTGAATTATAACCATTTGTAGAGGCGTAGGACCTCGTTGCCCTATTATTAGATTCAATTAAATAATCTAAAGGTAAAACATGATTGTTAGCATCTTTAAGTTTTATTGTACTTAATGATAACCTTTGGTCTCTTTTATCTTTTACCTTGAGAACAAAAGGAAAACGGGAGATCCGTAATTCATATAAGTTTTTTATAAATTGCATGGGAACTTTTGTTTTTGGTGTTGTCCACTTAGATGTCGTGACTAGGGAAACTCCAAAAAGAAAAAAGCTAATACTATAAATAAGATGATTCTTATTAATCCATTTATTCATTTCAAACCTTCAAGTCAGTATGTATTGCAGAATTTCTCTTATCGGCTGGTCCGTTGCTTTCTTGATGGATGATGAAATATTACTTATATTTAGGAAGACATTTAACTCTGACGTAGTTACGCATATTCCAGGTGCAGACTCTGAAATGCTAAGTACTCGAATTGAGTCAAACATCTTAATTCCCTTATTATTTAAAAGGACAGGGCCGGAAATGTACTGACTTATTGAGTTGTTTTGGATAGATTTGTTATAACAGCAGACACACTATACCATTCATTGGAGAGATATGACGACCTCAATATTAGAGTCCCATCCGGATAGTTTTGTCCATTGCCACCTACATACTCAATATAGTTTATTAGACGGTGCGATTAGACTTAAAGACCTCATTGACCAAGCCTCAGAATGGAATGTCCCAGCTCTTTGCCAAACAGATCATGGAAATATGTTTGGCGCTATCGATTTTTACAACCGCTGCAAAAAAGCTGGAATTAAGCCAATTCTAGGATCTGAAATCTACTTCACTCCAGGCTCTAGGCATGACAGAATTTCTCCACGAAAATCTAAAACGGCAACTAACCAAGATGGAGAAGAGGCCAGTCGCCAAATCCATCATCTTATTTTACTTTGCAAGAATAACAAGGGTTATGAAAACCTTTGTAAACTTATCAGTCGTGCATATATGGAGGGCTTTTATTATAAGCCCAGAACGGACTACACTTTACTCGAGGAGTATTCTGAGGGATTAATCTGTTCTACTGCTTGCTTAAAGGGGGAAGTCGGATATAACTTTTTTACTGAACAAGATGACCGTTCTCATAAAGCTATAGCCAAACTTAGATCTATTTTTAAAGATGATTTTTATTTAGAAATTCAAGACAATGGTTTACCAGAACAAAAAATTGTTAATGAAAAAGTGATCGCCTATGCAAAGGAAAATGATATCCAATTATTAGCGACTAATGATTGCCATTATATGACATCTGAGGATGCTACTGCCCAAGAAGTTCTCCTCTGTGTTCAAACAGGTAAAACATTTGCTGATGAAAATAGAATGAAAATGACCTCTCGTGAGTTTTATTTCAAGCCTGCCTCGAAAATGAGAGAAGCCTTTGCACATGTTCCAGAAGCTTGTGATAATTCTCTAAGAATTGCAGATAAATGTAATGTCGAGCTTAACTGGAAAGATGAAAACGGAAACCAAATCTATCACCTCCCTGACTTTCCTATTGGAACAGGTGAAACTCCAGATGACTACTTCAACCGACTCTCGAGAGAGGGACTAGAAGAAAGATTCACTGGTCCGCATTTTAAGAAATTAAGAGAATTAGAGAATTGGGATTTAGAGTTAAAGCAAGAATATTACGATCGCTTGAAATATGAAATAGACATGATTATTCAAATGGGTTTCCCCGGATATTTTTTAATTGTTTCTGATTTTATTCAATGGTCATTAGATCATGGTATTCCTGTGGGCCCGGGGAGGGGCTCTGGTGCTGGTTCTCTCGTTGCCTATTCCTTAAAAATTACTAACATTAATCCTCTTCCATATAACTTGCTCTTTGAGCGATTTATTAACCCTGAAAGAATCTCCATGCCTGACTTTGATGTCGACTTTTGTCAACAAGGCAGACAACGGGTGATCGAATATGTCACCCAGAAATATGGTGAAGAAAATGTTGGGCAAATTGTTACTTTTGGAAAACTATCAGCAAAAGCAGTGATAAAAGATGTTTCTAGGGTTTATGGATTAAGCTTTGCAGAATCTGATATTCTCAGCAAGCTTATTCCAGATGAACTCGGTATTAATCTTGAGAAGGCCATTGAAATGGAGCCCAAGCTCCAGGAGATGATTGAGACAGATCAAAAAACAAATCAGATCTTCACGATTGCCCGTAGACTAGAAGGACTTTATAGACATTCTGGGATTCATGCCGCTGGAGTAATTATTACCAGCAAACCACTTGTTACTTATTGCCCTCTGTTAACGGGTAAGAATGGAGAGAAAGTGGTTCAGTTTGATAAAGACTTCTCTGAAACGATTGGACTTGTAAAGTTTGATTTCTTAGGATTAAAAACATTAACAGTCATCAATTATGCTTCTAAATTTATTCAAAGAGATCATGACAAGAATTTTAATATTGAAAACATTGACTACGAAGACTCAAACGTTTTCAACTTCATAGGTGATGGTCATTCGGTTGGAGTGTTCCAATTGGAATCTTCTGGAATGATCGACTTATGTAAGCGAATTCAACCTGACTCTATTGATGATATTACTGCCATCAACGCTCTTTACCGGCCAGGACCTATGGGATCAGGAATGCATGATCAATTCGTAGAAATTAAACATGGGCGACAAAAACCAAATTGGCACTTTGATGATTTAAAACCACTGCTTCAAGATACTCATGGAATTATTGTTTATCAGGAACAGGTAATGAATATCGCCCGAACTGTTGCAGGTTATTCTTTGGGGGAGGCTGATATGCTTCGTCGAGCGATGGGTAAGAAAAAGATTTCTGAGATGGAAAGACATAAAGAAATCTTCTTAAAGGGTGCTGAGGAGAGAGGTTATGATTTAAAAACCGCGGAACATCTTTATGATTTAATGGCGAAGTTCGCAGAATATGGTTTTAATAAATCTCATGCTGTTGCTTATTCTTATATTTCTTACCAAACGGCATTCTTGAAATATTATTATGGTCCTGAATTCTTTGCCGCACTTCTAAGTACAGAACTCAGTAACATGGATAAAGTTACAGCATATATAAATGACAGTAAGAACTACGACATTGAGGTGCTTCCTCCCGATATAAACGAATCAATATGGCATTTTAATGTTGTCGGAAGAAATGTTCGATTTGGTATGGGCGCAGTCAAAAATGTAGGCGAAATTGCCATCAATGATGTAGTAAAGGAAAGAGCAGATAACGGTACTTTCAAAAGCTTTATTGATTTCTGCTTAAGAGTGAATTTGAAAAAAGTTAATAAAAAGGTTGTTGAATCCCTTATTAAAGTGGGAGCATTTGATGAATGTGAATCACGAAACAGAAAAACTCTTTTAATTAATATGGAATTAGTATTGGCGTATTCTTCTAAGAAACAAGCTGCCAAAGAACTTGGCCAGGTCTCCCTGTTTGATCTTGGTGCAGAAGATAATTTTAATGATATTGAAATGCTCGACATTGAAGAAACTGAAGATTTTGATGAAAAGGAAAAGCTATCTTTAGAAGCTGAGCTGATGGGAATTTATATCTCTGGTCATCCTCTCAACAGGTACAGCGATATCTTAGAACAAATGGCTTCTCGGAAAATTGTTGATGTTGCAGATATGCCTGGAGAAGGTAAGAGAGATATGGTCCTTGGCGGAATCATTGTAACGAGAAAAAATATCGTAACAAAAAAAGGTAAGAGAATGTGCTTTGCGGAATTAGAAGACTTAACCGGCAAGATTGAGTGCATTGTTTTCCCCGACACATTTGCAGAATTTGAAGATATTTTGTCCACGGATGACCCTATAATCATGACAGGTCAAGTCAATCTCAGTGAAGAACCAAGGAAGTTCTTCCCTTCAAAAATACAAAAATTAAAGGAGCAAGCAGAGGAGAGAGTGTCTCACGTCCGAATCCATGTTACTATAGACCAGATTACAGACTTGAACCTCGAAAGATTTAGACAAGTCTTGTTAAGCTATAGAGGCAGTGTTCCAACTCATCTCATTATGGAATCTGCAGACGGAAAAGCGAGATTGCCATTAGGCGACGACTTTCTTGTTAATCCTACGCCTCAAATGGCAGCTAAAATCAATGAAGTTT
>JABGXW010000141.1 GCA_018675575.1 Bacteriovoracaceae bacterium | reverse complement strand
TTTTTTCTCCCAGGATTCAAAAAGTTTTTTTGATGACTTCCCAATTAATAATACATTGTATTTTACTTGCATATATCGGTAAGTTCTAGCGACATCACCTTTGACAGAGTCTCTTGGTTCAAATCTTTTATTACTAATTTCGTATGTTAGGCGCCTAGCCTACTCTTGAATGTTGCTATCAAATTTTCTGTATGTTCTGGACATTATTCCTCCTTTTGTCGAAAATTCGACACTTCACTTTCGTTTTTCCGAATATTCAGTAGCTTATGGTCTCATAAATATGAAAATTAATGATTTGGTAGGTGTTAGTATAATGATGAAATGGTGTTGAATTGACTAAAAACTGTTTCTACTTCGGGTAATTCCGGCATTGGTAAGTGTCTATTTTATGTCTAGTGAGCAATTGCCGATAGGATATACATGAAAATTATAAACCTTATTCCTTTCTTGTTAATCTTGCTTATGTCTTGTGCAAAAGTTGTAGATGATGAGGGTGTTTCTTCAACTGCAACAGGGTCGCTCTTTGTTCATGTGCTGGTGGTTCCTATCGCCGTAGATTCATCAGCTCTTCTATATTCTTTACTTGCTTGTAAAACCCAGTCTACATGTTCCCCCGTGCCTCCACTGCAGTCGACGGTGGTGCAAGCGACTCGATTTGCTCCATCAACAATCATCGCCTTGTAGCTGCTTGAATTAGGTTTATTTGAGTCGGCATTGCAAATGGTATCTGCTTCTTCAATACCATTTGATCCATCGTTATCACCTGTTCCATCGATATCACCACTTGTACCTGTATTTGAAACAAATATAATACAATACTTGGTAGTACCACATGAAGAATTGGTAGAAACCACCTCGTCATCCTTTCCGCAGGAAACATTAATTAGGATTATTGTCAGGCCTATTATAAATTTGGTAGGTAGATGAAAATTCAAATTGATAAAATCCTCCGAAATGATTATTTCAGTCTATCAGTTCTAGCTTCAATTCTATATATCAAATGTTGCCTAGCAATTATTTCCCAATTTCTTTTAATGCTAATCATTCGGGAAAACTCTAACAAAGCTAAGTCCCGACAGTACAAGTTGGAAAGATTCAATAATATCTTTTATTTTACTTCAATACAGGTTGAGTATAAAAATTAAGTGAATTGCGAACAGGTAAATTAGTTCCTTCTAATCTCGAGTGATGGAGTTGGTGGGAGTGCTATGAGCCTCTACTTCATTGCTCGAATATTTTGGATTATTACAAAACTAAGCAACTACCTTTATATCAAAGTCTGGGAACAAAATAACTGCAGGGTGGACCTTAAGGGCCAGAGATAAAGCAAGGGCCCTCTCTCGACCAACTTTTCTTGATCCACTTTCAATTGCAGAGATATTACTCTGGCTCATACCTGCTAACTCAGCAAGCTCTGACTGAGAAAGCTCTTGAAGCTCACGAAGAGTTTTAAGCATCTCGCCCGGAGTCATTTTAATATTTATCTTTGCTCTAACTAGATTTTTCTTGCTCATAATAGTTACCTTTTAATACTTATGGGGATTCATTTCAAAAACATGAACCTCAAGTAATCCCTTTTCTATCTTATATATAACTCTCCATTGTATTCCAAATCTAGAGGAACGATGTCCTTTCCATTCGCCTCTCAAGCTTTCATCATGAAATCCTTTAATCAGCTTTAAACATTTTGGCCCTGAAATTTCAACGATTCTCTTCCAAGCTTCATATCTTTTTAAAACCTCTTTAGGAGCTTTCGTTAAGGACTTTATTACAATTTTTCTTTCAAATACGGACCACATATACAAATGAGTATATACCATTTTGCGCATCAGGTAAAGTTCTTCTATTTATCATTGAAAAACGACTTAAATTTACATAACAGGATATAACTAGAGATCATTAGAATGTTAATGGTGGAATTTTACTCATTGCCCTTTCTGATAGTGCCGTTATTGTAAGAGATGGATTTACACCTAGATTAATTCCAATCATACTTCCATCACAAACATAAAGGTTTTCATAATTAAAGACTTTGTTATTAAGGTCAATCACACCTGTTTTAACATTTTTTCCTATCACTGCCCCTCCAAGAATATGTGCAGTAGTAGGAACGTCAAATAAAACTTCAAATAGTGAAGTTATTGGTGTGCCATTAAATATTTTTGATAGTTTTTTAGCAAATGCATTAGCTGAAGGTATGAATGTAGGTATTTTTGTTCCCTTATTTTCTGTAGCTAATCTCTTAATGAATGGATTGAAGAATGGTCGCTTATAATGAAACCGGATTTGATTATCTTTTGCTTGCATACATAGAAGTATTACAGTTTGTTTAGCAAATCCTATTGGATTTAAGGTTTTTAGAAAACGAAGTGGATTTATAATAACCTTCTTCAATAGTTCAATTGGCCTATTTATCCCTTCTCCTCCCTTGACTAGCATTGTAGTTAAAAAAACTAAAACATTTGAACCTAATGGATACCTCACAGCTTCTACATGTGTTTCATCATCTACGTAGATGCCAGAACCAATTGCAATCCCCTCACTCATGTTAATATTTTTATTCTTAGTTCTCATGGCAATAATTGACTCTGAATTAGTACGAACTGTCTTCCCTAAGCAGTCGGATAGATTTGGCAAAAGACCTTTAACTTTCATATCAAAAAGAAGTTTTACTGTTCCCAACACTCCTCCTGATAATACTACAGATTGGGCAGTATATGTTTTCTTTTGTTTAAAAAACAAGCCCGTTATATTATGTCCGGAAATATTATATCCCTCACTTCCATTTGAATTTTTTCCTGCAATAGGTGCAACAATATCAACGTAAAACTCAGGGATAATTTCTACTCCATTTTTTTCTGCCAAGTATAGATAGTTTTTATCTAAGGTATTTTTACCATCATATCTGCAACCTACCATACAGCCACCACATAATTCGCAACCAGTTCTGTCAGGGCCCTCACCATCGAAGTAGGGATCTTTTTGTTTCACTCCGGGTTCTCCAAAATAGATGCCCACATCAGTTTTATAAAATGTATTACCAACACCAATTTCTTCTGCTCCTTTTCGGAGTGCTAAATCAGCATCAGCCAATATTTTGTTTTCTTCTACTCCCAACATTTTTTTTGCGAGCTTATAATATTGTGGCATTTCGTTTTCCCAATTTGCGATTCCTTTCCATTGTCTATCTTGCCAAACCTCATTGTTAGGAACCAATAAGGTATTACCATAGACTAATGACCCCCCCCCGACACCAGCACCGCTGACAACAAATACATGCTTGAATAATGTCATTTTAAAAATACCAAAACATCTCAACAATGGGAGCCAAAAAAATTTTTTTATATTAAGGTTTGACTTTGGAAAATCATTAGGATGATATCGTTTTCCAGCTTCAAGCACAGCGACTTTATAGCCTTTTTGTGACAATCTCAAAGCAGAGACAGCACCACCAAAACCTGAACCAATAACAATATAGTCGAAATCAAAAGCGATAAGAAAGTCCCATTTGTACTCGTAATCCAGAAACTGTTTTTGTATATTCGCTACCGTCATCAATGGAGTAAATTTCACCTCTTTGATAATAGTCTAATATAGCTCTTGCTCCAAAACCATTCTTTAAATAGAACTTGCCTCCAACTCCAAACGAAATGAAATTAGAAGATCCTTCTAATATATCTGCTGACGTCGTTATAGTTGAAGAATTGAACTCTATTGAGTCTTGTGAAGAACCGAGCCCAAATCCCATCGTTAGAAATGGAATAAGCTTTCCAAACATAAATGGATCTTTAAAGTGGTAATTTGCAGCTCCTCCATAACTAAAAGCACTGAGACCGATTTGAATACCAGATAAATTAACAGCATCTTGTGTACTTTGGTGGAAAAAAACCTGAAGTGAAGCATGTCTAAGGAAGGAACTTTTTGTATTAAAGTATTTCTCTAGACCCATTGTAAAGTCTAAGGCCGTAACTCCTCCAGACGTTTGCTCGCCATTAGTTAAGTCTGAAGAGACACTCATATTATTAAAGTTGAGCAAGCCCCACACTTCAAAACTTTGGTTTGTAATGCCATACCCTGTTTCTATAGCAGGAGAATCTCCATCAGAGATACTATTCATATCGTTTTTATCATCATCAGTCATATTATCTTCAGGACCTAAATCATTTGCACCTGGAGCGAGTACAATTGACTGTGGTAAATCAATATTTCCTTTCTTGTCAGCAATCATTGATCTTGTCTGGTCATCTGTGACTTGCATTCCTTTTGTAATTTTAATGTTTACAACTTTATTTTTATAAAGAGCATCCTTTTCAATTATTCGGTAAACTGACCAAATAGATCTTGTTGGTGAAGACTTTACAACTACTCCTCTCGCAACGACACCTGTTGTTAGGAAAAACTTGGCATGATCCCCTACAACAAGTCCATCTTCAAGTCCCCTATTTAATAAAACTGTCTTTTTAGTTTTAGATACTTTTATCAATCTAGTTGTTAATTTCTCATCTAGTTCAAGAGCAAATGATTTTTGATAAAAAACAAAAATCATTATAATCAACAAAAACTTATAGATAATTCTCTTCATTCTAATCTACCTTTTAAAAATATTTCATTTACAATTTAAAAATAACTACTTAATCCAACTGAGAATCTTACATCCTGGACATTAAACGATTCTAAGATATCATCTTCTATTCTTTCTACTGTACTTATTTCATAATATTCAGAGCTAAGTGTGAAATTTACTCCCCAGCCAATCGTTGTGGTTTGATCTTGTTCATCACCTGAGTTAAACCGATATTTTGCTGTAAGAGAAAAGGGAATACCAAACATCTGATAGCTATATTCTTTAGACAAAGATAAAGATTGCATTTCTGAATTTCCACGTTTTATTCCAACACCTAAATTCCATGCCCATTTATAAATAGATGAGGGTAAATTATAAATATAATATTTTATACCTAGCTTACCGATTGCTTCGGTAAAGCGACCATTCACCGAGCCTACATTATAAAATGCAATTGTTCTTTCGAAAGTAGCATCCAAACTCCATCTCAAAAGAGATTTAGAAGTACGTCTCAAAAAAAATTCGTAACCAATACCCAATGAGTAATTTGTTCCCTGAAATCCTTCTATACCTAATGTGAAATGTGGATGTAATCCTGTTGAGTAAAATAACAGTATTTCATTTGTGTCATATGTCTCTAATGCTAAACCTTGTCTTTCATTTTCTCTTCTAATTCCAGACTCTATAAAAAACTTTCTAAGTTGCTGGTCATCCATTTCAACAGACCATAACTTTCCACCTTTCTTAATTTTTGACAATGCTGCGGGTGAAACCCATTTTAGTTTTTCTTTATTGTTTTTATATTGTTTATGTATTGATTCAATAGATATAGCCTTTCTCAACTGTCGCATATCCTCTTCTTTACTTTGTTCACGATAAAAGGTATCCAAGTTATATTTATAATCATTAATTTTTCTTACAGATCCACCAACAACAGAGTTGAATAAGTCTTTGTCATATTGTTTCTTATATTTTGTAAGATTTTTAATTTTCTCTGACATTCCAGATCTTGCAACATCTACTTCTTGCATATATTCATCTACGTAATTGATTCCTTTGTCATAAGACCAAATATCAAATTCATAGATTTCTTTATCTTGAGTTAAAGGTGAGTACGTTTCAGTAAGTTTATCTCCCTCTTCATAATTATTATTTTTTTTTATCATCTCAGACGGAACGCCTTTATCTTTTTCTTTAATAAATTTAAGAGGAGTATCCCCCTTTCTTAGAACAATTTTATGTCTCATGAGCTCTAACTTTTTACGCCCTTTATTAATTCTATCCATTGAGACAAAAAGAAGTTTTAAACCCCGATCTAAGAAAACCTTCCCATTAATATCTGAGAGGTACCAATAAGAATAATTGGAGTGAACTTTGATTATTTTGCCATAGGCAACGTAAGTATAATTAGGTTTATCTAATTCCTCATTCGAGAGTAAAAGTCGTCCTACCATTCCCTCTTTGAGACCTTCTAATGTTCCTCTATCTAAAACAATAGATCGGCCAGTTGAGCTGACATCAATAACTTTTGCACCATCCATAGCTTGGCCAGAGTTTGGACTGCTAAAAACAAGAAAACTAAATAAAATAAACCATTTACGCATGTTCATATTTTAGCAATTAACGACCTTTATTGTATCTATGGGCATAAATGACCACCCGCTCAAAATATCTATTTGCATTGTCATTTGAGCTTTCATCACCTATAACGAAAGATGTTAATTATCTCTGGAGAAAACAATGGCAAAAAGAGGCCGTGAAGCAAGAATTTATAAATATAAATGCACAATCACTGAAGAAGAATTTAAGGTCACAACAAAATCTAAAACACCAGATGAGCTTGTATCTGTTCGTGCTTATTACGAAATGAATCCAGAAGAAGATGACCGTCCGGAATCAATAGTCAAAAAGTTAGGAGATCTTCCTGAAGCGCCTTCTGAGGAATTGCTTGATGATGATCTAGAAGAATAGACCTCGATATTTCATTTAATTTAAAAAGGTAACATCATGGAAAATAAAAAAGTCATTATAATTGGCTCTGGTCCTGCAGGGCATACTGCAGCAATATATGCTTCGAGGGCCAATCTTTCTCCATTAGTCATTGAAGGACATGAACCTGGTGGTCAATTAACTACCACTACTGATGTTGAAAATTTTCCAGGATTCATAGACGGAATTCAGGGACCAGAACTCATGGAGTCTATGAAAAAGCAGGCCCAACGCTTCGGAACTGAATACATCAATGACTTTGTTTCAAAGGTTGACCTCTCAAGTAGACCATTTTCATTATCAACACAATCTGGACAAGAATTTTCCGCTGATACATTAATAATTGCGACAGGAGCATCAGCAAAATATTTAGGTCTTCCCAACGAAAAAGAATTAATTGGTAAGGGTGTTTCTGCCTGTGCCACATGCGATGGCTTCTTTTACCGAGACAAAATTATCCATGTTGTAGGTGGGGGTGATACAGCAATGGAGGAGGCAACCTTTCTTACAAAGTTTGCTTCTAAAGTGTTCGTATTAGTCAGAAGAAATGTTCTAAGAGCTTCTAAAGCAATGATAGACCGGGCAAACGCAAACCAGAAAATAGAATTTATCTGGAATTCTACAGTTGAAGAAATCCTATTTGATGATTCAGGAGTGACAGGAGTAAAGATAAAGAATTCTGAGACTGCTGTTATATGCGAAAGAAAGACCGACGGCCTTTTCTTAGCGATAGGACATACTCCAAATACATCTTTTCTTGAAAATCAAATTAATTGCGATGATCATGGTTTTATAGAAACCCTAGGTATTCACCCTGATACAGATATTCCTGGAGTTTTTGCCTGCGGAGATGTTCAAGACTCTTACTACAGACAAGCAATTTCTGCTGCAGGTTCTGGCTGTATGGCAGCAATGAGGTCAGAAAAGTTTATTGAAGAGAATCCTCTTTAAATATGGGCAACAATCTGTTCTAAAGTCACACAATTTCTAGGCACAAAAATCTTCCATAATAAAGTTCGTACACGCGTAAACTACTGATTTAACGCTAAAGTAAATGAGAGTTTATATAAATAAGGTTCAACGACATATCTACCGTTAATATACTATAAATAGGATATTGCATGACTAAATTTTTGAAGATGATCTTTCATTTTTGCATGTACTTGATGACTTTCCAGCTATGTCTTTATCCGCTTGCCGAAACTCAATCCTATGGTTTGCAGGCAAATTACCTCAACCCAAATAACAAACCCCTCGTTTTAAAAATTCAAAATACAGCAGTTGCGTTTATTGAGATTATTTTCCCGAGCGCTATAGCACAAGGGAATACGTGTACTGAAAGTGGTCGTATTTTATACACTTATTCAGGGATATCAGTCTGCGTAACTAATACTCAAAACTCATTAATTCAAGCAGAAATCAATGCATGTCTGGCCATTTCTAGCACAATTGCAAAAGTGCAATGCCTGCAGGGGGCTGAGGACACAATCTATAACATTGTTTTAGATCCTACACAGACTTGTAATTCAACAGAAAAAACAACCTGTGAAGCTCAACCAGGCATGGTGTTTAATTGCATGTCCAATCTATGTTTAACTACAGCACAAAATAACGCTGCAATAAGTGAAGCAAATAATTGTAAAAATAAACCAAACGTTCAAGAGAAAAAAGCATGTGTTACAAGTTTACAAGCACAATTAGATGCCTATTTCTTAGCGAATGGTACAACCCTTCCTACAGCGACTCCTCTTCCGACGTCAGACCCTTGCTTACAGGCCCCTGCCGCAATCGCATGTACCGGCCAGTCGAAGATGTTTGCATGTGATATAAACCTTTGCCTAACAAATGCAGAATTTTTTCTCTATCAATCCGAACAAAATAAATGTACTGCTCAATATTCAAATGTTGTTGAAAGGGTTGCTTGTAAAGATATTGTTAATAAGAATATTAGAGATTACGCTGAAGGAAGATATAATTCTTGCGACCTTAGTACAAATCAATCAGCATTAGATTGTCAGGCAGCTGGTCAAACATGGAATTGCTTAGGTCAAGTATGTTTAACAGCGACTTCAAATGCAAACCTTAATAGTCAGTTTGAAGCTTGTAGAATAATAATAGACCCTATTGTTAAAGATCAATGTTCACAAAATGCAGTCACATCTGTAGCTGAATATAAAATTTTAGAATGTATCCCAACACCAACTCAGACTTCAACTTGTCTGATATTAAATAAAGTCCACTCTTGTCTTGCAAATGGTTGTGTTACGCAAAAAGAAGATCTTTTAACCAAACAAAAATATGAAGAATGCCAAGGACAATCAACCCCGGAGCTTCAAGATTCATGTATACAAAGATATGTAGATCTTTTAGATGAGTACAATGGAGAATGTACTACCTCATTGACTGCTGATAAATCAGCTTGCCAAGCAGAGGGAAAGGTTTGGAATTGCCAAGCAAGTTACTGCCTATCTCAGGCATATAATGATCAACTTAGGGACCAAGCAGTAGATTGTTACCTACTAAGTGCTGAAGCTCTAACAAATGCATGCTTAAGTACTCTAACTGATCAAACCATAACTGATATTGCTTCTGGCTCTCTCTGCGACATGACTATAGCAAAAGCGGTTTCTTGTAATGCACAACCTGGCAAAAAATGGAATTGTAATGTGAATTTTTGTTTAGATGAATCTTATAATAATTCTCTTACAGAAAGTACTGTTGCCTGTTATAAAAAACCGACCACAGCAGAAAAAGAGATATGCATGAGTGCAGTTAGAAGAACAACCGCCCGAGATATTGCTTCCGGGTCATTATGTGAAAAATCCGGAAAAGAATACAATGACTGTACAGCAAAAGGAATGATTTGGAATTGTAATGTAAATTTCTGTTTATCTCCGTCCTACAATACAACATTAACAGATCAAACGGTTCTTTGTTACGATAAAGAAAATGAAGCGGAACAAAATCTTTGTATTACCGAATTAAAACAGCAAACAATAAGTGACATTGCCTCAGGTGCCTTATGTGATAACACAATTCCAGAAGCAGTTTCTTGCGCAGCTGAAGGTAAGGTTTGGAATTGCCAAATTAATTTCTGTCTCCCAAAAGAATATAATGAT
>JABGXW010000140.1 GCA_018675575.1 Bacteriovoracaceae bacterium | reverse complement strand
TTTTACTCATAACTGACTCCTTTTACCATTTTGGTAGCTTTTATTAAAAGGAGCATGGGGCCATGGGTTAAAGAAGACTAACAGACTCAAGTTGTTAGTTTAATTAACCTAATTTTGTCCCACATGTTAAGAAGACTCACAATAAGTATATACAATATATAGTCATTTTTCATACATTCTCCACAAATATAATTAATTTTAATAAAATATTATATTTAACAATCAAATACCTAGTGTCAAATTTATTAAATAATCATTTCTAAGTCTCTAATTTTTCGATGAAAAAGACAATTGTTTTGGTTTAAATAGAAGATATTAGACTCTATTTGAATTCTGCTTCTATTAAATTTGATTTAATCTCTTCAGAGACATTTGAGTAAAGCTCTTCAAATGAAGAACTAAAATTCCAATGACCTGAATTTCTCAAGCCTAATCTCCTGATTTTTAAATCTTCTAAAGTTCGTACATGCTCTTTTTGAATTATGTTTTCTAAATCCATTGAGGTTAAGTCTTTTTTTAAATTATCAAAAGGCAACACGATAGACCTTTGTCTCAATGGTCTTTTTGTTAATGAAGAATTAAATACTTTATTAAAGGATTGAACAATCGTTCTACTTATTTCTTGTCCCATCACTCTAAATGTAGTGTACTTTCCACCTAGTATTATATGTAAATTGGAAAAAGGTTGATAGTTGTGATGAACTCTACTCGTTCTTTTTAGACTTTCTCCGCGAGAGTTTTCATCTTGAACTAGAGGTCTTATTCCCGAGAAATTAGATAAGATATGAGTATGGTTGATATTCTTATTTGGAAAATATTCGTTAAGGCTATCAAGTAAATATTGGATCTCGAATTTTGATGGGCTCATATCAAAAAAATCTTCTTTGGTCTCTAATTCTGTTGTTCCAACTAAAATAGCGTTATTTCTTGGGATTACAAAGATGACCCTTCCATCGATTGTATTCAAAACCATTGGATGTTTGATATCGATGACACTTTTATTTATCCAGAGATGGCTTCCTTTTGAAGGATACAGTTTAGGTGACCAAGGAATATTTGGTTGTGACATTAAAAAATTATCAGCAAAAGGTCCTAGGGCCATAACAGTTTGAAGGCAGGTTATTGTTCTCCTTGTGCCTGTTATGCAATCTTTTAACTGAAGGTCATTAATGGTATCTTTATTTGTAAACCTTTCTAGTTCTACATAATTTAATGCTTGTGCGTGAGCTTCTTGCAAACCGTCATATATAACTTCTAAAGTGAGTTTAACATCATCCATAATGGCATCATAGTAAATGCCTGCACCTTTTAGACCATCTTCTTTAATGCTTGGAATCTCTAATTTAGTTGCTTTTTTTCCTAGTAATCTATGTGCAGTATTTTGAAATCCTGACAAAAGATCATATATAAAAAGTCCAATCTTTAGCATCCATAATGGTTTTGCACTTTCCTTGAAAACAGGAAGGTAAAAAGCATCTTCGTAGCAAAGATGTGGTGCTAGTTTTAACCAGAGGTTTTTTTCATGGAGAGCTTCCCAGATTAGTCCAAAATCAAAGTTTTCTAGATATCTAATTCCTCCGTGAAGCATTTTAGACGAAGATTGTGAAGTTTGAGATCCGAAATCTTTTTTATCAATAAGTAAACATTTTAATCCATGTAGAGATAAGTCTCTAAATATTCCTGCACCAACAATACCAGCACCGACAATGACCACATCATAGTGGTCATCAATTTGATTAATCTTAGGTATGCTCAATTGATTCCCCATGGGAGGCAACCCAAACAACATTACCTGTGGCTGTAACTTTGTAATTGATGTGAGTTTTATCTCCTGAACTGCTAAATAATGGTGTCAATTGAAAGTTAATACCAACAACAGCATTTCCGTTTAGCTTTAAGCACTTTTCCTTTAAAAGATTTGCCATTTCTTTATAAACTTCATCAAGTCCAAAAGAGATGTTTTCAAGAATTCTATCTTCATTCTTATCGAAGAAGTCAAAAATTTGAGATCCTTTGTTTTTATCAAGCTTTGATTCTGTCTCTTTCAATAGTTCACTTTCTGCTACGGTTTTGTGTTCTGATATGATTGAAATATATTTACTGATAATGTGGTTTTGTAATGTTGGTGTTGTTGCAAGTAAGATAGAATCTAAATTAACATCTTCTTCATGGTACTCATGGGAATCTCGTATGTTTTGTCTTATATTTCTCTTGCTTGTGAGACCTACATCTGAACTTTCATAAGACTTCGAAGGATGTAACTCTTCAGATAGACCAACTAATACATCAATATTAAATCGCCGAAACTTATGAGCTAAATAGATTGCAGAGTACTCACTTATTTGACTGAGTAATAGTGAACCATTTTCAAGAGCTTCTTGCATAGTCTCTTGATTATTATCATCAACGAGTTTATGTTCTCCTAAAATGATTAGAATATCCTCTGCATCTTCCTTATAAACAATATTTTTTAAAATTATTGAGAAGGGAGGGTTTCCCCCCGCTGTGACTTCGCCATATGTTAATGATTTTGCAAAATCTGTTAATTCTGAAAAGTTTTCTTGTTCTTTTATAATGTTATTTATTTCTGTACTACTCTTAGAGTATGAGTCTTCTTCAAATATATCTGTAGCTGTTGTTTGTTCTTGAACTAATACATCTGAAATAGTTTCGTTTTGTGTTGGATCAACGTCAAGATCAGTTTGTGTAACTTGAAATACAGGTGTTTGTGTAAAGTCGTTTTCTTGAGTATTGGTAGCTGGAGGTTCGGAATACCGGTCTGATTGAGTAGGTTCTGAGAATATATCATTATCTAGGGGCCTAGACTCTTGAATTTCTGAAGATGTGTTATCGTCAGACTCATCAAAAGTTGAGATGTCCTGATCTCCAGTTTCTACTCCATCAAGAAATGATTCTGATATGTCATAGGCTTCTGAACTTTCATTGTTTTCAAAAAGTTCGGAAGACTCTGTGTCTTTTGAGTCGTTTTCGTCAGGTTGGTGTTGAAATTCTTGAAAGTTATCAGACTCATTTTCGTAAGGTTGATCTTCCTCTTCTTGAAAGACATCAGACTCATCAGATTGATCTGAAGAGATGTCAAATATACCTGAATCTTCTTCTGGAGTAGCAACATCAATATTTATATCAGTTCGACTGGGATCCTCGTTAATCGAAAGTGCAGCATCTGTTTCTGCATCATCTTCATGAAAAAAATCTTTAAGATCTTCAATACGAGTAAGATCTTTTTTCTTGTTTGACATAAACCATCCTTAGTTCATTTTGATTAAGCACCATGACAATGTTTAAACTTTTTACCCGAGCCACAAGGACATGAGTCGTTTCGACCAACTTTATTGGCACTCCTTTTAACAGGTTCCTGCTTCATTTTCTCTACGACAGCAGCTTGCTTTTGAGCTGCAAGTTGAGCATCTTGTTCTTCTTTTTGTTTTCTTTTAATGATGTCTATTTCTTCTTGTGTATAGAGATGAACACTAAAGATATTAGAGATAACAGCTTTTTTTACTTCAATTTTCATGCTCTCAAAAAGTGTAAATGATTCTCTTTTGTATTCTGTTAGCGGATCTTTTTGAGCATAGGCCCTAAGATTAATTCCTTCCTTTAAATTATCCATTGAAAGTAAGTGATCTTTCCAATACTGGTCAAAGATTGATAATAGTATTTCTCTGATTGCATACTTTATCTGCTCTGGATCATACTCACTGAATTTTTTTTCAAGAAAATCTTTTGCTAGTGAAGAGAAATATTTTTCAGGGTCAGCATCATACTTCGAAGAACACTCAACGGGATTTACTTCATAATCAGTATAAAAAGTAGATTTAAAACCGCTCATCATGTCTTCCCAAGGCCATAGCTCTATTGGTACTTTTTTGTCTGGTCTGTAGATATCAAGTAAATATACACAGCAATCTTCTACCATTTCGTTGATGAAGCCCATGTTATCTTTATCTCCAAGAATTTCTCTTCTAAGATGATAAATAAC
Source organism: Bacteriovoracaceae bacterium (assembly GCA_018675575.1). Taxonomy (GTDB): domain Bacteria; phylum Bdellovibrionota; class Bacteriovoracia; order Bacteriovoracales; family Bacteriovoracaceae; genus M0603. The sequence continues at coordinate 21,839 of JABGXW010000140.1, read as the reverse complement.
CCTTCGTTGTTCATTCATAACATCATCATACTCTAGTAGATGTTTACGGATTTCAAAGTTATGTCCTTCCACTTTTTTCTGAGCTTTAGAGATAGCATTGGTGATCATTTTATGTTCAATAGGCTCATCTTCCTCCATACCCAAAGTTGTCATGAATCCTTCGATTCTTTTAGATCCAAAAATTCTCATTAGATCATCTTCTAAAGAAAGAAAGAACTTAGACTTACCAGGGTCTCCTTGTCTTCCTGATCGACCTCTAAGCTGATTATCAATACGTCTAGATTCATGCCTTTCTGTTCCAATAATACACAAGCCACCTGCATTGATTGTATCTTTTGTTAACTTAATATCTGTACCACGTCCGGCCATATTTGTAGCAATTGTGACAGACCCTGAATGACCTGCTTTTGAAATAATTGACGCTTCACGCTGATGCTGTTTTGCATTTAGTACTTCGTGTGGGACTCCCATGTCCTTTAAATGATTAGACATAATTTCAGAGGAATCAATTGAGATGGTACCAACTAAAACAGGTTGTCCTGCCTCGTATAATTTTTTTATTAAAACTGCGGCAGCTTTATATTTTGCCTTTTTAGTTTTATAAATTACATCAGCTTGATCATTACGAATTAAAGGCAAGTTTGTAGGCACTACCACTACATCTAATTTGTAAATTTTTCCAAATTCTTCAGCTTCAGTATCAGCAGTACCAGTCATACCAGCAAGAGAGTTGTAAAGTTTGAAATAATTTTGGAATGTAATAGATGCTAAAGTTTGATTTTCTGTTTTAACTACAACTGCCTCTTTTGCTTCTACAGACTGGTGAAGTCCGTCAGACCAGCGAGAACCTTCTTTAAGTCTGCCAGTAAACTCATCTACAATAATGACTTGACCATTTTTGACTACATAATCAACGTCCCGGGTAAAAAGAGAATGTGCTTTTAGAGATTGATTCATATGGTGAAGTAATTCTGCATTTTCCGAATTAAAGAGATTTTCAATTTTTAATAGCTTTTGTATTTCTGTAATTCCATCATCGGTGAAAATTGCAGACCTTGCTTTCTCATCTACTGTAAAATGTTTTTCAATAGTTAATTTCGGAATAATTTTATTTGCTTTACCATATAACGCAGTATCTCCTTCAGTTGGTCCTGAAATGAGTAAAGGAGTTCTTGCTTCATCGATTAAAATCGAGTCGACCTCATCTACAATACAGAAGTTATGGTCGCGTTGAACATAATCTTCTAAATCAAATTTCATATTGTCTCTTAAGTAATCAAATGCAAATTCATTATTCGTTCCATACGTAATATCAGCTTTGTAAGCATTATGTCTCTGCTCATCATCCATGTCATTTACAATACAACCGACAGTAATACCAAGCCAATTATAGAGGACACCCATTTCTTCGGCATCTCTACTTGCAAGATAATCGTTCACAGTAACTAGATGGGCTCCTCTACCTGTTAATGCATGTAAGTACAAAGGCATAGTAGCACAAAGTGTTTTCCCTTCACCTGTTTTCATCTCTGAGATTCTTCCTTGAAACAGAACTACACCACCGATAAGTTGAACATCATACGGCCTCATTTTTAAAACTCTGACAGAGGCTTCTCGAACTGTTGCAAATGCTTCGGGAAGGATTGTTGTCAACACTGCACCTTCAGCAATTTTATTTTTAAATTTTTCAGTTTGTGATTTAAGCTCTTCATCACTCATTTGTTGCATTCTAGATTCAAAAGAATTAATTTCAATAACTAGCGGTTGAATTTTTTTAATATCTCTACCGTGTTTTGTACCAAATATTGCTTTTAACGGATTCATTGCTAACTCCTAAATAACTAATCTAAAATAAAATAAAGAGGATCCACAGGTGTCCCATTTATTCTAACTTCATAATGAAGATGAGGCCCTGTAGAATGACCTGTTGATCCAATCATTGCCAATAACTCGCCTCTTTTTATTTTTTGTCCTCTTTTCGCAATCAACTTTCTTGCATGTGCAAAGATTGTTTCTATACCATAACCATGATCTATCTGTACAAAGTTGCCGAAGCCAGGTTTAACACCTGAGAAAGTTATAATACCATCGGCAGGTGCAAGTATTGGAGTTCCTGTTTTTGCACCAACATCTAGACCTTCATGCATTTTAATTCTGTTTGAAGTAGGACTTCTTCTAGGTCCGTAATAAGATGTTATCCAACCTTTTGTGGGAATAAGAGTGGGGGTAGACCTTAAGAAAGAATCCTTGTCTAATAAAAATTGATCAAGTTCATGTATATCTAATTCTAAGTCTTTAACAAAACTTTTAATTTCATTGTACTTGAAGTCGAAGAGAGCAAATTGGTTGGCTAGCTCGAAACTTTGTTTTGTTAAATCGTTCCATTCTTTTGTATAGGCATATCCTGTTTGTAATCCAAAACTTGTTGCTATCTTTTGATCGTAAAGGTTTTTTAAATTGATATATTTATCGTTCTTTTCAGGATTTCTTAATTTGTCTTTAATTTTATTTAAACTACTTTTGTCTATCAGCGATTCGTTATTTTGATTCTTAGCATGTTTTGTATGATCTACTTCATGATCAGATTTTATACTTTCAAAATTTATGTTAGATGTGTCAAGTTGGGATTTTAACTTTAAGTGATGCTTGTCATCTATTCCAGTTATCGTCCTAAGTTTTTTCTCAAATGTGTGTATACGTTCAATATCTTCTGCTAGAGTATTAATCTTCATTTGGAATAGTTGGATCTGCTCTTTGAGTTGTCTATTTTCTATAGTTAGATGTTTATTCTTATTAATTTGCATGAGAATTTTTGAATAGTCATAGGCTAAGATTCCAAGAACAAAGATTAAGACAACTACAACGAATGTAATAGAATGAAATACCAATCGTGGAATTCTGAAAGAGCGCACTTTTTTGTCTTTTTCTGGAATCACCATAATGGTAAAATATCGGTCCATAATTCTTCCTATTTGATAGATTTATATTTTAAATTTCTAAGCATTGTATGGCAAGGAGTATCAGGATTATCAAAGATGAGTTGCTGTGCAGAATTTTATTGAGCAACGACTAGAATGACAGATATATTATCATTGCCACCATTTAAGTTGGCCTGTTTAACAAGAAACTCAGCACATTCTTGTACGATTTCAGGTGTGGCCTGTGAAGGATCAGGAATAAACTCATTAATTATATAGATTATATCCTCATCATTTACTTTTCCGTGTAATCCATCAGAACAGGATAAGAGAATATCAGATTTTGAGACCTTGTAGGTAAAGACATCGACTAATACTTCAGCATCGAAACCGACTGTTCGCACAAGAACATTTTTATGGGGGTCTTGTGCAGCTTGTTCACGACTGTAGATGCCCATGTTGAGTTTCTCTTGCACTAGGCCGTGGTCTTTGCTTAATTGATATAGTTTATTTTTATTGACTAAATAGGCCCTCGAATCACCTACGTTTGTAAGATAAAGGTTTTGTCCACGGAAATACATTGTTACAATGGTCGTGCCCATACCTTCCAGGGCGTGGTCTTTTTTTCCACGTTCTAAAATGCAATGATTGGCAAACTTTACAGATTCTTGTGATGTCTTTATCGGGTCATTCTTATAATTCTTCAATATATACTCAGGTACATATTTAACTGCCATCGCTGAGGCTATGTCACCGCCATTATGACCACCCATGCCATCTGCAACAATGTAAATATTCTTATCAGGGTTCAGGTAAATTGAATCCTGATTTGTTTTTCTTTTTTGACCAATGTCACAAAGACCGGCACTGATTAAACCCATATTTATAGAATCCTTAGTATTTATTTAATTCTAGTTTACATATAAATACTGTCAACTGTTTCCGTGTATATTTAATAAGATAAATAAAAGCCGACCGGTGTGGTTGGGTAGTACCACCTTTTAAAATAATCTTCATACTTAGGCGATTAAAGTATATAATATATATGTATATACGCCCTAAACTTTGAAATTGGAGAATCCGTGGGAAAACTAAATATTACAAAATTTATGGATGAAAACTATAAAGCCGAAGATTTTAAACATTTAACTTGGGAAGGAAGTTTTCAAGATTATGTAAACTTAGTTTCAGAAGATAGAAGAATAGCAAGAAATGCTTTTCAACGAATTAATGACATGATTATTTCATTTGGAACAGAAACTTATACAGAATATAAAAAAGAAATTACTCGTTATCACTTTTTTGATGATCCAATAGAAAAAGGCAAAGACGCGGTTTTTGGTATAGATGTTCATCTGATGAAATTAGTAAATTTCTTCAAATCAGCAGCAGCCGGATATGGAACAGAAAAAAGAGTACTCTTACTTCATGGACCAGTTGGATCAGCTAAATCATCAATCTCTAGATTACTTAAAAAAGGTTTAGAACATTATTCTAAAACTGACGATGGTGCTATGTTCTCATTTGAGTGGTACGACTCTGAGGCAAGCGAAATCTTAGGTGAACAGACAGTGTTCCCATCGCCGATGCATGAAGAACCATTAAAACTCTTGCCTCTCGAAATTAGAAAAGAGTTCTGTGAGCAAATGAATAAAGGTAGGAAAGATGGGGAATATAGAATCAAAATCAAGGGTGAAGTTAATCCTGCAGATAGATATATTTTAAATGGTTACTTAAAAAAATATGACGGTGATTGGAATAAGGTCATGGATCATATTCGAGTAAAAAGGCTAATCTTGTCTGAAAAAGATAGAATCGGCATTGGAACCTTTCAACCAAAAGATGAAAAAAATCAAGATTCTACTGAATTAACAGGCGACATTAACTTTAGAAAAATCGCACTCTATGGTTCTGACTCGGATCCTAGAGCATTTAATTTTGATGGCGAATTTAATATTGCTAATAGAGGAATTGTTGAATTTATCGAAATGCTTAAACTTGATGTTGCCTTTCTCTATGATTTACTTGGAGCATCACAGGAGCAGTCTATTAAGCCTAAAAAGTTTGCTCAAACTGACATTGATGAGGTTATTCTTGGGCACACAAATGAGCCAGAATTTAGGAAACTTCAAAATAATGAATTCATGGAGGCCCTTCGTGATAGAACAGTTAAGATAGATGTACCTTATATTACAAGATTAGATCAAGAAGTTAGAATTTATCAACGAGACTTCAACGCGGAAAAAATTCCACATGTTCATGTCGCTCCTCATACTCTCGAAATGGCTGCAATGTGGGCAGTACTCACGAGATTAGAAGACCCTAAAAAAGCTGATCTTACGAAATTACAAAAGTTAAAATTATACAGCGGAAAAACTTTACCAGGTTATAATGAAGATAATGTCAAAGAGTTAAGAAAAGAGGCCATTAGAGAAGGTTTGGAAGGAATCTCTCCAAGGTATATTCAGGATAAAGTTTCTAATTCATTTGTAAAAAATGGTCATACTGGTTGCCTTAATCCCTTTATGGTTTTCAATGAATTAGAATCAGGGTTAAAACATCATTCTCTTGTAAGTGGCGCAGACCAATTAGATCATTTCAAAGAAATGTTAGCAGCGACAAGACAAGAATATGAGAATATTGTAAAAAATGATGTTCAAAAAGCTATTAGTCTTGATGAATCTGCAATTCAAACCCTATGCGCTAACTACATTGATCATGTAAAGGCACATACTCAAAAAGAAAAAATCAGAAACAAATACACTAATAGACTCGAAGATGCAGACGAAAGATTTATGAGATCCATCGAAGGGAAAATAGATATTCCTGAATCTCGTAAAGATGACTTTAGAAGAGAAATTATGAATTATATTGGTGCTCTTGCGATCGAAGGGAAACAATTTGATTATAAAATGAATGAAAGATTGCACCGAGCTCTCGAACTTAAATTATTTGAAGATCAAAAAGACCAAATAAAATTAACAACAATTATCTCAAAAGTTGTAGATAAAGAGACACAAGAAAAGATTGATGTAATCAAATCTCGATTAATCAAAAACTATGGATATTGTGAGCATTGTGCAACAGATTCATTAAATTATGTAGCTTCCATATTTGCCAAAGGCGATTCGGCTAAAGCTTAAGGAGAATGAGTGGATCATCCTATTAAAAGAGACCATTCTAGATTTCGCAAAATTGTCAAAGGTAAAATTCGAGACAATTTAAGAAAATACGTTTCAGCAGGTGAAATGCCTGTTCCAAAAGGGGATGGAACGTTTAAAATTCCGATGCCTTCCATCAATACCCCACGGTTTAAGTTTGGGGAAAAGCAACAAGGTGGACAAGGTCAAGGGGATGGGAAGCCAGGAGATCCTGTTGATGGGCAGCAAGGTGAAGGTGAACCAGGTCAAGGGGAAGCTGGTGAAGGTGAAGGTAATAAAGAATTAGAAGTTGATTTAAGTTTAGACGAACTAGCTTCAATCTTAGGAGAAGAATTAGAACTTCCAAATATCGAACCTAAAGGTAAAAAAACACTAGAGTCAACTACAAATAAATACAAAAGTATAGGAACTGTTGGTCCTGATTCATTAAAACATTTTAAACGATCGTATAAAGAAGCATTAAAGAGACAAGTGTCAATAGGTCAATATGACCCTGAAAACCCCGTTATTATTCCCTCTAAAGGGGATATGAGATACCGCTCATCTAATACTGTAGTTGAGTTTGAAAACTCTGCTGTCGTTATTTACATGATGGATGTTTCTGGATCTATGGGCGATGAACAAAAAGAAATTGTGAGAACAGAGTCTTTTTGGATTAATCTTTGGCTTAAAAGCCAATATAAAAACATCGAAATCCGATACATCATTCATGATGCTACAGCTAAAGAAGTAGATGAGAAAACATTTTTCAGTACACGAGAAAGTGGCGGTACATTAATATCCTCAGCATTTAAACTATGTCGTGAAATTATTTCAGAAGATTATAACTCTGCGGAGTGGAATATCTACCCATTTCATTTTTCTGATGGAGATAATTGGTCGACAGACGATACTAAACTCTGCTTAGACATTTTAGATAATTTCATCATACCAAATTCAAATGTCTTTTGTTATGGACAGGTTGAAAGCCGTTATGGCTCAGGTCAGTTTTACAAAGATTTACACTCCAAATATGGTGATGCGAGTGAAGAGATCATTTTATCTAAGGTTAAGAATAAAGACGCCATTTTAGATTCGATAAAAGATTTTCTAGGAAAAGGAAAATGAAAGTATATGATTTATTGCGATCTCGACCTATACACGGGGAACTTCTAAAACTAAAAGAAGAAATTCATCAATATGCCCTAGATTACGGTTTAGATTTTTATCCTGTAATTTTCGAAATGTGCGGTTATGACACAATATATATATTAGCAGCACAGGGGGGATTTCCCGCAAGATACCCACATTGGCGATTCGGAATGGAGTATGACCAATTATCTAAGTCGTATGCCTACGGTTTACAAAAAATTTATGAAATGGTTATAAACACAAACCCTTGTTACGCCTATCTTTTAACAGCAAACAACTTTGTTGATCAAAAAATAGTTATGGCCCATGTTTATGGACATGCCGATTTCTTTAAAAATAATGCATGGTTTAGAACATCGGATCGAAATATGATGGATGTTATGGCAAATCACGGTGCTAAAATTAGAAGATATATGGAAACATATGGTCAAGATCGTGTGGAAGAATTTATTGATAAAGTATTATCATTTGAAAACCTACTTGATATAAATACTTTATTTGAAACTCAAGAAGTAAAACGTAATAGAAATGAAAATCTTAGAAGTCTAAAAGAAGAAATCAGTGAACATGTTGACGGCCGATCAAGTGCTTTAAAGTCGTTTATGAGATCTAAACTTCAGAAAGATAAAACTAAAAAGGAAGTAACGCCTGCACAGATAAAAGATGAAGATATATTCATATCTGAATATCTAGAAAGCCCAAAAGACGTAATGGCGTATCTTATTAACCACGCACCTTTAGAAGAATGGGAAACAGATGTCTTAGGTATACTTCGAGACGAAGCTTACTATTTTTTGCCCCAGCGAATGACTAAAATTATTAACGAAGGTTGGGCAAGCTATTGGCATTCTACAATTATGACAAAAAATGCACTGAAGTCTTCTGAAATTATTGATTTTGCAGATAAGCATTCTGGCGTGATGGCCATGAGTAAACAAAATATTAATCCATATAAAATTGGAATAGAGCTTTTTAGAGATATTGAATACAGATGGGACACAGGTAAATTTGGTAAAGATTATAATGATTGTACAGATATGGTTAAAAAAGCAAATTGGAATACGAGCGCCTTTCTTGGTAGACAAAAAATATTTGAGATCCGTCGAACCCACAACGACATTACTTTCCTTGATGAATTTTTTACTCAAGAGTTTTGTGAGCGGATGCAATTGTTTACATATAAATACAACCCTCGAACAGGTCGTAATGAGATTGAGTCTCGTGAGTTTGAAGAAATTAAGTCGAATCTACTACACTCTCTCACCAATTTCGGGCAACCTTTGATCGAAGTCGAATCTGGAAATTATAAGAATAGAGGAGAGTTACTATTAAGACATATTCATCAAGGCGTAGATTTAGATATGGCCTTTGCTGCAGACACATTAAAAAACCTTTATTTTATATGGAAAAGACCTGTTAATATCGCCACTATTCAGGATTCAAATGAAATGACCTATTGTTTTAATGGTAAAGAAATGAAACCGGTACAATAAATGAATAAAATTATATTTTGTTATTTACTATTTCTCTCCACAAATGCTTACTCGATGCGTTCAGATTTAGAAAAAAATATATCAGAAAACTTAATTTTTAAATCCCCTGATCAAGATAAATTACGTTCAAAATTTGAGGGCTCAAGAATTCATTCAAATAGAGAACATTTCACTAAAAATTTAGTATCTGTACACATAAGACCACAATCGCAAACTATAAACTATACGAATGACGCTATTAATGGAAATTTTGATGTTAGTGCTAGCTCTGGTATAGCAGCGACAATTGAATGGTCTCACAATTCGTATAATAAAATTCAACTAATTACAGGCATTGATGTCAGTTTAATGGATTATCAAGACAATGCTACTCTGGCATCTAAAAATATTTCTTTTCTATCTGAGAAATTATTTGGTTTTTATGCTGGAGCCAGATATTACATTAACTATAAATGGAATCTATATTCAAAGTTTTCTTTGGCAGAGTCTCATTATATTATCTTCAAAAATGTCAATTCTATTTCTTCTCCTGTACTTTCTAGATTTACTGTTCCTAAATTTTATATTGGAGTTGAGGGAATGCTCTATCAGTCTGAAAACTGGAGATTCAATATCGATTCACGTGTTTTGGCATTGACTAATTTAACAAAATCCTTGGCAAATTTTGAGGTGTCTCAAGGATTTGGGTTTCATGCTGATGTTGCATTTCGATACTGGGTTTCTAATAAAACATGGATGAGAACTTCTTTCTATATGGAGTCTTTAACAACCGATGTTTCAGGAGATGGATATACAGCGAGTCAGGGGAGTATAACTTCTGGAGTTGCATTGGAAATTGGGATAAGAATTTAGTTATTCCTTTGCATAAAATTATCAATAGTTATTTTCTTTGAATCTAATTCCTCTATATCATATTGATCTACAATTAGTTCTTCTTGAATTGGCGTTATCTCTACCTTTGCTTTGAGAGCATCTAATGAAAAGTTATTTTCACCTTTGATTGATTCTTTTCTTGAGGAAGTCTTAGAAATATTGTCCCATATGAGAAGCTGACTTTGCACCCAGCAATTAAGACCGTCATACTGTTTACAGGCACGATTAGACATTATCTTAAGTATGGGTAAATCATTTAACCGGAATGCTACATAAGATTGCATTTGAGTCACAATAAGAGGTGCCTGTCCTTTATAAGTAGCATCTAGAATATTTAGATTTCTTCTAGCGAGCTTGTAATTCCCTTGTCTTATTTGGAAGGCAACTTCTAAGGCCTTTAGTTTATTTTTATCTAGATTATAATCAACTAACCTGCCTAGCAAATTATTACCATCTTTCCATTGTTCTAGAGTCCAAGCGAGAGGAATAGCTCTTTCCAGGGAGTTAATAGAGTTTGCTTTTTTTTGCAAGGCCAGTTTAAAATGACCGAACGCCAATTCCAATTTTTTTTCTTCAAGGTTGATATTTCCACGTATATTATCAGTATTTGTAGTATTTATATCTTCAATAAAACTTAAAGACTTTTTATAATCACCTAGCCTATACCAGTAGAAACCCATAAGTTCTCGAAACCTTTTAGATCTATAGATACTTCCTGGAAGGGCAGTTAAATTCTTTGAAATAAGTTTATCTTCACCTAGATATAATCCTGTTTTTAACCATATTCTTACAAGTTCCTGATCTGTAATAATATTTCTAATATCTGAATTTCCCATTCCTGGTATTGAGGATACCTCTCTTAACTTTAAATATTCCATATTGGTTAACCACATAGAATCATTTATTGTTTTTTCTTTATTAAAACCTCTACATTTTGAAATTTCGGACCTTAATTGATTTGAAAATTTCTGGGTCATCATTGCCACAATTTTTAATAAGCAAATCTGTTTATAGTCTTTTATATTTTTGAAAGCAGGTTTTGATAAAAACTCTATAACTTTAGTATAATTCCCCTTTATGAACTCAGTGATTGCTTTGTATCGTATTTTTATTGCAAGTACAGTTGTGTCATTATCATCAATTTTGCTTAAATAATAATTTGTAATATTCAATTCACCGTTAATCATTCCTCTTTTTGCAAGAATTAAATTTTTGTAATCAGTTTCCTTGCTCCTGTTTAATTCTGATTGTTGTATTTTATCAACACTTGCTAATGAAAGATTACGCCAGTCAGATTGCAACGCAGAGTTTGCAAAGCAGGTCGGATAACCGAGAAGCAAGGTCGGAATCGTAAATTGAAATATTCGTTTCCTTATAGTCAACATATTAAGAATATCGGAACTTATACCGATAATCTTAATGATCTCAGTTAATTATGATCTAGTTTAAGGATGAATAATGATCTTAGCTTCTTTAATAGTAAGTTTCTTATATTCATATAATACGTGGGCGATCTCCCCTCTTAAATCGGTTATTTTTGGGGACTTAACTAATCAATATATTGAAAAAATCCAAGACCCTTTAGATTATATTTTTACACCAAGATCATTAAAAGAAGAGTATGAATTAAAAGATTTAAAATCTGAACTTGTTCTATATAGAGGATTCCTAGAAGCAGGAGTTTCATTAGAAAACTTTTGTAAAGCAAGACCTACTATTAACTATAGTTCTATATGGCAAAAAAATACAGCAATTAGATCATTACTAACAAACTTGCAATATATCGGACTTGATTTAACTTCCCGTGCAATCGGAAAATACACTCGTTATTTTGATTTTTCCGAAGAAGATCATAAAAATATGGTTGATGGATTGGTAGGTAATTATTGTAGTAAAAATATATCTGTAATATCAATAAAAACGTTGAAGGAAAATTTATATTTAAAATTTTCTAAAGAAAATGCATATCAATTACCATCAGTAAAAAATAACAAACTATTTCCGGCTAAATTTAATTCTATTATTCCAGAAGCAACCGCCAGAGAGAATGAGTTGTTTAGAACTATTGAATTATTTAAGAGTCTTTGTAGTTGGGGGGGGGATGTTGAGAACCTTAGACTTTTGGTTCCAGTAGTAAGGAATGCTCAAATTATGTCTTTTGTAATACGTCAAATGTCATCTTTAAAATTAGTATGGAATAAATTTCAACGAGGCTTTCTATTACAAAAATATAAAGATACATCTAAGGTTCTTTGTGAAGGACTTATCTGTAGAAAAGCAAACATGAAAAAGATTGAAAGTAATTTACCCAGAGGAATTGGTTCAAATTCAATTAATAATGATTTAAAGAGGATTTACTGTGAAAACCTAAGAGACGCTGACTATACAATTAAAAATCAATCACCAAAAATAAAAAAGATAATAAACGCTAGAACTTTTGATGATGAGAATTTGTTAACATCACAACTTATTACTCTGATAACAAGAATCCCCGATCTTTTTGTCAGATCAGATAAGTTTTCAGATGCTTTGGATTTTATGAGGGCCAGCCTAGATTCAAGTTGGGATAACTGGGCAAAAAAACAATCAAAAAACTTTGAAAATGAACTATTCTATGAAGAATCATTAACAATAGAATTAGTCGATAGAGGTTATTATTACAATATATTTATTCCTGATTTCAATATCGTTTTTGATGTTAATTTGGGTGAATTCGATAGAGTTTTTCAAAGAACAGGAAAATTAAAAACTACATTTAATGTTGAATTGTCTACTGAAATGATTTCCTGGGTCAGAAGGTCTATCTTGTTTGGTGATCCAAAAAGGCCAGAACTACAAGAACAAGTATTTAAAAGGGTAGAGCAATCAGTAGCTGATTCTGTTGAATTAGCAAAATATAGATTCAAGATGGCCCCATGGAAAAAGGGGCTTGAAAAACTCATCGCTAAAGAACTTATATTTCAAATTTCGAACTTACGAGATGAACCCTATAAAACCACAGATAAAAGAATGATAAAGATACCAATCGAATTTAACTATGGAATGTTCGCTTTAAGATATATTCATTCAAAATATCTTGTTAAGAAAAATCAAAAACTTATTAAAGAAAACCTGAAAATTTTTCAAAATGAACAGGCAAATCTTATACCTTCAAATGGCCAAAATTGAATATATCATGTATGTATATCATGTTTAATTAACCAGATTGGCCATGAAAAAAGATAAAAAAAATTCTCCTATTGAAGTTATTGATGTAGAAGTACTAGGCACTAAGCCCAGCTTAGAAAGTACTAGTAAGAGTAACGATGTTAAAAATTCAGAAGTAATTGATCTTAACAAAGAAGAGCTTCTCCCTTCTACAATATCTAAGAAAGAACTTTTAAAGACTAAATCAAAAGACCTCGTCTCAGACCCCCTTTCGCTCTATCTAAGGGAAATCACAAGATATAAACTTTTATCAAAAGAGCAAGAACAAGAAATGACACGTGCGTTATATGAAACAGGTGATATCGAAATCGCTAAAAAGCTTGTGATGGCGAACCTACGCCTTGTTGTCAAAATATCTATGGAATATAAATATGCTTACAGTAATGTCATGGATCTTATTCAAGAAGGCAATATTGGTTTAATGAAAGCTGTGTCAAAATATGATCCATATAAAGGTGCAAAGCTGTCATATTACGCAAGCTGGTGGATTAAATCTTATATACTTAAATTTATTTTAGATAATTTTAGGCTAGTAAAAATAGGAACTACAAACGATCAGAAAAAACTATTTTATAACCTATTAAAAGAAAAAGATCGACTGGTTTCTATGGGGATTACACCTGATGCCAAGGCCATTTCTGAATCTTTAGGTGTCTCTGAAAAATCTGTTAAAGTTATGGAGCAAAGATTATCTGCCGGAGGAGTTGAGCTTAGTTTAGATAAACCTTTGTCAGATAAAGATGGAAGTTTTACCTTAGGAGATGTTCTGACAGATGAAGATAGGCCATCGTTAGATGAAGAGCTTGGAGATCTGCAAAGCCTTGATATTCTTAATGAAAACCTTGAAGTATTTCTAGATGGCCTGAAACCAAGAGATAAAGAAATCTTTAAAAAGCGATTACTTTCGGAGATTCCTTGCAGCCTTCAATCTATTGCTGATGATTATGGTGTCTCTAGAGAGAGAATTAGGCAAATTGAAGAAAGGCTGTTAAAGAGTCTAAGGGTTTACATGTCGGACTTTTTCCGTTAAATTTCAGCTCACTATTAACACCTTTTACTTGGTCGATCTTTTACATAAGTTTGACTCGGCTCTAGGCTTGGAGAATCACATGATTTCTAAAAATGAAGTGCTTGAACTTGCTACAAAGTTCGGTAAAAACCCTAAGGATACAGGGAACACAGCTGTACAGGTTGCTATCTTAACTACCAGAATTAACAATCTAAAGACGCATTTCGCTGCTAATAAGCACGATTATCACTCAAATAGAGGTCTTTTGAAGTTAATTGGTAAAAGAAGAAGGCTTTTGCGCTACGTGGCAAAGAATGATCGAACAGTATACCCACAATTAATTCAAGATTTAGGATTAAGAAAATAGAATAAATAGGGAGACTTAGTCTCCCTATTTATTTCAGTTTTGTGTTTTTAATAGATAATAATATATAATGAGAAATGAGAGGACGATCAGGTATTTGAAGGATATTTGAAGTAAAAAGCGATGCTGTTTTATTTGAAATATCTTTTAACTACCACCCAAAACCTCAAAATTTTTTAAATATTAATTTAATGAAGTATTCAACGCCATGGATAGGGAGTTCCCCTGTTAATGTTGTTGGACTTCAATATTGGAGTTTCAAATGAATGAAAACAAAAAAGTTTATTCCATCAATTATGGTGGCAAAGAAGTAACAATTGAAACAGGGAGGTTAGCTAAGCAAGCTGATGGTTCTGTTTTAGTTTCATCTGAAGGTACATCGGTTTTAGTAACTGTTTGTTCTGCAAGAACAATGAGAGATGGAATGGATTTTTTTCCATTACTAGTCGAATACACTGAAAAGCTTTATGCGGCTGGAAAGTTTCTTGGTGGTTACCTTAAAAGGGAAGGAAGGCCACAAACACAGGAAACTCTTAATGCTCGTTTAATCGATAGACCTTTAAGACCATTATTCCCTGAAGGATATATGTTTGAAACAGTTGTTTCATGTACTGTTATGTCTTATCAACCAGGGGGAGATCCTGAAATATTAGCAGCTCTTGGCTCTTCAGCTGCTTTAACAATTTCAGATATTCCTTTTGCTGGTCCAATTGCAACATGCAAAGTGGGAAGAGTAAATGGCGAATTATGTATTAATCCAAGCTTTGAAGCTTGGGAAGAATCAGATTTAGAAATTATTGTCGCTGGATCTAGTACAGCTATCTTAATGGTGGAGGGTGAAGCAGATATTGTTCCTGAAGCCGAAGTATTAGAAGCAATTAATTATGGACATGCTGAAATTAAGAAGTTTGTAGCTTTTCTTGCTGAAATTCAAAAAGAAGTCGGTAAAACAAAAAGGGAATTTATATCTACAGCAGCAAATGAAACATTAGTAGCAAAAATGGCATCTGATTGGAGCAGCAAAGCGAGAGAAGTCATTTCAACAGATGATAAAATGGAAAGACAGGCTGCAAATAGAGCTTTTGAAGCTGAAGTTAAGACAGCAATGGCAAACGCTCCTGAAGCATATGGATTAACCGCCGATGATTCTTTTGGTAAAGAATCATACAAAGGTGTTGATGGCCTTCTTTACACAATGATGAGAGCAGATATTCTTGACGAAGAAAAAAGAATCGCAGGAAGAGGATTAACAGAAGTAAGAAGTATAGAAACAGAAGTTGATATTTTAAAAACTCCACATGGATCTTCATTATTTACTCGTGGAGAAACGCAAGTTTTAGCTACAGTAACAGTCGGTGGATCTACTGGAGCTCAAATATCTGACAGAATCGTTGGCAAAAAAGAAGATAGATTTTATTTACACTATAATTTTCCTCCTTATTCTGTTGGAGAGGCACGTGGAGTTAGAGGTGTAGGACGTAGAGAACTAGGACATGGAAACCTGGCTGAAAGAGCAATAAAAGCTGTAATGCCTAGTGCAGATGATTATTCTTATACTACGAGAGTAGTCTGTGAGGTTTTAGAATCTAATGGTTCCTCTTCAATGGGATCTGTTTGTTCTGGATCTATGGCCTTATTAGACGCTGGCTGTCCTCTTAAGTCACCAGTTGCTGGAATTGCAATGGGATTAATTACAGATGGTAATCGTTTTAAAATTTTAACAGATATCCTAGGTGATGAAGATCATTTAGGCGATATGGACTTTAAAGTTGCAGGGACTGCTGAAGGCATTACAGCAATTCAAATGGATATCAAAATCACAGGTCTTACTCCTGAAATAGTTGAGGATGCAATCTCTCAAGCTAAAGAGGGGAGACTTCACATCCTAAATGAAATGGCCAAAAGCATATCTACGCCAAGACAAGAGTTTAAAGACGGTGTTCCACGTATTAGAGCTTTTAAAATTGATACTGATAAAATCGGAGGACTTATTGGTCCTGGTGGAAAAAATATTAAAAAGCTTCAAGAGGCCTATGAAGTTAATATTGAAATCGATGAAGATGGTACTGTAAGAGTTGTTGGTATTGATACGGAAAAAATACAAGCTTGTATTGACCTTGCCACACTTCAACTAAATGGACCTGCTGTCGGGTCTATTTATACTGCTGAAGTAGTGACAATTAAAGATTACGGTGCATTTGTAGATATTGCACCAGGTGTATCTGGACTTGTCCATGTATCAGAATTTGCTGATGAGAGAGTCTCTGATCCTAATGAATATGTATCAGAAGGTGACAAAATCCAAGTTAAAGTAACAGAAGTTGACCGAATGGGAAGACTTAAACTTTCAGCTAAAGCAGTTGAAGCAGTCGCTAAGAAATCGTAATGACGATTGAAGTGAAATTAAATAAATTAGATCATTTTGAGGAAGGACTAACCCTTCCTCAATATGAATCTCTTTGGGCCGCCGGTGCTGATATTCGTGCATGTCTAGGCACTGGAGAACAACTTTTGATAAAGCCTGGGGAAAGAGTTTTAATTCCAACTGGTTTGGCCATGGAAATACCACAAGGCTTTGAAATACAAGTTAGACCACGATCAGGACTTTCATATAAAACGGGATTAATGGTAGTTAATAGCCCTGGTACAATTGATTCTGATTACCGTGGAGAGCTTAAAATAATTTTAGGCAACATGGGTAACAAAGAAGAATTGATTGAACATGGAGATCGTGTGGCCCAACTCTTATTATCGCCAGTTATCCAGGCCAGATTTATCGTCTCAGATGATTTATCAAATACAGAAAGAGGCGATGGGGGCTTTGGATCTACGGGAATAAAGTAGTTCAAAGCTTAATTAAAGAGATCTTTATGAAAATTAATTATGAAAAAGCTAAAACACAGACAGAAGCTTTTGACTTGGCCATTAATCAAATTACTGATGAATATATTGCAAAGTTTAATGTGAAAGCTGATGTTAGTTATAATAAAGATGAAGGTACTATCAAGGCGAAGGGTAAAGGCTTTACTCTCATTTTAAATTTTGATGATAATTCAGTCACAATAGATTTAAAACTCTCCTTCTTACTAAAACCATTAAGAGGAAAGCTTATGGGGACTATTGAGAATAAGATTAGAAGGACTGTATAGGAAATAAAATGATGAAGCTTAGAATTAAAGACTCGGATATCTCAATAGAAATTATAGATAAAGAACAAAATCTTCTTTCGGCCCTTCTTGATGAAAAAATATATGTTAAATCTAGTTGTGGCGGACATGCAAGTTGTAGTGATTGTATGATCAAAATTGTAAGTGGAGAAGATAATCTAACTCCTCCTCCTTTTGAAGAAATTAATTTGCTTGGTAATGTTTTCCATATCACTAAAGAACGATTAGCTTGTCAGACTAAAATAACTGGCGATATTACTATCGATATCTCGCATCATGATGAAACCGCTGATCAGAAGAAATTAAAAAATAAAAAACATAATACCAAGTCTCAATCTAGAGTAAGAAAGCAAGCAGAAGTAAAAGAAATTCTTGATGAAAGAAAAGCTAGTAGTGAAGAAAAGACTAAAGCTAGGGATGAGAAAGATAATAGCTATTTTGAGCATTGGAAAAAAGAAAAAGACCCGGATGCGCCTCCACGAAAATTAGATGGCGGGAATAGACCTATGCCTTTTGTGACTCCTGAAAAAGAACCTCAGGAAGAAAAACAAGCAACCTCAGATTCAGATCAACAGGAAACGTTAGAAAATGTTGATGAAGTTGATAATAATAAATAATTACTTATTTAAACTTTAAATCTATTAAAATTTCCTTTGATGGCCTCAATGCGATCAATGGTTCCATTTCAATATCTTTGTAATTTGTAACAGTAAAATCAATTTGTTTAATAAAATTTGCCAAGATTAGTTTAATTTCTAATCTCGCTAATCTGTCTCCAATACAAACTCTTTGTCCTGCTCCAAAGGGAATAAAGGCAAAAGGATGAATATCATCAGTTTGAAACCTTTCAGGATTAAACTGATTTGGATTTTTCCATAGTCTTGGGTTGTGATGCATTAAATAGGGACTTATTGTAATTAATGTTCCTGGAATTACATCCGTTCCATGAATAATATCTTTTTGTATACATAATCTTCCAAATGACCATGCTGGTGGCCTCATCCGCATAACTTCATTTATAAAATGATCAAGCTTATAAAGAGAATGAATATCTTCGTTATCAATCCACTTCTTATCAGAAAATTTATCTAATTCATTTTTTAATATATCTAATTGTCCTGGTTCATTTCCCAGAAAATAGAAACACCAGGAGATAATATTTGCAGAGGTTTCATGCCCGGCAAAGGCCAACGTTTTAACTTGGTCTAAAAAGAATTGATCATCTTTCTCTGGACATGCCTTTACTAAAGAATGAATTAAATTATTAGAATCAAATTCTTTTTTCCTCGCATCATTGATTAGGTTCATAATTAAGTTATCTAATATAGATAATGAATATTTAAAGTCTTTTCTTCTCTTCTTCGATGCTCCGAAAGGAAGAGGAATAAATTCTGTTAATTGATTTTCAGTTATTTCAATTAGAATTGATAAGTGTTCATAAATTTTCATTACTTCGTCACCTAAATTTTCGGAAAAGAATATTTTCCCTAATACCTGTAACGTATATTCAGTTGCAAAGTGTGAAATATTTAATTCATTTACATTACTGTTTCGAATTTTTAATATTGTATGTTGTGCTACTTTGTTGACTGTTTGATTATAAAAATCAAACTTTTTAGGATTAAAAAATGGCTGCAAAACTTTTCTTATTTCTTTCCATGAATCTCCTACTTCAGTAAAGACACCGTTTCCGATTACTTTACTTACTTTTTTATACCCGGGAGTATTTTTAGGATAAGTGTTAGCATTATATTTTAAGACCCATCCAACAGCATTGGGATCTGTCAGGATGAAAGTCTTTTTATTGAGTAGCTTCATTTCTACAAAATCACCATACTTAATCATACTTTCCATCATAAAATCAAGTCTATGTTGTCTAAGTGTTAATATATGACCAGTTAAGAAACCGAAGAAATTATCTCTAGGTGGGTGACCTAATGGTAAATGTTTTTGATGTTTGTATTGCATAATTATTATTCTATCAAATGACTCAAAGAGGTCTAGTTCTATTTACAGTGTAAATGGCCCGAAGCGAGATAAATGGCTGCCTGGTAAGAGACTTTTTTCAAGTTTGATATCTCCTATTGCAACTCTAATAAGTCTTAGAGTGGGGTGTCCTATTGCTGCTGTCATTCTTCGGACCTGTCTATTTTTACCTTCCCTAATTTTAATTTCTAGCCAGCAGGTAGGTATTTTTTTTCTGACTCTTATAGGTGGCCTTCGCTCAGGTATATCTACATCTTTAATCATTCTAACAATGCAAGGAAGAGTTTTGTAATTGTCTTTAATGACAATTCCTCTACTTAATATTTTTAAAGATTCAGATGTCGGGATATTTTCAATTTGAACTAAATATGTTTTATCTATATTATATTTTGGCGAAGCTATCTTATTTTTAAGATCGTTATCATTTGTAAGAAGTAAAAGGCCTTCGCTATCCTTATCTAGTCTGCCTACTGGGTAAACTTCTTTAGGTAAATTAAAATCACATAAGGCCAACTCTAAATCATTATCTTTAGTAAATTGGCAAAGAACATTATAAGGTTTGTTAAAAAGAACATAAGTATATCTGTTTTCTTTTTTTGATCCTATATCATTTAATAAAAATGGTGTTTTTGAATCTATTTTTATTGTTTTTTTTGAAAGTGTATCGAAAAATTCAAAAGAAGTGGCGTGTAATAACTGACCATTTTTATGATGTTTTTTATTAATATTATTGTCACCGTATAGCGTATCACCAACAATTGGAAATCCTCTAAGAGCAGATTGAACTCGTATTTGATGCATTCTTCCCGTTACTAATTCAAATTCGATTAATTTTAAATGGTTATTTTCTTCAAGGATTCGGTATTTAGTTAGAGTTTTTTGACCACCTGCTTTTACACGAATCATTTTTTCAATTTTTCCATGTTTTTCTTTTTTAAGAAAATCTTCACAAAGCCCCTCGGGCATTAGATCTTTACCTTCGTAATAACAAATTGCATGATAAATTTTCTTGGCCAATCGATTATTAAAAATATCTGCTAAAACTTTGTTTGAGTCTTTTGTTTTTCCAAAAATCATAATTCCAGATGTATCAATGTCTAATCTATGATGAAGCGTTAAATAGGGGGAAGACTCTAATTTGTCCCTCTGTTTGATAAATGATTTTAAAGCATCAAAAAGATTAGAACGATTTGGGTCAAGGGTTTGATGGACAACCCAGCCAGCCTTTTTATTGATTGCAATATAATGTTCGTTCTCAAATAAAATATCTGATCCGCTGATACGTATTTTAATCATATTTTGTTATTGAAAATATTGCAGGGTTAAAATAAAAAGGATCGTCGCTATTATTTATTTCTTGTCCAATAACATCAAAACTTTGTTTGATTGGGATAATTTCAATGTTTTCACCAAGTCCTTTCTTAAAAAAATCTGATAAATCATTCTGTCGTCCTAAAGATTTGTCATTAATGATAATTATAAACTCATGACAACCTGAATCTTTTAATCCTTTCATCCAAGTAGGCCATAAATTCCTCGCTAGTCGATTCGGGCCTCTGCCAACTAGGAATGCCGGAGGATCTACGACTATGATATCGTACGGAGAGTCTTTACCTGATTCAAGTCTTCTACTATGTCTCGCAAGATAGGCTTGAGCCGTATCTGGATATTTTTTAAATTGTATTTGATTAAGATCAGCTGAATGTTGTCCCCATTCTAGATATTCTTTATTTGGGTCAATATTAGTTACAGACTTTGCAGCACCTTTCATTGCCACTATTCCAAATGCACAGGTATAGGAAAAAAGATTGAGTACATTTTTATTTTTACAATTATCTCTTAAATAATTTCTGGCAGCTTTGGTATCAAGATAAAGTCCATAATCATGTCTTGGATCTGTATGAATTTCATATTTTAGTCCATTTTCAACACAGTTTAAAATTGCGTCAATATTGTATTTCTCATTATTTGAGTAGATAAATTTGCCCTTAGTATTTTCATCTCGGGCCTTAATCAAAATAGTTTTATTAGGAAAATAGGAATTTAAGAATTCTAAGAACCTTTCTGTATATTTTGAAAGTTTAGAATTATATAATGAAGTTAAAATAAGTTCACCATATTGCTCAATTAACATACCTTCGATTCCGTCAGATTGACCGGCAAAAAGACGAATTGCCTCAAAATCCTTATCGATTGATTTTTCTCGTTCAAATCGCCAATTAAAGCTCTTTGAAAGCAAATTTTCTATTTCCATTATATGTTGGTATCTTGTCTATATCGCATTGTCTAATACATCAATTCATTGTTTATACGGAAAAAACTATATCCATAATATCCTACACTTATGACGTTTGTAAGATGTCCTGGAAAACTTCCATTGTATGTTCGGCGCCTAGCACCTTTATTCCGATATAATTTTTCCTTTGAAGCTTACTCCGTATGTTCGGCGCCTAGCACCTCTTTCCCAATATAATTTTTCTTGAGAAGCTTACTCCAAATCAAAAAGGAGTTTGATATGTTCGATCTAATT
>JABGXW010000139.1 GCA_018675575.1 Bacteriovoracaceae bacterium | reverse complement strand
TACAATATCTAAATTTATTGGACCCTAGAAAAGCATGATCAACAATCAAATCTCCATTTAAATCTATTTTTTGAATTAACCAAAAATTCCATTTAATGTCAGGATAAATGACATTGATTTTTTGATAATGTTTGGAACTAATCTCTTTCTCCCAATCAATATCCCAATCAATATTTACCCTCTGCTCCTTTGCTTTTACTTTATATTGAGTTTTAATTTTATTTGAGCATTCGCCGACTAAGTTTGTGAGGTTTTTTCTATCTTTTTCGGCCATTCCATTACATTTTAAATCCTCTTCTTTTGCAAAGGCCTTAACTAACTTTATACAATCTGTTCTGCGGTTTTTAGGATTTGTAAATTTACAGATTTCAGAACGGACTAATGAAATCTTATAAGTCCAAATGCCATAATCAGTCCCCCAATAAGCTTGAGATCTTAAAGAAAGATTTAATATAAAAACTAAAATTATATATTTTAACATCTTTTTATTTTTTAGAGAATGAAGTTCTTAATGCATCATTAGTTTAATTAAATACATTATTATTTATACCCATTAGTCTCAGTTTAATGTATGAAGTATATCAGATTGTTCTTTTTGAGACAGGCTATTTTTAGAGTCAATAGAAATTTATATTTGATTATGGTATAGAGAGCTAGCAAAAAAAATTGTTAAACAAGTTCTAAATAATCTTAACCTGCTTTATTGTTGGCAAATATCTTTGCAATTTTGTCCTTTAACATAACTTGATCAAAAGGTTTTATTACAAAATTTGAAACTCCGGCTTGAACAGCCTCAACAACAGAGCTCTGTTCACTTTCTGCTGTGACCATAAGAAATGGTATTTTTTTTAGTTCTTGATGGGCCCTTACTTTTTTTAATAAATCTATACCAGTCATAATTGGCATATTCCAATCAGAAACGATGAAATCAAAAGGTGCATCTGTAGCAAGCGCTTCAGTGATCATAGGCCATGCAGTATTTCCATCATTGGCCTGTTCAATATTCGTAAAACCGATTTTTTTAAGCATATTCTTTACGATGGTCCTCATTGTGGACATATCATCAATTACTAAAATCTTCATATTAGGACCAAATGTCATAACTCCTCCATCATTAATATTTATAAATTATAATCTAATTAAGCAATCTGTTCGATAATTATTTTCTGTAGATCCGTTATTTAAGTCACGTAGAATAAAAGTTATTAACCATATAATTCGGTCAAGGAATCAATAGATTATGTCGATGAAATAATAAAGCTAGTAAGCGAATCTAGCGTCATCAAGTCCCTGGTATTACAGACTATGAGAGCTTACCCATTAGTAGGAAATTAAGTGAAAAATATTCAGCACGGTCAACAGATTTTAAAAGGTAGCTCTGGAATTGAAATTGAAGGAAACTTCATTAAAATCCTTAAAGACTCAAAGGATAATATTATCTATTTTAATACCGATGGAGCTACAAAGCTAAAATACCTTTCCAAAATTATTAAGGGTCAAGATGTAGACCACCATCCCCATGGATTTGGCTCCCCTGTTGGCAATATTAAAGGCACTATGAAAGCTGTTGAAGATCTCACAAAAATCGAGCTCCTAAATCTTAATATAGTTCAAGGTAAGCGTGTGATACTTAACTACCTTTCAGGGGTTCAAGTTGATGGCAAACTAACTAATATCTTGAGAGAACAAGGTAAAATCATCTTGATGACTTTTCAAGATGCTACAGTTTATGCTCCCGACGGAACAAAGCTTTTTGAACCAAAATGGGGCATATTTGATATGACTGTCTTGAGAGAGTTTATTCTTTAAAAGCTAATAAGAGTTCACTTTATTAATCAATTACAGAGACAATAAAATATGAAGTTTTTATAATGAGCATTTCAATATAATATTTTATTAAAGATAAGTGCTAAGATTAGAGTAGAAATATTTCAAAACCTTTTAGACTTCACCACTGTTTTCTCCAATTAGCGCATCGAATATCTTCAGATTATCAGATTGATTACATAAAGATAAAGAGCTAAAGGAATCTGCGTAAGAATTATTTACGTGAGAAGATTATTCTAGTATATTGCGGGCAACTAATTATATTTTACAGGACCAATATGTCAGAAGATTTAAAAAGGGCCACATTCGCTATCATATCTCATCCAGATGCCGGTAAGACTACTATGACTGAAAAGTTATTATGGTTTGGACGAGTTATTCGACAAGCTGGAATGGTAAAATCTAAGCAAGGTAATTATGCTAAATCTGATTGGATGGAGATGGAGCAAGAAAGAGGTATTTCAATAACATCCTCTATAATGTCCTTCCCCTACGCAAATCGCGCCATGCACTTACTTGATACTCCAGGACATAAAGATTTTTCTGAAGATACTTATAGGACATTAACGGCGGTTGAATCTGTGTTGATGATGATCGATTCTGCGAAAGGTGTAGAAGCACAGACTATAAAACTGATGGAAGTTTGCCGGATGAGAGATACTCCCATCGTGACTTTCATGAATAAATTTGACAGGGATGCCATGGACCCATTTGAGCTTCTTGATAATTTAGAAAATATACTTTCCATTCAATGCATCCCTCTAACTTGGCCTATTGGTGATGGGGTTGACTTCAAAGGTGTTTACGATCTACGATCTAAAAAGATTGTTTCCTTTAAAGAATCTTCCGATCCCACAGATCCAACTATCATCGAGGCAGAAAATTTAGATACAAAAGAAGTTATCGACTTCATCAATCACGAAGATATTCGAAATAAATTAAAAGAAGACCTAGAAATGATTGAAGAAATGATGCCTATTTTTGAAAAGGAAGAATTTCTTGCGGGAATCATGACTCCTGTTCTCTTTGGGACGGCCCTTCATAACTTTGGTGTTAAGGAAACTTTAGATGTTATTGCGGAAAATAGTCCAGGCCCTGCACCTCGAGAAGTTCTACTTCCTCCATTTGAAGTTGATTCAAAGACTAAAAAGATCTTACCTGAAGATAAGAAATTTACGGCCTTTGTTTTTAAGATTCAAGCCAATATGGATAAGCGACATAGAGATAGGGTAGCCTTTTTACGAGTATGCTCTGGAAAGTTCACAAGAAATCAGAAGATTTTTCATGTACGTAGTGGAAAAGAAATTAAAGTTTCTGCCCCTCTTATTTTTCAGGCACAAGATAGAGAGATCGCTGAATATGCTCTACCTGGGGATATTATTGGGCTTCACGATTCTGGAAAATATCAAATAGGAGATACCTTTACTGAAGGTGAATCACTACAGTTTACAGGAATTCCAAACTTTGCTCCTGAAATTTTTAATAAAGTACTATTAAAAGATCCTATGAAGGCGAAGCAATTAGAAAAAGGCCTAACTCAGCTTTCAGAGGAAGGAACTGTTCAACTCTTCACTCGAACTACCACGAGAGAAAAAATTCTTGGAGCAGTTGGAGTACTTCAATTTGAAGTTGTGAAGCATAGACTTGAAACAGAATATTTTGTGAAAGGTGAATATGAAGGCCATCCTTTTGTAGGGATGCGCTGGCTTAAATATCCTGATGATAAAACTAAGGACGAATTCGAATCCAAAAATGCATCAAATATCGTGATAGACCATAAAAATCGCCCCTGCTTCTCAGTCCGCTCTGAATGGGACTTAAAGCTGGTCCAAGAGAAATTTCCAGGGGTTAAGTTCTTTAAAAACTCAGATTATAAGTAAAGTTGCAATATTGAGTCGGATTTCGTAAAGTCCGGCCATGAAATTAACACTCTCCACCATCGTCTTTTTCTTAACAATATCTCTTTCTAAAGTTGCTCACGGGTTCGATGGCACAATATTCAAGTTTTATTGCCAACAAGATAATATAGAAATAGGCAGCACAACCCAGCATACATTTATTTCAAGAGTTTTTTCTGTTGAATCCCGCTACGCTAGATATTGTTATGAGGCCAATCTTTTGGCCGAACAAGACAAGTTTTTTAATTATTTAGCGAGAGAATACGATCATTTAGATTTAAAACATATTCCAGCAAAATGTTTTTGCTTTCAATCAAGAACCCAAGCTTATGTTTATTATAAACAAAAATTACAAAAGCTTAGATCTACTCAAAAAATTAAGCTTTATCTAATTAGAACTTTTCCAAATTAAAATTAGATATAACAAAATGCTCTTCTAAAGATTAGATAGTAATGATACATCTGGGGTCTTCCACCATAAGAAGAACACATTAATGATGATCTTTTACATTTAACAGAAGAACCAAAAGGATGGTTTGAATATTCATCATCAAGTCCCATCACATGTCCCATTTCGTGGGCAATGGTTGTAGAACTCCAATTAAGAGACCATTTAGAAAAGTAAGGCCCTCTTGTGCTTCCTCTTAGTAACTTAACAGAGACTGTAGCTTCTTTTGAATTAGTTGTAATATCAAAATCAAATTTTACTTTAAAATTGTATGTATTTCCATTAGTCCAAGTCTTAGCGGCAGTTGCTAATTTCTGTCTAAGTCTTGAAAGATCATTGGAAGAGAATTCATCTGCATTGTTAATAAAGACCCTCGCCTTTAAAACGGGACCAGCTCCTTGGGCGTTATAAAGGTAATATTTATACTTGGCAGGATAAACTCCCAAAAATTTCATACTACCTGATATTTTTAACTGATCGTCTTTTGTTCGATTAATCTGTTGATCAGTAGTTTCCACATCACGAGGTCCTATTTGACAGTTTTTATTATCACGGATGATGTGACGTCTGAGCATGCGACAATCGATATTCTTTTTACATTCTTTAGTAGAATTTATTCCGTAGAGTTGTTTATAAAGTTCTATTTTTGAAACTGGTTTAAAGTCGCCAGAAAATGCCAATGAAGGCAAAAAATGCATAAAAATGAGTGCAGTAAATAAACGACCGATCATCAAAGTCTTCATAAGCTCTCCCTAAAATTGAGTACATATTAATATTGTTTTATTTACCATCTTGACGCATGGCGCCTCAACCCATTAGGTAAAGAGTAGGGAGTTTTTACAAGTCATAAATAGGACAGAAGGTATTATAATAGATGATTTTAATATGATATTATATCAAGAAGTTATATAAGGAATTTAATTGAAGTATTTAATTTTAATAAACATTCTTTTACTTATTAGCTCTTGCTCGTTTTTAAAACGTACATTTGGTTTTAATTCTTTTGAATGCAATAATAACACTGCTTTTCAAAAAGGTTCACAAGATGCTGGAAAGTGGTGGTCTCCAATCCCCATAAAGTCGGCCTCAATTTGTGGTGAAATGGAAGACTATTCACCCAGGGAATATGTTCTTCATTATAGATCAGGTTATAGGGCGCGTATGAATGAGCAATGCTCTCCTGATCAAATTGAAAATATTAATATGGCCGTTTCTTCTAGAATGAATCTTTCAAAAGAAAATTTAACAATTTATCAATTATGTGATCAGGCAGGAATAAATTTTCAACGGCCTCAAAGACGCATAACCCCGCCTCGAATGGTAAAAACGAAATACCAATTTTTTAAACGTGGTACTTGTTCAGAAAAAAGAACTGAAAATGCCGCCAAAATTGCGGCAGAGAGATTATTATTTCCAGACGAACAATTCCTTAATTATTGCCATAGAGAAAAACAAATAAAGTTAAAAAAGCTTTATCGTCGAATTTACCAAGATAATATATTAGAATCCTGTCGCTTATCAGAAATTAAATATATAGCGATAAATGATGTTCAATCTGGTAGGAAAATTTCGGAAGGATTAAGGCGTTAAATAATTGTCCCAAGAAAGGCAGAAATAAGAAAAAGAAACTTTATCAGGAAAAATATAAAGCGGCATATGGAGATTTTGCAAGAAAAATACTTTTAAAAACTTTAACTAATAGTCAAAAAAAACGGATGCTTGAAGAATCTAAATATAGATATCATTCAGGTGGTTTTGCCTTCTACACCCTTTGTGAAATCGATAATAATCAGGTTCGTGGAGTATTAATGCCTGAAAACAATAACAAGCTAGAATACAATGGGGGTTTTGAACTCGTTTTTTACAGTAAACCAAATCTTGAAGAAATTGCTAATGGGGCCAATATTAAATCCTACAATAATCAAGAAATTAAAAAAATACATATTCCTTTGGCAAATTTTAATTTGACTAAGAGGGGAGTGATTATCGTTCAAAAAATTGCCCCAGCTGATGTTGAAATCTGTAAAATTTTTCCAAAATAGATTTACTATGTTAAACAAACACTATGATATTAAATAGACTTAAGAAGAATCTTAAAAAGACAAAGCTTGTTCTAATTAAAGAAGGAACTGAGTCTTTTAGACTATATGATCAAGATATTCCTGAGTACCCCTACGTAATAGATGTTTACGGAGAAGAACATGTCATTATTTGGCCTCGAATGAATTCCAAAATGGATGAAGGAAAAGAAGATCATTTTATGGAAACTCTAGATGCACTTGTAGAATTATTAAATATCCCTCGTAGCCATATTCATATAAAAGGACGCTTTAAACAAAAAGGACTTAAGCAGTATGAAAAGATAAAAAAACAGAAACAAACAATTATCATTAAAGAACTGGGATTAAATTATCTCATTAATCTCACTGACTATCTCGATACTGGTCTCTTCATGGATCACCGCCCGTTTAGAAAAAAATTAACAAAAAGCCAAGGTACAGGGCTTAAGCTTCTTAATTTATTTTGCTATACAAGTTCTATTTCAGTAGCTGCTGCATCAGCTGGATATATCACGACAAATGTAGATCTCTCAAATACATATTTAGAGTGGTCAAAAGAAAATTTCAGATTAAACGAGTTAAGTATTAGTAATCATCAATTTATAAAAAATTCAGCTGTTACCTACCTTCAACAAGAAATAACTTCAGACAATAAATTCGATCTGATCTTTTTAGACCCTCCAACATTTTCGAACTCAAAATCAATGGACAAAGAGTTTGAGGTTGAACAAGATCATGTTCAAGTTATTACTAATTGTATGCTGCTTCTTAAATCTAATGGGGTATTATATTTTTCAAATAATAAAAAATCTTTTAAGCTAGCTTCAGATCTTAAAGAAAAGTATCAAATAAAAGATATTTCTTACCAATCCATACCTAAAGACTTTAGAGATAAAAAAATTCATCAATTTTATGAAATAAGGAAAATATTATAAGCTTAATGATCTCTTGCCTCACATTTTCAGCATTTTTGACTAGTATAATTTCAGCAGTCGTTGGAATGGCCGGAGGAATTGTACTCCTCTCTATAATGACCTTCTTTCTACCTTTGAATATCATTATTCCCATTCACGGATTGGTTCAATTAGTTAGTAACACTACAAGAACCTGGCTTCTTCGTATACACGTTATCAAACCTGTTTTCTTATACTTCTTGATTGGCCTCCCCTTTGGAGGGCTCACATCTGTTTATTTTATTAAACAAGTAGATTCTAAAGTTGTACCATTGTCATTAATTGCAGGACTCATTATTTATACACTTTTTAAACCTAAGAAATTACCTGCCCTAAAGATACCTTTTTGGGCATTTGTATTTATTGGTTTCTTTGTAGGTGTGTTAGGGCCATTAATAGGAGCGACTGGCCCCTTTATGGCGCCCTTTTTTCTAAGATCAGACTGGGAAAAAGAGAATATAGTTGCCACTAAGGCCTCTGTGCAAATAATGGGTCATCTTATTAAGATACCAGTCTTCCTTTATATTGGCTTCCCCTATCTCGATTATACTCTTACAATCTTTCTTATGGCAGCTGTTTCTCTAATTGGTACTAAGGTTGGGATTATGATCTTAGGTAAGATTGAAGATAAAATCTTTAGATGGATTTACAAAATAGCACTCTTTGCTGCATTGATTAGACTCGTTGATAAAATTCTTAGTCTTCTTTAATTGTGACAGAACTACTGCTAAAGAAATTTTAAAATTAAATTCCCCTAAGAAGTGATGTTTTATCTCTAGTCTATACTTAGGCCATGATGATATTTCGCAATATGGTCACCTTCTTTCGGTGGTTTACCGTCCTTAGAGCTCCAATCGCTGTATTTCATTGATTAAAACTCATAAGAATAAAAGTAGCAACTTAATTCATATTTTCTCGTAGAATCTATAACAAAGAAAGCTCTACTGTAGTTATTCAATATTTACTTTAATTAGATAATTTAAAGGGAGAATTTAAAATGATGATAAAACACTTAATATTTATAATCCTAATTTTAAGTTCTAGCATAAATATCGTTGAAGCTTCGCAATGGGAAGTCGCCCAGAAAAAAGGACTTGCTGGAGGCCTTGCCCGGGTTTGCCCGGCAGTATGAGGTGGC
>JABGXW010000138.1 GCA_018675575.1 Bacteriovoracaceae bacterium | reverse complement strand
TTATTTAATATTTCTTCAAGAAGAGTAGGTAATTTAAAGTCATATGTCTTCTCAAACTTACTTGAATCCATTATCATGTGAAGAGGTCGCTTTGCGAGAAGGTTCCCCAATGTCGAATTACTAATTTCAGTATTCTCTAAACTTAAATTCAACTTTTTAGCAATTTCATAAGCAAATGCTTTTTTAGTCATCCCATCGCGAGAACCAACATTAAAGGTCCCAAAAATACCTTTTATCATTGTCATTTCGATAACCTTGCAAATGGTGTTTAAAAACAATGGAGAAAAATAGATGTCATCAAAGAGATTAATGCTATTTTCAGCTCTGAAATTTGCAATTAGCCAATCACTAAAGCTTCTGTGTTTCTTACATTTTGAAGGGCCAAAAAAATTAGTTCTCAAAATTGTAGTATTTGAAAATTGGGAGGCATAAAGCTCACCAATATATTTAGTAAAGGAGTAAGAATTGCAAAAACTCAAACTTTCCTCTCTGTTTACACCTTCTGTGTTGTATATTTGATCTGTGGAGATTTGGATGAGATGAGATTTTTCATTTAAGTTCTGAACTAGATTTTCAACTGACTTTGCATTTACAAGATAGGCCTCCTGAGAGTATTTTTCACAATAATCAACATTTGTAAGGGCAACCAGATTTATAACAAAGTCTGGTTTGGAATCATTTAACATACTGCTTGTAAACGAAGAATCAGAGAGGTCCCCTACATAATCTGTAGACGATGACTTTGAATGAGTTAAGACCTCATAACCCTTCTCTTGGAGGTAAGGAGTCAGAGAACTTCCTAATAGACCTGATGCTCCGACAATTAAGGTGCGCTTAGTCATTGGTATATCCTTTTTTGATGAAAGTTATCATAAGCTTTACAACTTAACTAATGATTCATAGGAAATTATCAACAGTAAGACTACCTCTCGACGCTTTGCTTAACAGGGGGAATTTTACTAGACCAGCGGCCTCCATAGAGTCCCATCGCCCTGGAGAAATTCTCTGTTTTTAAAGTAAAAACCTGTTCTCCAAACTCCTTTTCTAATAGTTCCAAGTCTTCATCGAATAAAGGAGGAAGAAACACGTCCCACCACAGACCATCCAATAATTGAGACTTTGGACCCACTATTTCAACAGACTTAATTATATTAAAAAGATCATTAAAGACACCTTCATAATTATTTACTGATTCCCAAAGTGCAAAAACAAAAACTTTCTGTCCTCTTTTAAGTGGCGTACAAAAGCGAGTGATATCATGGCAATATTTGATGAGCTTATTATTGGTAAAAACTCCTTCAAAAATATCTGACTTAAAATTATCTTCAACTAATAGGTGAACAGCAGGCCGATAAATTTTTTTATTATTTACCTTTATCGAGCCCCTATTGTCTCTCAACTCAGTTATCTTAGACCCGTGGGTAACACATAGTTTTTTAGAAACAATTTGTTTTTCATCATCATTTTTATTGATGGTGAGATTCACTTTTTTAGAACCCTTGTCAAAAAAAATGTCATTTACATTTGATGAGTAAAACACTTCAATTTTACTATTACTAAGAAGAGATTTCGCATGACTCAAAAGCTCTGAACAACCATTTTTAAAATATACAGAGTTCCCTTTTTTTCCTTTGAGGTGTTGGGAAATCGAGTTAAATAAAACTTTAAATGTTTTTAATTTCCAACCACTTTTATCTACCTCTCCTAAATAACCACTGAATACATTATCATATGAAACTTTTTTCATTCCCAAGATAGGGTTTTCAAAAAGTCGATATTTTCCTGTTGAAGGCTCAAGGCCCATGTTCATAGAATTAGTTAAAAACTTAAAGCCTTCTTTGTCAGGTAAAAGGTAATGAATTGCATTTTCTACATTCTCATAGCCAAATATTTCAAGGGTTTTCCATGCTCCACCAAGCTTGTCAGCTTTTTCAACCATCAGAACTTTTTCTCCGCAAAAATCCCTATAAACAGCTTCTAGTATGCAAACAACACTCGTTCCAATAAAAACGATATCATATTCTTGAAGATCTCTTTCAGTTGAACTCGTCATTTTTTTTGGCCTTATAAAACTATCTCGATTAGTTTCCAGTTTAATGCCACAGCACCTGTGAGCTCGATCCTATCACCAGTTTCAAGCTTACGTGTGAAAGTGTGAAGTTCATTTTGATTATCTTTTTGTTCGATATCAATATCGAGCCTCATATCCGTGCTAAGAACTTCTTTTGCCCCTTTATTTAAACAAAAATTTTTAAATTTTGGAAGAGAATAAGTGTTGAGGTAAACATGAGTTTGATCATTTTCTGAGGCGTTATTATAGATCTTTGTAATGAAATCAATATCGCCATCCCAAAAGAGAGAAGTTATATAGATTCTACTCTTGGTTACCTTTATCATTTCCTCAATTACTCTAGTATAATAAGGCAACCATGAAAGAGTTTTGTAATTTATCGTACAATCAAATTTCTTTTTATGGCCTTCGGAGAGATTAAAAGCATCACCTAACTCAAAAGTAATGTTTGAGTTATTGGCAAATTTTTCTTTGGCATCGTTTATGAATTCTTCAACATAATCTATTCCATGAATTTTTAAATATGAAAAATCTTTCTCTAGGAAATGAATAAGACGCCCATGCCCACAACAAAGATCCAAAAATGAAGTTCGCCCTTCAGAAATGTTTTCTTTTATCTTAGGCCAGAGAAAATTAAATTGGCGCTCTCTCCGTATTGGGCAAAAACTCTCCTTATCTCTCTTAATTTCATTATGGATAAATTCTTTGTATTTAAGATTGTCAGTATTTTCTTTTTTTTGTGAGGACATTTCCCCCCCCCGTTTGTGCGCGTCGCGACATTTTAATTATTATTTTTTCCCTATTTGAAAGTATATTGGTAAGCTATAGTTAAATTTTGACGATTAGGCAAAAAATACAGAAAATTTCAAAATTGTCGAGGATTCACTCAATTGTTTTTCTTAAAAAAGCTCTTTTCAATATTCGATATTAAGCAATTGAAAAACCTTCTTGCCATGCAATTTATGGTCATATTTATTGCCCTTTTTGAGGTTATAGGAATAGCTTCCATTGCTCCGTTTATGGCAGTAGTTGCAACCCCAGAGAGTATCAATACCAATAAGTATCTCCGTTTTATTTTTGACTTCTTCACCTGTGAAACAAGCAACGAATTTCTCGTTATCCTAGGAGGTATAGTTTTTGGATTCATTCTCATTGGAAATGTTCTCAATTTAGGAATGAGATGGTTTATGATCTATTCTGGTTATCAAATTGGTCGAAAGCTCGAAGTCCGTCTCTTTAAGAGCTATCTCTCAGAAGATTATTTTTTTCATACCCAAAAAAATAGCTCTATTTTAACCAAGAATATTGTCCACGAAGTCGTTAGGCTTACCCATAATATTGTTGTTCAACTTCTTACTTTAAATGCCAGATTTTTTACCATTTTGTTTATTATGATTGGACTCATTGTAGTCAATTATAAGGTGACTCTCGTGGCAAGTATTTTATATGGTATTAGTTATATTCTCATTTATAGCGTCATAAGAAGAAAACTAACTTTAAACAGTAAGAAAGCTTCAAAATACTCAGGAAAAAAATAT
>JABGXW010000137.1 GCA_018675575.1 Bacteriovoracaceae bacterium | reverse complement strand
AATCTTTCCACCATTTTTAAAAAGAAGTCAGGCACCTCAGTATTAATAGCAGAAAATGGCATTTCTTTAAA
The DNA here is from genome assembly GCA_018675575.1 of Bacteriovoracaceae bacterium. Lineage (GTDB taxonomy): Bacteria > Bdellovibrionota > Bacteriovoracia > Bacteriovoracales > Bacteriovoracaceae > M0603. The sequence goes on along the minus strand of JABGXW010000137.1, from coordinate 2,708 downwards.
GCTAACATAAGATATCTTTTTTAATCTTTTATTATTTAAGATCTCTTTTTCTTTTGAATCTACTTGAGTTAGATCATAGCAATGAACATCACTAGAATTTCTATTTTTGTTCAAAACAACTGCACTGACTTCTACGTTTGCATCTAAAACATTATATCCAAAGTCATAAACAGAATCTAATTGATTACTATTAAGTATTTCATTTTTCCTAAATTTTTCGTAACTGTTTTTTATCAAAACAGTTCTGTCGAGAACAACTCCTACAAAATCACTCGAGACTTCAAGTGCTCGTGATATAAAAGTACATATCAAATTATTACTGTGGTATTTAAAACGCTTCTTTAACTCATTTGAGCTATTAGCTGAAAAGCTGCCAAAGGGGGGGTTCATCAAGACAACATGAAAACCTTTATCCAGGATTTCATGAAGCTTTACTATATCAATGATCTGACGACATGCAATTAGGGCATCATAATAATCATCAGGGTTTTGTGCACCATAATCCTTTATCCGCTCGTTGATTAAAGTAACAACATTATTTAAAGCAACTTCGCCATTATTTGGCATATCAACCAATACCCCAAGCTCGGAAAGGTTAGTAGATGCAACAGCCAAAGACTCCAAATAATCTTTAAGCTCATCAGTAACACTTTCTTTCAAAAATTCAAAAAAAGAGCTCTCGGCGGGAAAATTCTTAGCAATAATAATATTTGATTTATTTTCTTTTGAAAGTTGACCACCTATTGATATCGTCTTTGAGCACGATTTAATCCACAGAGCAAGACTTGCAACTTGACCAGCTCTTACATCTATATCGACTCCGAATAAGTTGAACTCCAGAATACAAGCCCCTATACCATTTTCGAAAGACTCTTTGCTATCATATTGGTTATAAAGCTCTAACTGTTTAGGACTTAAAGTTATTCCAAAAGTTTTTTTACGCTCATACGTATCCCAGTAGTCGATATACACTTCATATAGCAAATCAAACGAAGACAATCCGAAGTGCATTGATCCACAAGCAGGATCGATCACTCTTATATCTCTCGGATCAATTAGTTCAGATTTCGAAATATCATCCTCAAACTGCCTTAACTTTGGAAACTTTGAAATCCACATTTCTGGAGATTGAGTTTTTGATAACCAGAGTCGCCCTATGGTACACTGAACGAGTTCATCAACAATATACCTTGGTGTAAAGAACTGATTTCTAACAGCTAGCTCTCTAGATGTTCTAGGCTGAGAACTTACATCTCTCATCAACTTACGTTCTTCTGGTGGATTAAAGTACTGGTATATCCACCCCAAGCTTTCTTCGCTTTTCAAAATCTCACTAATTGACTCAGAATTAACTTCAGATAAGATTTTTAATAATATAGGTTCTCTCGGAAAAAAAGCTGAAAACACGTCTTGTTGATCAAAAATACTACTTACCAGACTAGAAAGTTCTTCAAACAATGATATCAAGTATGCTTTGTAGGTTTCATAACTATCTCCCAAGGAAGTATCTGCAACCCTTTTAAACAAGATAAAACCCTTTGAACTGTAAGAACTACTAATGCTTTCTAAAATAATTTCTTTTTGTTCAAAGATTTTTAGTGCGACCAGTCTATTCAGTATTGTGTAACATAGCTCACGACAAAGCCTATCTATTAGATCGATTTTGCCCCCCTCAGAATCATTCTCGTAGAATTTAATTCTCGCTCTAAACATGATCGCCAACTCAAATTCTTTATCGTTTTCAAAGTTTAAAGTATTAACTTCTTCGATCTTCCCCGTCTTGTAATTGATTCCATAGGTACCTTCAAGGGTTTTACGAAACTCGTCGATCAGTATTTTTTTATTTTCTAAGACAAACTTTTGCAATATATGTCTACAATCTTTCGACAATGCCATTATTAATCCTCTAGGGAAAATAAAATATCAACGCGACTAAAGCCTGCTGCTTCAGACACTGTTTTATTTATTTCATTTTTCAAGTCTTCTAGTTTTTCTATACTGTTAATGTTTCGAGAACAAGATATCGAATTAATATAAACTTTCTCTCCAGACTTCTGTGCTTCCTCAATTTCTTTCAACTTTTTCTCATGCGCTAACGCACTAACATTTTCACTGATTTTAGAAATTTTCAGTTGTGCTTCGTAAGATTTATTGATCAGATCTAACAAATTTAAATCAGAAGAATCTATTTTTAACTTGATTTCATCCATTTCAGCTAAAACATTATTCTGTTCTTCTTTGCTTAATTGCCTCCACTCTCTCTTGTTAACAAGAATCTCAACACTTGATTTCAAAAGTTTAATTATCTCTTCTTTTTGTTTTACAGAACTCTTATCTATTGCGGCTTCTATCTCAGTAGAAAGGCTATTAAAGTCAGCTTCAAAATTAAAAAATTCAGGGTGGCGAATCTTCTGCCCAACAGATTCAAAAGGTTCATACAACTCTTTTTTCAACTCTCCGCTAACCCCTGCTTCTGGTAAGTTATTAACCTCATGTTTAAGTTTAAATAGACTTTTAAGTGTTTCAGCCAAGCCTCTTTTGAACGCTTTATTTAAACTGACAGACCAAACAATATCTTCATAAAAATCTGATTCTACCCCTCCAAATCTTCCTGGAGCATCTGAAGCATCAGTCATCAGCATTTCCGCTATATCTCGAGAAATAGATTCAATTTTATCGACACCTTGGATTTTTAGGTTTTTTAATTT
>JABGXW010000136.1 GCA_018675575.1 Bacteriovoracaceae bacterium | reverse complement strand
GGTGCCAGAAACTTATACCGTAGGCTAGGCGCCGAACATACAATATAAATACCATACCAATGCAACTATACTTATTAAGATAAAAACACCTATTCAAATATTAGGAAGCCCCATGACAAAAAAACTCTTCTTCGAAAACCTAGAATCAGAAGGCAAAGTCGTTTTAACCGACATGAACACAGATTCAATTCTAACCCTCCTAGGAAAAGCAGAAAACCGCGAAGGTCTCCACAAAGCAATAATCCTAGACACCGAAACCACGAAAGAAATGGGAATGAATTTTTTCTATCAGCTTTTCACCCTAAATTTCTTCAACAGGAAAATCAGAGACAACATGTTACTGGGACAATTGATGGAATCGCTGTCGATGGGGTTGTGCCTATCGATCATAATACTGAAATTGATGGTACCTTGAGTCCTGGTGATATGACATTAGTTCGTAATCAAAATACCGCCATGGAGATGATGTTTGAAGTTGGTTATGGTAGACGAATAAAATTGTTAAATGGAAAAGCAGGAAGTCTCGTTTATACTCCAAGTGTGGCCCTTGGGGTTACCACAGGACGAAATATCTCTATTTTGCGGGGTGCAGGTGAACTGGAGCACTATACCGATAAATTTAAAATACAAGGGTTTGGCGGCAGCATAACGAACCGATTAGAATATAATCTACCAAAAGAAAGATTTGGTATTTTCTATGAAAACAGGTTAAGTTATTTCCATCAAAAACATGGCTTTGCTGATGGCACCCAAGAATATGACCTTAAATTAATGGGCAATACCGTAGGTATTAAGTTTATGATCTATAACCCCAAGAATCATTAAATTAAAATTCTAAAAATTTATCAAAGTCGAATGTCTATGCTTTCTTAATAGCTTAAGTATCGATTCAGTGCAATCTATTGCCTATCAAAAGAGCACTTAAGCTGCGCTTTTACTTACTTGTTGATAATGTTGTCTCAAGGATGAGTCTGGAATAAATTTTATATAATAACCTTCATATCTGTCAGTCAAGCTCTGCCTCACATCTTTAAAGGGCATATCAAGCACAATTATATGGCCATCAGCTACCTTATAATATGTTCTTTCATTATTTTCTAAGTAAAAAATTTCAAGTAGATCCATGAGTTTTCCTATAAATATTTATTTAATGTAAAATACAAAAGTTTTAAACTTGTTCTTTTCTTTTTCTAACCCCAGTTTCCTAGATTTTCTGCTGTACCTAATACTACATAGCTCTTCTTCTTAAAACTAAAGAAGAGCTTAGATAACACTTTTGCTTTATCTGCTTTTTTTGGGTAAATACCAACACAACGACAAAAAGATAATGTCGTTTATGTTACTAGAGTAATAATCTTTAACTAAATTAAACTTTGTGAATGAAACCGTTATTTATGATCTCCATTTATTGTCCATGTATCATCGGAGTTTTGTTTAAATACTTTAATATTATTTTCATGGTAACAGCTCTTTAAATATATTAAGTTATGTATGTGGCAGTAGGCGGAAGAGGCAGCCGGTGCAGTAAAGAATAAAGAAGGTAAGCCTAATTTTATTTCTCTTCAGGCTTCTTGTAATTACCCTGATTACAGTACTTCTGAGTTCCACGATACATTTTCTCAAGCAATGAGTGTTCATTTGTTCGTTTATAAACATTGTCCTCATGGTAGGACTCTTTTTCCATTTCAGAAATTTGATTCTCTATGGCCGAAATATCTAAATTATTCATAATAACTTCTTCTAACTTTTTAAAGGCCCGTTTTTCTGAATCTGAAAAACTTCCATCAATAAATCCTATAGTTCTTACCATATACAGAAGAAATGCCTTGTCTTTTGAATCAGAAACATTAGCTATCACTTCTGATAAATGAAGTCCTCCCTCTAAGTCTCTTTTTAAAATCTGCTCTTGTTCGTCGTTAAAGGGAATGTATTTAATTTTCTCTTCAGCCCATTTTCTTTCTTCTGGAGTGACCTTGCCATCGAGATGAATTACGGCCATACATGCGCGCCACATATTAAACTTACTGTTTGTTAATGAATTTTTTAATGTTTGATTTAAAATTGATTCCATTATGATTCCTATTTGTATTTAACCTTTAGCATTATAGTTGAATTTTACTGTAGCAGATTATAGGTCATAAACTCTCTTCACACAACTTCAATATCAGTTAGTTAGGAAGCTTTGTGAATATGGGAGATGGCGCCGGAGATAAGTCTGCTGGTATCAATTAATTAAATCGTTGTTCCAAGCTAGGACCTATATCCTCAATAATTAAAGTCACAATATATGCTCTTCTATTTAAAAATCATGAGTAACGTCATAAATATCCGCGTATGTGACACCAATTGTATTTGATGCCGAAAAGACGATACATACGCTGGTAGGAAGTCGTAATCATGGTAAGTGTTTTTACATATAACAGTAATTTGTACGATAAGTCTTATGTCTGTATCGGGAAATATTATATACTAGTCTAAAGAATTATTCCTGAACATATGTAAATTGGTTGTGATCAGTCAAAGGTGTCATCATGAGTAAGAAAAAAACATATGAAGAACTTGGTGGACGACCCATGTTGGAAAAAATGTGCAAAGTCTTTTATGATAAGGTCTACGAACATCCTTGGTTAAATCAGTTTTTTAATTCTGTAAAACAAGAGATTATCGAATTACAGCAAGTTGATTTTTTACAAGGAGGCCTTGGAGGCAAAAAGGTATATTGTGGAAAGCTCCCCGTACCTGCTCATAAGCATATGTATATAACTTCTGAACTTTATCAGCTTCGTTCAAAATTATTGTTAGAATCTTTGATAGAGGTTGATGCCAGTAAAGAACTCACAGATCGCTTAATTAAGTTGGATCTATCATTTGCTCATGCACTTATAAAAAAATCAACATCAGAATGTGAAAAACGTTATAATAGTGACGAGTTTTTAATTATTCCTGAGCCGAATATGAAAAAAGCCGCTTAAATAATGCTACAAAGTATGGTTAAATAAGATTATGTTTAGATACACTGCGAAATATTTATTTTTGACCTTAGGGCATCTATCATTGATCTTAGGAGCAATAGGAGTTATTTTGCCTATTCTTCCAACGACTCCTTTTATGCTTTTGTCTGCGTACTTTTATAGTAAAGGCTCAATAGTGTTACATCAATGGCTCATTAACAATAAGTATTTTGGTAGCATGATTTGCGACTGGGAAAAGTCAAAAGTGATAAGGCTAAAAGCAAAAATTTATGCAACAACTATGATAATTCCTTTGTTCACTTATTCCTTATATTTTGTTGATGTTGTGCTTTTTATTAAAGTAATTATTTTTTTAGTCGGTGTTTCAGTACTCACTTTTATTTGGTCGAGACCATCTCGTGAAATGGAGTTGATGATTTCTTGCGAATTAGTTTAAAACTGTACACTCGCAGCAATTTCTTTCAATGGCATATACTTAATACCTTTTTTTAAAAGTTCTTTTTCTGCATTGATTAAATCTTCTTTAAACTCCTGAACAGCTTTTCTTTGTCCTTTTTCAAGGAAATTATATTCTGTATCAATTAAGCTAGTAACTGTAGAGGGGCTAAAAAAAAGGCTGTCTGCTAGATAGTACTTCATAAGATCGATAGGATTACATAACTTAGATCGTTTTTTTAGCTTGGTTTCTTTAGTTGGGGGAGCTTGTCTTAGTCTTAATGGAATTTCTCTTTTGTCTAATGCTCCATAATTATAATGGTCTACAGAGTGACCTACTGTAATGGTAAAAAGAAAGGAAGTGACGGCCTTATGTAAGTTATCATTCTTAAAAATGGCATCTCCATTAGGAAAATCTTTTACATTCTTATTAACATAATTTGCCCATCGTTTAGTCCAGATTTCATCTTCTGGAATATATTTAATTATTTTACCAACGAAGTTAGAGATAACTTTGTAATATGTTCTAAGATATATTCCATATTTTGTCTCAAAATTTGGTTCTTTCATAGGAAAACTAAATGGTGGATAAGATGCATTTCCTTTAATTCCCTTAAAGCCTTCTACTAATAATTCTCTAAGTCCATCAGGCCCGCCGGGGTAAGGTGCATAAACCATCCACCATTTTTCTTGAAGAAGTGATGATTTGTAATTAAGTACGGCATTTTCCAATTGGAGAGTGAATCTCAGATGAGGATATAACAATCTATAAAGAAGATGGTTCTTTGGAAGTGCTGTCTTAACTATTGCATTAATGCTGTCATTCGGGAAGTGTTGAATAGGATGCGTTACTAAAGTTGAACATAGGGCACCACCTTGTAACACAAAATACTTTGCAAGTTCCCATGCTTCTCCATCTTTAGGATAAAAAATAATATTTGTTTTATCTATGTAGATAGAGTGAACAATATATCTTTCTCCGCCTTCGTGATTAGGATGAGAATCTATCTTATATAGTAAGGTTTTACTACCACTACAATGAAGACCTTTAAAAGTATTAACAACTTTCACAGCTTCTAAGTCAACTATATACCAATTCTTCTTAGTATCTTTTAAGACTTCTTTGAAAATATTTTTGTCAATATCGTCAAGCTTATCTGTTAAGAATTTAGATAACATTGTTTCATTTAAAAACCACTCAAAGCGGCTATCTGATACTTCTTTTAATCCTGGTTGAAAGAGCCCTTTTAAAAAGTAATAGGGAGTTAGTCCTAATGTTGCTAAATATCTTGAGCCAACAAAGGTCCACCAATCAAATTTTTCTCTAAGTGGAAGATGAAGAACTGAAGGAGATTCCCCCCATGGATGAGTTGGTGATGGCTGTGGCCATGGACCTTGTCTATCACAATAAAAATCACTGGCATTAAACTTTTCTGTCATTTTGTCTCCAATAAGAAAAAATAAGAGTTGAATTAACTTATTAAATATAAGGAATATGGTTATAATAAACTTTATAATAATCAAGTAAAGATATAAAAGTACATGAAACTTATTTACAAGACTTATAACAAAATTTATTTATGGATAGTTAAAGACAAACTTTTTTCACACCCTGAAGGCGGTGATGAAATACACCGACTTTTAACTGCTGTTCTCCTTACTTCTATATTAATGTGGTCTTACTCTTTCAATAGTTATTTTTTCATAGACAGTGAAACTCTTAGAATTATAGCTTTTACATGTACCCTTGTTCACTTTTTTGCACCACTTATTTATAAATATACTCACTCTGTACTATCAGCAGTTAATGTTTTTATTGGAGCTGGCCTTATCTTTCAATATACACATGCCTTTTTTACTGGAGGATTTTATTCTGTAACTATTATTTGGTTTTCAGTGCTCCCTTTAATTGCCGGAATAATTTTGGGAAAAAAATTATTAATTGGATGGTCAGTGGTTTCTGTCTGTTCTGTATCTTCACTTTATTTTCTTAATGGGTATACCAAAGACATTATAACTGATACTGGCAGAACTTGGTCCCATGCTAATATAGCTTTTGGTTATATTTTAGTTAATCTTGTTTTAATGTTCCTATTTATCCATATGAGAGAATTATATAAAAACTCTCTTGCAAATAAAAATGATTCTATAAAAAAACTACTTCGTATTGTAAGTCATGATATAGCTAATCCATTAACTATTATAATGGGACGTGTGAGAGCGATAAAGAAAAAAATGCCAGAGGAACCAGAAAAAATTGTAAAGTATATTGATGGAATTGAAAAATCATCTATGATGATAAAAGATATTTTAGATCATACAAGAAGTCTACAGGCCATAGACTCTGGGATTATTGATGTGAATATTGTCGAAGTCACTTTAAATGAAATAATAGAAAATTCATTATTTATTTTCAAAGATAAGATTGAAAACAAAAATATTAAAGTAAATTATAATTTTAAAGAGCATGCCCATATCTATCTATATGCAGATAAAGTAACAATAAAGAACCAAGTATTTAATAATCTCTTTTCTAATTCCATTAAATTTATGGATATTGATGGGGAAATTACAATTACTATAGAACACGGAAATGACTTTATTGATGTAACCTTTGCAGATAGTGGACAAGGTATAGAACCTGATGTGTTAGAAAATATATTTAGAGCAGATATTAAAACAAGTAAAAAAGGAACACATGGAGAAGTTGGAACAGGTTTTGGAATGCCTATTCTGTACGCAACGTTGAGTGATATAGGAGCTTTAATAGATGTTAAATCAACTCCGCGAAAACCAGGTATAATTCAACATGGGACAAAGTTCATTATGCGCTTTTTTAATAAAAATATAAGTAAAAAAAAAGTTAGTATCTAATGACTTTTAGATTACAGAAAACACCAGAACACTTACTCTACTTCTTTGCATTTATTATGCCATTCACCTTTTCAGTATGGCAGGTATTACTAAATAATTATGTTGTTGATTATGCCTCTTTTACAGGAAAAGAAATAGGATTTTTACAATCTATTCGTGAAATACCTGGCCTTTTAGCATTTGCTTCAATTTATTTATTATTATTTTTCAAAGAGCAAAGTTTAGCAATCTTCTTCTTAGCATTAATGTGTATTGGCGTTGGAGCAACTGGCTGCTCAGATCAAGTTTCTGCGCTATATGGAATGACTTTTATCATGTCAGTTGGATTTCATTACTTTGAGACTATGAATCAATCTTTGACTTTACAATGGATACCAAAAGAAAAATTACCTACTTTCATGGGTGAACTTATGTCTTTAACCGCGATTGGTTCAATATTATCTTATTCATTGGTTTGGATTTTAATGACTTTTTATAATACGTCATATAAGTCTGTTTATTTATCAGCTTGTTTAATTGGTTTATTTTTACTATCTTTTGTATATATTTATTTCCCTCAATTTAAAAATAAAACAGAACAAAGAAAAAAAATGATATTACGGAAAAAATATTGGCTCTACTACGTTTTAACATTTCTAAGTGGAGCCAGAAGACAAATATTCATGGTCTTTGCTGGTTTTATGATGGTTGAAAAATTTGGATATTCTGTTCAGGAGATAAGTATCTTGTATATTGGGAATTATGCAGTGAATATTTTTCTAGCTCCGAAAATAGGAAACTTAATCACACAAGTTGGAGAGAAAAATATATTAACTTTTGAATATTTAGGCCTTGTGCTCATCTTCAGTTCTTACTCTTTTGTAGAAAATAAAATCATAGCTGCAGTTTTATATGTTTTGGACCATATGTTTTTTGGAATGGCCATGGCCTTAAAAACGTATTTCCAAAAGATTGCGAATCCTGAAGATATTGCTTCAACTGCAGGCATCTCATTTACTATAAACCATATTGCAGCAGTTATTATACCTGCTTTGTTTGGTTTCTTATGGCTTAAATCTCCTTCTCTGGTATTTGGAATTGGGGCGGGGATGTCATTTTGTTCATTTTTATTTTCAAGAATGATCAAGATAGAGCATTAAATATAGTATATTTAAATTCAACAACAGGTTTCATAGGCCTTTCCTAATGGTAACCATGTTAGAAATATGATAACAATGTACTTTTACTTGTAACAAATTTATAACTTATCGAAATCACTTAAAAGTGGTACAAGGAGCTAGTACGAATTTTAACAGGTAAAATAAACTCTTCTCTATCTAGGGTCCCAGTCATTACTTTTTATTATATTGCGAAAAGACTCATGTTCTAAATTGAGTGGTGGCAACCATTCTCCTAGATATTTTCTCTTCCAATAACCACTTTTACCTGGATCTTGAAAATTGTATTTATAGTAATCAATCTTCACCCATTTTGGTTTTTTTCGATTAAATGGTTCACTGGCCAGAAGACTTAGAGCGTCAGGGTCAGCATAAAGAAGTTTGGCCACTAGATTTAATACCCAGGGAGATTGTTGATAATCACCAAAAGCTGCAAACCACATTTGCCAGTCGATCTTCCAATGATAAGGGCTCATTAAGGAGGGCATTCGATTTACATCTGTTGGCTTGCCTTTAAACTCATAAACCTCCCATTTTGCATTTTCAGGATTCTCATCCATAGTTCCAAGTACAACTAATTCATTGCGAACTTTTGTAATGCTTCCGAAGGCCCCATAAGTATTAACCAAGTGTAGTCGATCAAAGCTACGATTCATTGACTGTCTAGAGGAAAATAAATTTTGAATTGGTCCCCAACTTTTAAACGATACAAATATGCCTAATACATAAACCAGCCATTGATGTCCAATAGCGAGGGGAGCAGTGGCGATTGCTGGTAAATTGAAAAAGCGTATGAAAAAAACATCGCTAAAACAGGGAATACAAAGAACGATGGAGATATAATTTAACCAAGATAAATTGCCACTCAATATAATAATAATGTGGAAAAGGATTGTTATTCCCCCGGCCAAAGCTCCAACAAACCACCAGGGTAGCATTAGCCCAATGGCAGCTACAATTTCAACAAAGAAAGTAAAAAGCACAGATCCTTTGTGAAGAAAAACGGGTAAGCGATGAAATAAAATGCTTAATTGATTAGGGACTGGTTGTGTTTCATAATAATAAGTCATGCAGGTTAAATTACGCCAACCCTCATCTCCTCTCAGCTTAATTAAACCTGCCCCTAACATATTTCGAAAACACACCCAACGAATGAGCCAAATTACAATTACTGGTGCTGCTACATTGGCCGGTCCAAGAAAAATGGCCAAAAATCCTGCCTCGAGTAACATGGATTCCCAACCGTAGCCAAACCAAACTTGACCAATATTTACGAAACTTAAATAAGTGATCCAAAGAATAAACCAACTGATCATGCTTACTGCATGGCCATATTTTTCAGTAATGCCAAAAATGGCCAGAACTGAGATTATCGCCCCTAGAACCGATATCATTGTCATAAACTGATCGGATTCAAAAAAATAAAAAATACTTGGGCTTTGCGAAAATTTTACTTTAGAGATAAATATTCGAGCTGGAAGAATGCCATTTTTCCCTAAAAGAGCTTTTCCCTGGTTGAACATTATGAGGAAACCCATTAAGTAGATAAAGGCCAAGGACCTTTGAAACAACATTTTTGAATAATAAAAATCTTGTGAAGTAAATAAATCCAATACTTTGATCATTATGGGCCCTAATTCTTATACTCATTATTATTCCATAGGAGTATTATATTGAATATGAATAAGTTGAATATTGATTTATTAAAACAAAGCAGGATTATATTTTTTGATTCTAAGTGTATTTTGTGTAACTCTTATGCTCGTTTTATTTATAAACACGATAAAACAAATAAGTTTTTGCTTAGTGGTATTAACGGAGAAACTTATAAACAATTAAATATTGAAAAAATGGCCCCGCAGCTTGATTCCATCATATTTTTTGATTGTGGAATTGTAACTTACAAAACTTTGGCAGTTATTCAAATTGGTAAAGGCTTGGGCGGTTTGGCAAAGTTTTGTGCCATCTTGCTTTCTTTTATTCCTATCTTCATCTCTAATATTTTTTACGATCTAATTGCCAAGTATCGTTATAAAATATTTGGTAAAACAGATTACTGCGGCTTGCTCTCTGAAGAAGAGAAAAAGAAAGTTCTGCCTTAATTATTTTTTTCATTCCGAAACGATACTAAAAATTGAGTGATTGGAGAACTTATATGACTAAATATTAAAAAATTATTGGACCTGGTATAATCATAGCAGCTACTGGTGTCGGCGCTGGAGATTTAGTCGCCTCAACAGTGGCCGGGGCCAAATACGGTTACGCAATTGCCTGGACTATTCTTCTTGGAAGTATTTTAAAACTTGTTTTAACAGATGGAATTGCTCGGTATCAAATTGAAACAGGACACTCTCTAATCGAGGGATGGTCGCGGCATTTTCCTCGAATCTTTCAATATTACTTTTTAATTTATTTACTAATTTAGAGTTTCGTCATCGGTGCTGCCTTGAGCAGTGCTTGTGGATTAGCGGGCATTCTCTTATGCCCTTTTGGAGTGTTGAAACATGGGGGATCATTCACGCTTTACTTGGAGCTTTATTTACCTGGTTTGGAACTTATCAACGCTTTGAAAATATAATGAAGATATTAATCTGCACTATGTTTATAACTTTTATCGGTGGTGTATTCTTTGTTGAATCGCCTATAACATCTCTTTTATTATCTATTCAAAATGCGAACTCAAGTTCGTATGGTGAAGAAGATATAATCCCTTTGTATTTACAGAAAATGGAGTTGCAATGCTATCTTCTGTATTGAAAAGCCCTAAGGCGATTCAAAAAGACTTAATAAGCTTGAAAAAGGCACTGCACATTTATTTAAAGTAGTGTTTAAAAATTGGATAATTTAGAGGAAATTATTACTCCTAAAATTCCTCCCAATAGAAGAAAGATTAAACTCTAAAAACCAGTTGTATTGCTTATTAATTACTTTCAAAATTTAACGAACACGTTTAATTAGTTACAGGGCTTCCAACACCTCCACTATTATCGAATATACTTGCCTGTATTTGGTCCAGGAAGTACGGTAGAGACTATGAATTCAAGTCATAAAGATGTATTAATTATCGCCTTATGATTCGAAACCAACGGTAGATATTTAATAAACTGGCCAGAGAGGCGGCAAAATAGGTGAGAGCACAAGACCAAAGTATACCTTTTGCTGAATCAATATTTTTTTCGCTAATGCCCTCTTTTTCAAGCATAGGCATGGCACGTGTAAAACTAGCGTTTATCTCTACCGGCAAAGTGATTAAATTGACAACAGCTCCAGTCCCCATAACAAAAATGGCCACGCAAAGGCTAAAGAGGCCGAGTCGAGGGGAGCGAGTAATGAGCCCTAATACAGGAGTCGCATACATGATAAAAGGTCCAATTCGTTCCACCTTCCCCGCAAATAGTGCGAGAGCGGTTCTCGTTGCCAAAGGTTTATAAGCCGTATGATCCTGATGGGCATGGCCTACTTCGTGAGCAGCAATGACCAAGGCAGAGAGATCTGTGCCGGCAAAGTTTTCAGCACTCAAATTGACAGTTTTTCCAAGGGGATCGTAATGGTCACCAAGATCTGTTTGCCCGACGCTGACTCCTTTTATTTGGTACTTTGAAATGAGGTGCTGGGCAAATTCCTCGCCTGTTTTACCGTTTAGATTTATGGATCGATTTTTGGCCATAGTTTTTTTTGCCAGGAATTGAGGACCATATAAGAAAATGATGAAAAAAATTATTAGTATAAGAATATGCACCTTTTGGAGTATAATTGAGACATCAAATTATGCAAAGCACATTTTTGATATCAATTTACTCGATTTGTTCTTACATTTAATAAAGAAAGCACAAGGGTAAATCTATGAAAAAAATTATTGTCTTTTCTTTAATGGTATTTGCAATAGGTGGAGTTATGAAAGCTAAGGAGAAAACTTGCTTCACAAAAGAAAATTTTATTCAATTGCGTAAAATCATGATTAAAAATGGAACTTCTGAAAAAATGGATGGATACAAAAGAATCAATTATAAACTTCAGGATTACCAACTCTCTTATAGGAAACACAGTAACATGGAAACAATTGATGTTAGTGGGAATGGGCCTTTTTTTTGGTTGATCATAGATGGTGATGGACTGTCACATAGTTCTAAGTCCTATCGATCAAAAGAGCGTGAACTTGAAATACAGAGCTTGATTGCTCATCGTCGCTGTGAGCTAGTGAAGGTATTAAATGCCGGCAAATAAGAAGATACTAACTACTAGTACTTTGTAGTCATTTCAACGTTTCCACCATTACCGAATATACTTGCCTGCATTTGGTCGAGGACGTACGCTACAGACCATGAATTCAAATCATAAAGATGTATTAATAATCGGTGCTGGTCTCTCGGGAATCAATGCTGCATATCAAGTTCAAAATAAATGTCCAGATCATACTTATTTGGTTCTCGAAGCAAGAGAGCGAATGGGAGGAACTTGGGATCTTTTTAGATATCCAGGAATTCGCTCTGATTCAGATATGTACACATTAGGGTTTCCTTTTCGCCCCTGGCTGGAAGATAAGGTTATGGCCGATGGTCCTACTATTTTAAAATATATAGAAGACACAGCGAATGAGTTTGGAATTGATAAGAATATTCTATACAGTCATAAAATTGTAAGTTCAAGTTGGTCTTCTGTTAAACAAATTTGGACAGTTCAAGTTGAGCTAGTTAAAGAAAATAAGATCGTTGAAATGACCTGTAATTTCTTGATTATGTGTAGTGGATATTATGATTACGATGAAGGATATGCTCCTAAATTTCCAAATATTAACGATTTTAAAGGTAAATTTGTTCATCCCCAGAAATGGGATGAAGGGTTAGATTATAGCGATAAAAATATTGTAGTTATTGGAAGTGGAGCAACGGCCATTACTTTAATCCCAAGTCTAGCAAAGAAAGCTAAACTCGTTACAATGCTTCAACGCTCTCCCTCCTATATTGCTAACATTCCACAAATTGATCCTGCCGCAGGGAAATTAAAAAAAATATTTAGCAAACAAGTCGCACATCACCTTATAAGATGGAAAAATATTCTTTACTCCATGTATATTTTCATTTTTTGTAGAGTTTTTCCAAATATGGCGAAAAAAGAAATACTTAAGAAAATTCAGGTCACATTGGATGCAACACCTGCACAAATGAAACATTTCACACCGGATTATAATCCTTGGAGCCAACGCCTTTGTATGGTTCCAGATAATGATTTCTTCAATGTTTTAAAATCGAAAAAGGCTGTAATCGTCACGGACCATATTGCAAGCATGACAGAAGACGGAATTAAATTAAAATCCGGAGAATTGCTTAAGGCAGATATTATTGTTTCTGCTACTGGTCTAAAAATAAAATTTCTTGCTGGCATTCAAATCAGTATTGATGATGAAAAAATTAATATATCTAAAACAACTCCTTATAAAGCTAGCATGTTAAGTGGTATTCCAAATTTCGCGATGATCTTTGGTTATACAAATGCTTCTTGGACTTTAAAATGCAGTTTAGCTACGGAATGGATAGGAAAAGTTCTATTGCATATGAAAAAGAATAATTTAAAAACAGTTAGGCCTGAGAAACATCCCCAGATTAAACCAGCTTCTCTCATTAATCTTTCTTCTGGCTATATTAAACGGGCGGAACATCTTTTTCCCAAGCAAGGTCAAAAACAACCTTGGAAGATCAATCAGAATTATATCCTGGATATTCTTGTTTATAGAATTCGCCCCATCAGAGACAAGGGTCTTAAGTTTTTCAAATGAAGAATGGATCAAAAGCCTTAAGTAAGTATGTTATTTGTTTGACAACCGAGGTCAATCTCAAATGAACTGCCTTCGGAAATAGAATCCCCATTTATAGTCTTTGAAATTCCAGCTTCCTTTTCAATATTTATAATCTTAATTTTGACTTTTATGATGGGTAGATCACTAGGTTTTTGGGGATTGGATATGGACAAAACTTTTGCCACTACAGTAGTAGAAAAAAATGCTGACACCCGGGCCTCCAAAGAACTCTACTTTAATAGTTAAACCCAAGGCAAATTTATTAAGAAAAAATACATTTTACTCAGTAATTGAATTAATTAAAACTATAGGTTCATGCAAATATTATTTATATAATTGTAAACTTCGCTTTTGATAAAATCCTTTTTTCCGTACACTGAGGATGTGGCCTTTTCTTAAATAACTTCGTATTAACACCATTGGCTAGTTTTACTAAATACACCATAATTTCTTCAAGTTTATCCATTTTATGCTTATAGGTTTTAATGAAAGATACAGTACTTTTTATATTTTAAGTCTAATCTTTTGGAATCGAGCCATTTCTTTTCGTAATCTTCAAAGAGATAAGCTGTGTTTAAAGGATTATGGCCAAACTTATCACGATTAGGGGATGCTCCTTTAGATAATAAATAATTAACTAAATATGTATTACCCATTATGGCAGCTAGTGCTACGGAAAAGAGGTGGTGGGTGCTGGAGATACTGTTTAGGGTATTCTTTAAATTTTAGCATGAACCTCTACAGGGTCCTGTAAGTTTTCAGATTCGTCTTCAGTTTTTTCCGGTTCATCTGATTCATATCCTTTATTGTTAAGTTTTGGTACTGGGGTTGCCACTTATGAAGGTTTTCAGAACTAACGTATCTTTAGCACCTAGAAAAAAAGGTATCATGAGACTTTGTAGGCCCGGTGCCAAGGTCGTCGTTTTATTCGAATGTTAAGGTTGAGCAGTCTGATTTAAGTAAAATATCATTAAATTTCTTCGTTTACTTCTTTAGCATATTCAAAGGGCGTAATAAGGTTGTCTTGATTTGGAGTAAGCTTCTCAGGAAAATTATACATGGTAAGAGGTGCTAGACATCGTACTTACCAATCATCTAATAATATCGGCTAAGCATTTAGCTTCGCATATCCTTAGGGGAGGGAAGGAAGGAGGAAGGAAGGAATGCAGATCCTACTAGATCAACTTTAGTTTGTAGGTTAATATGAACTAGATGATTAAGCTTTTTATATTATTCATTTCTGTTGCTCTTGATACTTGCTTTGGGTTCAGTTCAGTAATCGGTAATCAGTCTAGAAACGGCCATGACGTCCATTCAAGAATTACTCACTCCGTTTCAAGTCAAATGGGATTTAGTTATATAAGTTATAGAATTTTAGTTTCAGGAATTGTAAGTGCTGATTATTACCAGAATCTTATAGATGATGCCGGTATGCATTGTGATAGGAATCGAGAAAAGACACATATGGAAGCAATAAAAAATTGTCACGAAAAATTTAAAAAAGAAATTAAAATTGCAAAATATAACTTAACAGAGAAAAAATATTTAAAATCGATCTATAAGCTTGGGCAAGCTCTACATATCATCCAAGATCTTATTTCTCATTCTAATATCTCAATACTGCCTATTAAAGTGCAAAATCAAATTTTAAATGAGTTTCTCGAGGAGAAAAGCATCTCAACCTTTAAAGGACTTAAAATTACCTACTGGGACTATCGAGACAATAAAAAAGATGACTTTAGCAAAAAGGCGAAATATATACATGATAAATATTCTTTAGATCATCCAACAAAAAACTCATTTGGAAAAAAAATACACCCATATGATCCTAAACAGACTCAGTATGAAATTGCGTATAGATTAGCTCGAAAAGTTACTCGTAGAGCAATTCTTTTGTATTTTTCAAATTTTAAAAAAGCAGAGATTAATAATATAAAACAATATAATCTCTAAATATAAACATTAATATGAAAACGAATCTTCAGCTACGCCTTTCATCGATTATTTTAGCATCACTTTTGTACATAAGTTACATACTATTGATGTTCGAACGTTTATTTTTTGATATTGTCGAGTATTCTTTAATAGATGTTTTTGTAATATTTTTTAGCCAGTTTGAATTAGTTATGTTTATTATTGGTGTTTTACTTTTAAATGAAAAAACCTCTCAGAGGTTTAGGAATTTTTATCTTTTTGTATTAATGGCATGTATTCTTTTTATAAACAATCTTCTCCTAATTATCGATCAAATTTTTTATAAAATACTCCATGCTCCTCTTGATCTCTCTTTTTCTGAGGGAGTCGAACTTACCGACTTTAGGCTGTTCTTAGGCTCTGGGGTTAGTGAGTTAAATTTTTCAAATTCATTCTGTTTCATATTTATGT
The DNA here is from genome assembly GCA_018675575.1 of Bacteriovoracaceae bacterium. GTDB lineage: Bacteria > Bdellovibrionota > Bacteriovoracia > Bacteriovoracales > Bacteriovoracaceae > M0603. Next base: position 11,874 of record JABGXW010000136.1, on the reverse strand, counting down.
TTGCAGGACTAATCTTTTATTTTAAAAATATTAACGATAAAAGAAAAATAATCTTTAATAAACAATCTATCGTCTCCGTTTCGTTGTTTATTTTTTCAAGTTTCTTGTTATTATTTTTTAATAGTGATTATAATATCTTTCAGTACCCTGCCTTAAGAGTACCTCTGTCATTTTTCAAAGAGACAACGACAAAAGTTGTGATGAAAGAAGCCGATCTTAAACATGAAGACATTAAAACATTAATTTATGGAAGTCCTAAATATAAAATGAATCAAAATAAACTACAAAGTTATCAAAGACAATTCCAAAATAAAAATAAAAATATCATATTTATTATTATTGAGTCCGTAGGTTCTATACAGATTGCCCCCGAGGGAAGCTTTGACCCGAAAATAACTCCTAACTTAGCAAAACTTCAAAACTCTGTTACATTCTTTAAAAACGTATATAATATTTTCCCTGGCACTACTAGATCTCACATTCCGATCACGACAGGTGGGACTAGTATGACATGGAGTTCCGTTAACCGTGAGCTATTATTGAGATATACAGGTATAACATTACCACGTTTTTTTAATGTCGAAAATTATAAGACAGCTCTTTTCTCCGGAATGAATTTGGGCTTTGAAAATCTGAATTTTTTCTATAAAAATATAGAATTTAATCATGTCTTCGACCCTGATGATTTTGATAAAAGTTTTATAAAGAAACATAAAGTTCATTCTTGGGGGGTTGATGAAAAGATTGTTTTTTCTAAAGCAATAGATTGGATGTTAAAAGATAATAAACCTACTTATCTTCAGATTTTAACTAATACTACTCATCACCCTTATGGTGTACCAAAGAGCTTTAGGTCTCCTCTACCTGGATTGACTAAGTATGATAGATATTTGCAATCGATACATTATACAGATTTTAGATTAGGGAAACTAATCTCAATGCTTAAAAAAAATGGTAAATACAAGGATACCTTAATATTTATTACTGGCGACCATGGTCAGGCATTTGCTAGAAGACATAAAAATAATTGGACTCATAAAAATTACTTATACGAAGAAAATATTAAAAATTTCTTACTTATAATTGATGCTCATAAGAATGAACAATTTTCAACAATAGATGTCAGAGCAAGCATCGGTGATATTTTTCCAACCATCAGTAATTTTGTTAGAAATGAAAAAAATATGACAATAGGAAGGAATTTATTTTCAGGAAACTATCAACAGAATTTAATATTCTTTCATAAAAATTCAAAGCCTGAGCTATGGGGTTTAATTGATGGACCTTACAAATATATTGCGCCGAGAATGAATGAAGGCATTCACGAATTATATAATTTGGATATAGATAGTAAAGAATTAAATAATATTATTCATAAACATAGTGAAAAAATTCCAATATATATACAGAAAATTAAATCTTGGTATTTAAAATTAAATAACGCATTCACAAATGAACTAAAAGACTATAACGAAAAACCGTTGCTAAACCTTAAGGATCTTACGTTATACGGACCAAAAAGAATTAAAATAGGACTTAATTTGTTTGGTGAACCATTCAAAGAAGTTAAATTAGTTCATCCTAATGAAAACATTAGTATTTTTACTCAAGGAGTTTCTTACCCCATAAATACAAAGATTCGGTATGAATTTATTTCACCTTCCAACAAAAAACGTTCTTTTAATTTTAAATACAAAAAGGGGTGGTCATCAATTAAAGTAAATCATGGAGCTTCAAAACCCATGGAATTAGGAGACTGGAAAATTAATTTATTTCAAAAATCTAAAAAATTACTTTCATCGAGCTTTAAAGTATCTAATAAGGCCAGATTGTATCTGGATAAGTTTGATAAGACAGGAAAAATTAATTATATCAGTTTTGGTAGCAGAAACTCCGATGATAATTTTGTAGCATTAAATGAAATACATCCAAATGAAGATATGGAGGTACAACTTTTATTATCTACGTTACCTTCAGATAGAAAATTAAAATTTATTTGGACAGGCCCAAATAACAATAAAAAAACATTTAAGTTTACAATTAAAAAAGGGTGGACAAAATCATGGGTTTATCACTCCCCAAGAAGACCTATGACCGAAGGAAGGTGGAGTTTGCAAATAAATTATCAAGAAAAAGAATTAATCAAAAAGTCATTTATAGTTAGTCAAAACGCTTTATTATTAAGACCCGATGATTATTGACTCAACCATTCTATAGTATTCCCATTAATTATTAATATCTCTTCGAACTTCGCACCCATGTTATCAAAACCTATGTGAGGCTCAATGGCCCAGTACCCATCTGAGATCTCTTGATTGATATCAGCAGTAAGAAAGGGAGTTTTTTTTGAATAATAAAAAGGAGCTGTTAAATTTTGTGCTAAGAGAAATATGAAAGCTTCAGGAGCGAACCCCATTAAACTAAATTTTCGAATGGGTAGTTTAAGTTTTGGATATTTACCAACCTTATGTCCGAGAACTCCAAGCGGATAAAGGCCATGGCAGTTTATATAATCATTATCAGCAATTAATCTATCTATATGTGAATATATTCTATTAATTTTTTTTTCTGTTCTTATAATATCTGGGATTTGCATTTTTAGTTTGTCAAGAAATGCCATCATGTTTTTATGTTCATCACTATCACCAAAGAATTTAGAATGGCCAATGTCTGCAAAGACGTCATTTTTTACTGGAGCTAAATCAAGAATGACAGGCATATTATTTTCTAGTTTTATATTAGAAGGCATAAATTCTTGGCCAAAATGAGGTAATTCTTTAAGAGACTTAGGAAGTTGAATTTTTTTCCAAGTCGATTTTGAGAGTATCGGAAGTGGTTGTGAGAAGTTTTTAAACATAGTCCTGTCGCCAAACCAGGCAAAGGGATAATGAAAGTAATGACTGATACCTCTGTTTTTACCACTTTCTTTTAAAAGGTTGACTGCATCTATTTCAGTCATACCAACTTCTAATTGATTGAATACTTCATCTGCAACCTTTATGGCAATTTGTTGTATATCTAATAAATCATTTGATAACTTTTGGTTTATAGACATTAGGCGACACCCAAATTCTTAAAGAGAGAATTAAATATAGGCGAGGATAAATTGTCGAGCTTTTCATTGTCTGGATGAAAGTCAGGGTCAAGATACCTCAGGAATATTTTAATAGCTTTTATAAATAATGCTTGCTCAGTAAAGAATAATTGAGAACAATCTTTGACTGTCTTAAGTTTAAACAATTCCTTGTCTTGATAGAGTAGGTAGGTAGTTGTCAAAGCAGAAAAGCTTGAAATAATGATATAACCAATAATTATGCCTTGTATTCTCTTACTATATGACCTAGTAACTTCTTTTAAAACATCAAACGCTACTGCTCTATGTTCAATCTCTTCAGCTGCATGCCAATTGAATAGGTCTTGAATCTTTTGTGGTGCTTCGTCTAGAAAGTTTTCCTCAAGGGAAATCTCTGCTAGTAATGCAGTAATATGCTCTAAACCTGCGGTGATAGAGAGGTTCGTTTTTGAATCTAAATAAGGCTCTAATAAATTATTTACGATATGATCTAAAAGATCTACTAAACTGTTAAGTTTGTAACCTTGTTTCTTGAGAACTTTAAAAAATTTTTCATGCTCTTTAAAATGTTCAGACTCTTGTTTAATAAAGAGTTTCGCCTCTTTTTGTAGGATTTCAGATTGTACATTTACTAATAAACACTTGATCGATCTAATAAAGTATTTTTCGCCGGTTGGAAAGATGAGTGTTAGGCTATTTAAAAAGTGAGTTTTGAATGGGGAGTTGCTGTGCCAATGTTTTGGATAGTTTTCAGTAAACTGAAGATTTGGTTTTCTATGAATAATTTTTCGTTTTTTCATAATGCATCCTCACATTATTATATCAAAATATAGTGTAAACTAACTTTAAAAAGAAATTATGCCATTATATGGCCCAAACTACTGATAATACAAGTATATATGGAACTTAAAAGAACAAATCATTTATCGTATCTTGCTAATTGCTTTAATAAAGATCGAGAATCTTTATTTTTTTTACACGGGTTTCCAGACAATTATTATGTATGGAAAGAACTTACCCCTTATTTAATCGAGAATTATAATATTGTATGCGCATGTGCACCTCATTGCTCCAATGACTCTTTTCTTGATGAACAGGTTAAAATAAAAAATTTTAGATTAAATAACTTAACAAGCTCTTATCTTGAAATTATAAATATTAATAACTTAGAGAATGCAGGTTTAACACTCATTGCACATGATATGGGAGGACCTTATGCACATAAATTACTTGAATATTTAAATGACTCAGTAAAGCTTATTTGTCTCAACACCCTATCCGGACAGGCATTGGTCAAAAGAAAATCAAACCCTGAACAATTACTACGTTCAAGCTATATGACTTTATTTCAACTTCCATTTATTACTAAAAAAACTCTTTTTAAATTTTGGTATTTCCTTAGAGAGAATGCACAAATACTTGGTCGTTCAGATAAAAACCTTATCCCATCAGAATATGATTCTCATATATTAAATGGACTGAATTTTTATAAAGCACTTTTACTAGATACGCCTACTTTTTTAAAAAAGAAAAAATGGGAAAATAGAGTCCTTTTTGTTTGGTCCTTGCAAGATCCTTTTCTTGTTAGACCAACAGAAAAGGAGCTTGGCGGTTACTACAAGGAAATAAGTTTCAAAACAATAAGTGCTGGTCATTGGCCTATGCTTGATGAACCCAAAGAGCTTGCACAAATAATCGACGATTTTCTTCAAAGGGATTTATAAAGATGACTAATAAAGTTCTTATTTCAGGTATTTTCGGAGGAATAGGAAGAGAGATGTGCAAAAACTTTACTCAGAGAGGAATTAAAGTTGTTGGTATAGATCTTCATAAAGCACTTGATCATGATTTGGATCTTCATGATTTTTTTAAAATTGATCTTTCGAAAAAAGAAGCTCTCAATGAAAGATTTGAAGAAATTTATTCTAAACATTCTGACATTGATCTTGTTATAAATAATGCCGGGGTTGCACATCTTCAACCATTTTTAGATGAAACTGAAGAAGAGTTTAACCAAGTTATGGATATCAATTTTAATTCACTAGTCTATTCTACAAGATTCTGGGTTAAAAGGTTTCATGATCATATCAATTGTGGAATTGCTAATATGGCAAGTATGGCAGGTCATGTTTCTCCTTCAGGTATTTGTAGCTATTCAGCTTCAAAACATGCTGTGGTAGGTTTTACCGAATCACTTCGTTTAGAACTTAAAGCTTTAGATATTCCTATTAAGATTTATCTTATTACTCCTGGTTTCATTAATACAAATATCATGAAAATTGGTGAAGTTGGGGGACCTCCTGAATCTTTCAGTAAGCTAACATCTACTCCCGAAAAGGCAGGTATTGCTATAGTGCAGTCTATTTTAAAAGGGCAAGAAACGATAATTCCAGATTCTGGTGGTAAAATTTTGAAACAGATGAATCGTTGGGCTCCTGATATTCTTAATATGGGAAATTCATTCATTGCGAAGAGGATTTTAAAGAAATAGGTAATACTATAATATTAAAATTAACCTAATACAGGTAAATAAATTGTCTTATGTAATCGATCAAGAACTCCGATAGGAAAAGATGGGAGTTTAAATTGAGCACGTCAAAAGCTTTGTTACTATTCTTATTTTGTGTATATCTATTTGGATGTTCACAATTCGAATATTTCGGAGTTAGAAACCCATCTCAACATGAATCTAATATCACAATAACTGCTAGTCAGGTACTAAGTATTTCTAAGTCTCATGATAATTTTCCTAGTTCATCCTTAAAGATAAATCCAAAAAATTACATAAAAAATGAAATCAAAAAAGGTCTTACGAAGGGAAAGTATTTAGACATTGTTTTTGACGAATTAGCAACTTTACCTGAAGAAACAATGTTCAAAATAGTACCTGAACTCGGTGATAATGGTAAATATATAATAAGAGTCATTCATCAAGCAAATGCTTTTGATGATAAAGTTGCATCCGTAAATTTAGCAAACTTTTTACAACAAATATCCAATAGAAAATATTTTAACATCTTCCACGAGTTTTTTGAGATGAGTTTTAATGCTAAGCTTGGTGACTTGCAAAGTTTAAAAAACTTATTAATAATTAAAAAGGCGAGTCTTGATCCAAAAAATATGAAATTCAATTATAAGAAATTCGATGTCACTAATGTTGGATTTGGTAAAACATTTGATCAATCATTATTTTCAACTAAATCCCTTGGTGTAATACCTATTGATATCTCTGATCTAGAAACTATGAAGGCCTTTAATGAACCTTTTATGAAAGAGATAGATGAACAATTATCAAAATTAGTAGCACCAATGGCCATTCAAAAAAAAGAAAGAAAAGCATTAGAAGTGACTCGAAAAGCATTGCTTAAAGTACTTGATAAGGCATCTAATTTAGAGCAATTAAAATCCTTAGCTGCTGCTGGCAAGAGAAAAGAAGCAACAGATCTCATTTCAACTTATTTACCTCGAGAACATATGACACCTGCTGAAAAGCAATATTGGGATACAGTTTTAGATGTCATGAGAAACCCTGTCGATTTAAAAGACAGAATTCTTATTTTTAGGGGAATTGACGATGACATGGTCTATCCTTTTATTGAAAATGGGATTGAGCTAGAGCGAGAAGTGGCGTTAAAGGAATCAAAAGGTATTTTGATGTCTTCAGTTATGACAAAAAATCAAGGAACGTGGAATAGAAGAATGAGGTCTTTGCAAACGATGTATGACAAAGTTCTTAATCAGAATATCGAAACTGGCTCAAATGAATTTAGTAAATCCTCCAGAATGACAACCATGTTTCATCAACACGGAATGAATCCTCAAGGTTCGCCTTTTTTATCATGGACTCCAAAAATTGAAACTGCTCATATGTTTGGAAAAAAACGAGCATCAGCATTCCTGGTTGATCCAAGGCTCTTAATGGCCAACTACGCATCAGTTTTCACACATGAATTAGAACTTCTCACTCCACTGATAACTTTTCCAGACGAGATGGTTGCGATTCATGATCAAACTATCCATGGTGCAGCAAATGCTACTAAAAGAGAGGGGCTTTTTCTTAAAATGACTAAAGAAAAATTAGTAACAGAATATGGTGATGAGTTAGGTGAGCTCCATTATAAAAAAATTAAAAAAATATTTGATAAACATAATAAGACCTCAAATGTCGCTGAACTTGCAGTAAATGAACCTCAGCTAAATAAGCTACAAAAGCTAGGTAAATTCTTTAGAGAATTTTTCGAAAAACTTTTTAAAACAGGTCAGCTTGTAGAGGAGGTTGTACCTGCTTCGGTAGTAGCAGAAAAACAATCTTGCGTCTATCTCATTCAAGCATTGCTAGGAACTCCATAACTAATTAAAATAAGGAAGTTTAATTTATTGTGCTCAGATATGTACCTGTTTTACCGATAAGTTACAGTCAGTTTTTTTGTATTCTTAGGAGCATACCTTTGAAGTTTATACTCATTTCACTGCTTATTTCTAGTCTTATTCTTTCTAGCTGTTCTTCATTAAATCATCATGGCAGTCTTTTTGATTTAAATAGAAACGTCGCAAGTATTGAAGATGATTTAGACTCATACCTCGCAGTTGATAGATTTTATTATTATATCACAGAATTTACTCATGCAATGGATGGAAAAATTCCAGATCAGGCCATGGTTGCCATTAAGAAAATTACTCCTAAAAAAATATTTGCAGAAAATATTGACCTTAATTTACTTAACGACGCTCATAACTACGATAAGTTAATCTATCAATATTTAAAAAAAGAACATAGCGAAATTGAAGTCTCAAAGTCTCAAATTAATTGGGGTTATCACTTTTTTAAAAGAAAATTAAATGAGGCGTTTGTTATTAAACCATCTACTCTTAAAGGAGATCTAGTTAACTCTGATTTCTCTCCTGCATTGACACGATCTCAAGAATTATATGTTACAGATATTAACCCCAAAAAACTTACTCTTGATTCAGGTCATTATATTTCTAATAGAACCACAAGGGCCATGTTTTGGGAAGCAGCTGACACTGGTAAAACTGTGGAGTTTCACCTTGGTGATAGTAGAACTTTTATGAAACATATTCAACAATCGGGAGCAGAAGTCATTGCTGAATTTAATCCGATGGCAGCAAATTACAATAAGCAGTTTGTTGTTAAATACCCTGGAGAAGATAATTATCGTTACGCTATCACTAATATTGGCGGCGCCGATAGATTGGAACATATGGTACATTCTTTGGCGCTAAGTAAGCTTGATGGTGGTAACTTGTCTAATAAAGTTGTAGTTCACGGTGATATTACTGAATATCATAAGCGCATGACGGCAAAACTTACTGAACAATTTGAGCATCTACCAAGGGCCGATCGAATTATTATTGGTCAAAAAGGTGCGATTGATGGACAGTTTAATTTATTTTGGAAACTTCAAGGACTACAAAGTATTTATGAAAAACAACCTACTAAATTAAAACAAAAAGTTGGAAATGAGGTTTTTCAGGATCTAGAAAAGCTTTTTAATAAGACAGTAGAAAATAATTTTTCTATTTTGTCACATAAAAAGTTAATTCAAGACAATTATTCTAAAGTAAGTAGTATTATTGAAATTGATAACAATATTTTGCCCAAGGCCTTCAAACAATTTGACTATGATACAACCGAAGTTCAATTATCTGAATTTGTTTTTAAAAATTCACAAGGAAAATCTGTACGTTGGAGAGTATTAGGTAATGTTTGGGGTGATGAAGTCGTGCCTCTAGCTCAAGCATTGAAAAATACAGGACATAAAAACATCACATATATCGGAACAACAGGAGCTGTTCCAAATAAAGGCCATAAAATAGGAGATTTAGTTGTTCCTAATTATATACAAGATGGAACATCTAAGCTTAAAGTTCATGGTGAACTGATGGATATTGAATTGGCTAAAGTTGGGGGCACTGTAGAGCATGTGGGTTCTCCTTTTGAGGAAACTTTTGATTGGCTTAATGCTGTAAAATCACGATCTGATTTTGTTGAAATTGAAACATCATATCTTAGAAAAATCTTTAATGGTGCAGATGACAATCTTCGTTTTTATTTACTTGTTTCTGATATTTTAGGATCTGAAGGTGAAACTTTAGCTTCGGCATCTTCTTCGAAGAGAAGAAAAGCGCTTAATCAGATATTAGATGCTTTATTTGCTAGAGATAAAGCAAGCGTACCTCAACCATTTGAACTACCTCTAGATAGTTCGATGTCAAAACTCAGGTCAAAGGTTTTTAAATTATATGGTAGCAAAGGTAAGACTTTGCAAAACTATATTATTTCCTCCCTTAAGGGGCAAGAAGCTACAGAACCGGATATTAAGTCATTTGTTAAGTCAATTGATAACTTTTCAGACGATTTCTTTTCTAAGAAAGTGGTCCAAAGTTCAGAAGTGTTATCATATATTGTAAGAGATATTGGTGCTGATTTACCAATCCCACAATTAGGCATTTCAAAAGATTTTATAGATGGAAAATTCAACCCTAAAAAAGACAAGATAAAAATTCAGCTCTATGCCTCCAGTACAGAGATGATGGAAGAATATAAAAAACGAATTGATAAATTTGAAGACGCTATATCAGATATTAGTAGATGGTCAGAAATTGAAGTTATTCGTGGTCCACCTCCTCCTGATATGGTGGCAACTAAGGCAACATTTGATTTAGACCCCGATTACCTTATTAAATTATATTCAAGGGCGGCTTTTCTAAATAGTGGCATGGATTATGATGTTACCTATAATGGAAAACTTAAATACCATTTTCTACCTACGAATAAAACAACTAATGTGTGTGATACTGGTAGGAACTTTTGTTCTTTAGCTTATTATCCCCCTGACCAAAAGACGAAAGATCTTTTGTCGAAAGTAACAACTATTGATAGTTTTGATCCAAAAGCAGAATTAAGAGAAGCTATAGGGGAATTAAATGATACGCTATTACAGTACGGTCGTCAGGAAGAGTTTAAGGCCGTTGCAAAAATTAAAAAAGTCAATAGCTTGTCTGATGGAAAACTTGCTGAAATTGTCCCTCGTTTTAGTGCCACTGAAGGTTTAGTTATTGAGCTAAAAATTACTCCTAAGGGATTAAAGTCTCCGCTAGTCGTTGCGGAAGAAATAGCACATCTTCAACAAATTACGTCCGAGAATATGTTCAGACATCCTCTTTATTGGGCTGAGATTACATTAAATGCACAATATGGTTCTAAAAGATCTAAGCTTCTTTTGGCCGAAGCAGAGATAGACGCTATGAATAGATTGCGTTCTGATATTTTTTACATTGTCAACGATGGATCTGACCTTGATCGTTATATTAAAGCTAGAAAGTCTCAAGGCGAACTATTAGTGAAATCTATAAAAACAGAAGTAACTAAAGAAAATAAAGCAAGAAAAGCAATTACAAAACAATACAAAACAATGCTTGAAAATCTTCAAGACCAACCAAAGAAACTAGATGATTATATTGCAGCAAATGATAGAGTAGGTGCCAGAAAACTTATTGATGCTTTTATGCCCTGGGAAGAAATGGAGCCTACTGAAATTTCTGTTTGGAGTCGATGGCTAGATGCCTTAGAGCATCCAACAAGTAATAAATCGAAGAAAACGCTTGTCTTTAGAGGTCTTGCAGATGACCTTGTTCGTGAGTCTGATGATGGAGGACATTTTCTTATGTCTAAATTGCTTACTAAGAACCAAGGAAACTATACTCGTCGCTTGAGATCATTGAAAACCTACCATGCTAAACTTGGTCAATTGGCAACAGATGAAGTTCCTTTAAATATTGATTCCTACATTGCAATGATGAAAGGTCATTCGCATGACCCGGTGGCGAGTCCTTTCTTATCAACTTCTACAGCTAACGTTGCTGAAAACTTTGCATCAGATGGAAGTAATAATAAAATCGGTGCTATTTTTATTGATCAAAAAAGAGTCATGATGAATCTTGTCTCAGACTATAATGAATTTGAGAAATTAGTTCCTCTGATCGTTTTTCCTGATGAACTAATTGCCATAGAAGAATCCACATCAGGCCATGACGAGATAAACCTAGACAAACTTTATGCAACAGTTAAACAGAAGATCGGTCGAGCTGTTAAAAATGATGAAAAAAGAAAAACAAGTAATCAAATAAATCGACTTGCTAATACGAAGGCATGGTGGGAACAGGTTAATCCGAAAGGCATGGGTCCAAATAACGTAGGACCTACTTGCAAGGGAATGATTAACGGTATCCTTGGGCTTTAATAGAACATAGTATCTCTAATTTTAGCTCACCTCTATTTTTATATGTATAGTTTCGTTAAATAAGAAATAATAAAGCTACTACACGAGACTTTTATATTAAAAAATATTTTTGTCTTTAATCTTTTTTTCAACTATAGATGACTACAAATTACCTTCTTTAATAAATCCTAATATAGAATCTATTATTTCATGTAAAGTTAAGCTGTGGAGGTGCTTTAGATCACCTAACTTATTTAAATTGTGACAACTTTGCTACTAGTCTTTTTAAAAAAAAATCGGATAATATTTTCACCTTCATTAAATATTTATTCAAAGGATTAGGATGAAAACCTCTTTAAAGCGCGTTGTTGTTGCATTTACTTTATTGTTACTAAGTGTATCGGCCTATACAAAGGAGAGGGACTCCCTTCGGGCCTTTGGCATCTATGCTGTAAATAAGACCGGAAGCAGTTACTCAGGTGGACTATCATGGCACCCTAGTTTGCTATTGGATTGGAATGTTGGGGCATCGGCCTTAAAGCATACTTCAGGTGATAT
>JABGXW010000135.1 GCA_018675575.1 Bacteriovoracaceae bacterium | reverse complement strand
TTATCAGAGAAGGCTGTGATTTCTGTAGGACAAACAAATGTGAAATCTAATGGATAAAAGAAAAGAACTTTCCACTTTCCATTAAAATCGTTGGAAGAAATTTCTTTGATTTCTCCATTTATAACAGCTTGAGCTGTCCATTCTGGTGCCTGTTGGCCAACAAGTGTAGTTGGATTTGCAGTTTCTGTAGTCATATTAATTCTCCATGTGTATTACTGACTTAAATGGTCAGTAAATAGGTTTAAAAAGGACTTATTTACGTTGCTACACCTTAATGGCATTAGAAACTTTAAACAAGACGTTCTGCTTCAAAGTATTAAGTTAAGCGAGAGTTAGGTATTTTAGGAAGCCTACGGTCTTGCAATCAACACAACTCCTGACTATTCTTATCATTGAATTTAGGGTCATTTTATCTAAAGATTTATGATTAGTGCCCGAAAAGATTGAGTGAAATCAATAATTTATTAAATAAGTTTTAAAAAGGTCATTTTTTTATGCAAGATCCGAAAGCCTACATTCCAAATCCTATAGTCATTGAACAAACTGCTAGAGGAGAACGTCAATATGACATCTACTCTAGACTCTTGTTAGATAGGATCATCTTCTTAGGGACACAGGTAAATGATGTTGTGGCCAACCTAATCATTGCTCAAATGCTTTTTCTAGAGCAAAGTGATCCTGAGGCTCCAATTCACTTTTATATCAACAGTCCAGGAGGATCTGTCTATGCAGGCCTTGGAATTTACGATATTATGCAACACATTACTTGCCCTGTTCACACGTATTGTGTGGGCCTTGCAGCTTCCATGGGATCATTATTACTTACTGCAGGAAATAAAGGTTGTCGCCATTCTCTTCCGCACAGCAGAATTATGATTCATCAACCATTAGGCGGAGCTCAGGGGCAATGCTCAGATATTCAAATCCAAGCTGAAGAAATACAAGATTTAAAGCTTCAACTTAATAATATCTATATAAAGCATTCATCTGTTGATATGACCCTTGATAAAATCACTAAAGAAACCGATAGAGATAATTATCTAAGTCCGAAAGATGCCATAGTATTGGGTTTAATTGATGCTGTAATTGATAGATCATCAGATAAGAAAGATTAAAATAATTAATTTAGCAGTAAATATAAGGAAGACTCTATGACAGAGAAGAAAGGTAGTTACAACAGTACACTTCATTGTAACTTTTGTGGAAAATCACAAAAAGAAGTAAAAAAACTCATTGCAGGACCTGGTGTTTATATCTGTGATGAATGTATTGAACTTTGTAATGACATTATTTATGAAGATTCAATGAAGGTGAATACAAAAGCCGCTTTAGATAATGTTCCAAAGCCTCATGAGATTAAGCAACACCTTGATGCTTATGTTATTGGACAAGATAGGGCCAAAAAAATTATCTCAGTTGCTGTTCATAACCATTATAAGAGAATCTCTCATGGTCAATCTGTGAAAGGTAGAAAAGATGATGAGGTCGAATTGTCTAAATCAAACATTTTACTAGCTGGTCCTACAGGTTCGGGTAAAACATTGATTGCTCAGTCATTAGCAAAATATTTAAATGTTCCATTTGCGATAGCAGATGCTACTTCTTTAACTGAAGCAGGCTATGTTGGTGAGGACGTTGAGAACATTATTTTAAACTTGTTACAGTCATGTGATTACGATGTAGAACGAGCTGAAAGAGGCATTGTTTATATTGATGAAATTGATAAGATCGCAAGAAAATCTGAGAACCCTTCAATTACTAGGGATGTATCAGGAGAAGGTGTACAGCAGGCTTTACTAAAACTAGTTGAAGGTACAGTTGCTTCTGTTCCTCCTAAGGGTGGAAGAAAACATCCTCAGCAAGAATTTATTCAAGTCAATACAAAGAACATTCTTTTTATTGTCGCTGGGGCCTTTGTTGGATTAGAAAAAATCATTGAAACAAGGTTAACAAAGAGGCCTATGGGGCTTGTAACAGAGACTAAAAGTCAATCTCAATCAGTAGTTGAAAAACTAGGTGGAATTGAAGCAGAAGATTTATCAAAATTTGGTTTAATACCTGAATTTATCGGAAGACTTCCTGTAAATGCACTTTTGACTGAGCTGGATGAAGAAGCTTTAGTTCAAATTTTAACCCAACCAAAAAATGCTATTACCAAGCAATATGAGAAATTATTTGAGTTTGATGGAATTGAAATTGAATTTAAAGAAGATGCTTTGAATGAGGTTGCACGAATTGCATTGGATAAGAAAACAGGGGCACGTGGACTACGTGCAATCCTCGAACAGACCATGCTAGACGTGATGTACGACATTCCTTCAAACGATAAAATCTATAAAGTAGTGGTAACAAAAGAGTCAATATTAGGTACGGAATCTCCACAACTTATAGAGGGAGAACGTAAAAAATTGGCAGAAAAGAGCACGACACTCAAAGGTCAAAAATCCATCGAAACTGCATCTTAAAGCAAAAATATAATCAACTTACAAAAACTGTCTTTTGGAAGGTTTCTCTTTCTGCTCACAATATCAGTGACTTAAAGTGCTGGTGTTGCGGCGCGATTAAACAATTCTCCGTGTAGGTAATTCCGGCCCCCAAAAAATTATTTTGTTTCAATTTCAAATATATGGGAAAATATAGCTAACAGGTTATTGGTTCATGGATTGAACTTATGGCTGGCAAAAAAAATAGTGCAGGAGGTACTATGCCGGATACTAAGAATGAGAATAAAAAGTTTCCCCTTCTTCCTTTGAGGGATGTCATCATTTTTCCACATATGGTTGTACCGCTATTTGTAGGAAGAGAAAAATCGATTGCTGCACTTGAAGAAGCTGCCAAAAAGGATAACGAGTTATTTCTAGTTACTCAAAAAGATGCCAGCGTTCTTAATCCTGAGCTTGAAGATGTCTTTACCGTAGGGACAGTAGTTAACATTATCCAGATGCTAAGACTGCCAGACAACACTGTTAAGGTTCTTATAGAAGGCAAGTATAGAGCGACTCTGGAAGAGTTTCACGCTACGAGTTCTGGATACTGGGCAGATGTGAAAAAGTGTTCAGTAGAGGTCGAAGATGAAGTTAATCTTGAAGCGACCATGAGATCAATAAAAAATGTCTTTGAACAATACGTAAAATTAAATAAGAGAATTCCACCAGAATTACTAATGAGTATCTCCTCTATAACGGACCCTTCAAGATTAGCTGATATAATCGTCGCTCATCTTTCAATGAAGATTCTAGAAAAACAAGAAATTTTAGAAGCAATTGATGTTGAAAAAAGATTAGCTCTTCTTTTAGAAAAAATGCAGGGTGAAATTGAGATTATTAATGTCGAGAGAAGAATTAGAACTCGTATTAAGACTCAAATGGAAAGATCCCAAAAGGAGTACTATCTTAATGAACAGATGAATGCGATTCAAAAAGAATTAGGGCAAAAAGACGATGGTAAATCTGAAATCCAAGAGATGGAAGAAAAGCTAGCTTCTAAAAATATGCCTGAAGAAGCTAAGGAAAAGACTGAAAAAGAAATTAAGAAACTTAAATCAATGTCTCCAATGTCTGCGGAAGCAGCAGTGGTTAGAAACTATATTGATTGGATGTTGAATTTACCTTGGTATGAATATACCGAAGATAATAATTCAGTTACACACGCTAGAGAAGTTCTCGATTCAGACCATTACGGAATGAATGATGTAAAAGATAGAATCGTAGAATACCTAGCTGTAAGATCATTAGTTGGTAATGAAGGAAAAGGGACAATCCTTTGTATGGCAGGACCTCCAGGTGTAGGTAAAACATCAATAGCTAAATCTTTGGCAGAATCATTAGGAAGAAAATTTCAAAGAATTTCGCTCGGTGGAGTTAGAGATGAAAGTGAAATTCGTGGACATAGAAGAACTTATGTCGGAGCTATGCCTGGTAAAATCGTTAATGCTTTAAAGAAAGCGGGTACATCAAATCCAGTGATTTTATTAGATGAGATTGATAAAATGACGTCTGATCAGAGAGGCGATCCAGCATCAGCAATGCTTGAGGTTTTAGATCCTGAGCAAAATAAGAACTTTAGTGACCATTATATTGAAGTTGAATATGATTTATCAAAAGTTATGTTCATCATGACAGCAAATGATCTATCAAGAGTTTCTGGCCCATTAAGAGATAGAATGGAAATCATCCAAGTTTCAGGATATACTCCAACAGAAAAACTTCAAATTGGTAAGAAATACTTATTAAAGAAAGCAGTTAAGTATAATGGATTAACTGACTACAAAGTAAACCTTTCAGATAATGTAATGATGGATATTATTAGAGCTTATTCTAGAGAAGCAGGTGTAAGAGAGTTCGAAAGACTTTTAAATACCGTTTGTAGAAAGCTTGCAACAGAAGTTGTACAAAAAGAATACGAAGCGGGAAGAAAGTTTACCGTAACAGCAAAACAATTATCTAAATACTTAGGGCCAAAAAAGTTTGATGGAACCGATATTGAGATAGAACCTCAAGTAGGTTTAGTGAATGGATTGGCTTGGACTTCTGTTGGTGGAGAATTACTCAATATTGAAGTTGTAACCATTCCTGGAAAAGGGGCAATTCAGATCACTGGAAAATTAGGTGATGTAATGACAGAGTCAGCAAAAGCAGCTCTTTCTTATGTGAGATCAATTGCTGCTAGAGTAGGTATTTCATACGAATGGTTTGAGAAAAATGATATTCATATTCACGTTCCAGATGGATCTACTCCAAAGGATGGACCTTCTGCCGGAGTGACTATGGTTACTGCTTTAGTTTCTGCCATTTGTGGAATAGCAGTTAGACAAGATGTCGCCATGACTGGAGAAGTAACAATTAGAGGCAGAGTACTTCCAATTGGTGGATTAAAAGAAAAATTACTTGCGGCAAAACAAGCTGGAGTGACAACAATTATTTGTCCTGAGAAGAACAAAAAAGATCTTCCTGAAATTCCAAATGAAATTAAGCAAGGTTTAGAGATTCATTGTGCAACTCATGTTGAAGATGTTTTAAAAATTGCTCTTGATCTACAAAATCCAGAGCAATTCATGGAGCATGTTTCAGTGATTCAAAGTATCGATGGATCAAAAGCAACTGCTATAGAAGTTGCTAATTAAGATAAATAAAATATTAGTGACTAAAGGGCTTCACATTTTGAAGCCCTTTTTTTTAATGCTATAATAAGCTAATGACTGATTCAAATTGGCAACAAAATATTCTACTAGTCTCTTCTGATTCTAAATTTAGAGAAATTATAATAAATTCATTTGAAGAAGAGACAAAGGTTCAGACTGCAAATGATGGCGATGACGCCCTGCAGGTCATGGAGTTTAATCAATATAAAATCTTTATTTTAGATGATAAATGCCTTGTTGAGGTCATAACTAACTGGGCACCTGGAATATCGGCTCTTGATATTTGTCATGAGGCTCAAAAGAACCATTCAAAACCAAAAATTATAATTCTTTCTAGTCATATAGAAAACTTAGGAACTGATTATGTAGAAAAAACAAATGCTACTCTCATTATGAATAGAGATTATGTTTCTCCCGATCGAATAATACATATCGTAAGAATGCTCCGAAATAGAACATATCGAACAATATTGAGTAGAGATTTTATAAAAGCTAAAACCTTTAAATGTCCTCTCTATAAATTTAATCCCTTTTCTCAAAACTCTAATAATACAGATATCGGCTATGATCTTTTTCTGAAACCGGGAGAACAAATATGTGAAGATCATTTAAAAGAATTGATAGCAGACCATGTCTACCATCTCTATGTTAAAGAAAATGAGCTTCACCAATTCATTGATAGTTTTCCCAAAAATATACAAGCAGAGCTATTCTCTTCTAAATTAAATAATCTAAGAAAAGATTATAGAACTTTTCTTTTAGATTTTTTAGATGGAACTAAAACCGGAAGTGCTGAGGAAAGTGAAAAAACTTTTCAGAGAGGCATGAATGTTGTAAACCAATTATCAGATTTGATAGCTAGCTTTAATGATCCGATGATTTGCTTAAAGCAACTTCCCTATCCGAGACAATCTGAATTGGCTCATGGCTTGAATGCTGCTCTTTATACCTTAATGTTTGGTCGATTATGTGAACTAAAAGAATCACCAAAAGAAATTGCTTTGGCTGCATTAATTCATAATATTGGGATCATGGATGTTGATCAAAAAATTGTGATGAAAGATCATCAAACACTTACACCAGATGAAAAAGATCAATACAGTAAACATGTTTTTCATTCCGTATCAATTATAAAAAGACATAAGGCTTTTTCAGGAGAACTTTTTTACAATGTTCTTATGTCTCATCATGAAAACTGTGATGGATCGGGGTATCCAGATGGTTTAACACAAGAACAAATCCCAGACGAGACAGAGCTTGTCGCTATTGCAAGTTCATACAATTATATTAAAACAGTGCGAATTGGTGAAAAACTTAAAACTCCTATAGAAGCATTTGAAAAACTCAAAACATTGCAGGGGAAATATAATTCAAATATCCTCCAATGTCTTGAAGCCTTGTTCCAGAAATGATCTTTGCTTATCTATTTTCATTAGAAAAAAATCTGCAACCTCTGGCATCTTTAAGTTTTTGTAAATTGAAGCTAGCATTCTCCATATAGGGAGAGGGTTGCTAGAGACTTTGGAAGCTTTTGTTAAGTACTTAATTGCGTTACTCAAACACCCTGAGCTAACCTCTACCAAAGTTAGGTAAACATATAAAAGCTCTAAGTTTTTTTCATATTTCAAAGCTTCACGCAAGTAATTACGTGAAAGTGACAATAACTCTCTCTGTTTTCTCTTTGGAGAGTGAACTCCTTTTTCAAAAAGTACCACGCCTAGCGCAAGGTTTGCGAGATGAATTTCTTTTTTGTATTTTGAATTTCTAAGACACCAATCAAAATATTCCATGACCTCATCAAAAAGAAGATCATTAAATAAAAAATGCTCTTTTCCGAGTGAGAAATGTATCGCTAGGGCCAGAGCTTCCATTGAAGAAAGATATTCTATTGAGGACTTTCTCCATCTTTCACATTCATACTGAGAAATATTTTTAAGTTCTGTATAAAAACTTTTTTCAGGTTGAAGTTCATAAAGATTCCTTTCGATATACTTTCTAATATTACGAGTAAAAAACATTCGATAGCGATTGACTCTTAAACTTGTCTCATTAGTTTTTAAATCCAACACATTTCTCTCCATGGAAAGTTTAGGAATTGTTAATATCTCTTTTATTCAACCATACTAAATCAGTCGATTAAAAAATCAACATGCCAAAATTCATGTCAATTAATCGCTCGTATGATGCCGAAAACTCGTTTGTTTGCCAATAATAGGTGGCAATATGAGTGTTATTCTTTACAATATGGAATGGAAAAATATCTTTATTCATATCCTCATTGTGAACTTTTAGAACTACTCAAGCAGGATGTCCCTGTTTATGTTTTTGTTAATCCTATTGAATATCATGGACCACATTTAAGTCTCTATACAGATAAAGTTCTTAGTATGGGAATGGCAAAAAAACTTCATGCGGAATTAGTTAACAAGAAGGGTGAAATGCCTTTTCTCGTTGCTGAAGATATTTCTCTAGGGGAGGGCCCTACAAGGGGACCGGGCTCAATTCATACACCTTTTAAAGATTTAAGAAAAATTATTTTAAGATGTTCAAAATCTTTAGTTGAGCTAGGTGTTAGAAAAGTCATCTTTATGACTTTTCATGGAGCCCCTATGCATAATATGGCCATTCAAGCCGGAATTGAATATTTAAACAAAAATGGAGTTAAGGCGTACAATCCTTTTAATTATATTCTTCAAAAGATGATTCATTTTAATCCAAGAGATTATGATAGGGTGAGGGATTTTCTCCCTGATGATTGTGACAAGGATGTAATTGTTGAAAATTTCAATACCGATTTTCATGCAGGGATTTTTGAGACTTCTTTATGCCTCTATCTCTGTCCTAAAACGGTAAGTGAAAATTATAATGCAGTACCAGATTGTCCCGCATTAATACCAAATGAAAAATTACTTTTTATTGCCAAACTTTTTAAGTCTTTAGGCCAAATCTACCTTTTTAAGGAATTAAGATTCGCAGCTATTGGGCTATCATGGATTCAACTTAAACCTTTTCCTGGATATTCAGGGACGCCAAGGTATTCAAGCATAGAGCTCGGACAGTATTTTGTTGAACAGGAATTAATACCACTTTACGTTAATGGGGCATTGGAGACGCTCTACGGTGTCGGTAAGGGGCCTAGACCTGTTATGAAGTGGATATACGGACTATCGCTAGGGGGTCTGATTTCAATTTGAATTTTTTGGACAAAATAAAAAACAAATCAGCTTACCTTGCCAATAATTTACTTATTGAATTGGAGAGTAACCACGCTCTTGAGTAAACTTTTTAACCCAATCGTATTTTACTTTTGGATTGTTAGGAGTGAATTCACAAGGTCCAACATCTTCTAGATTATTGTATTGATGAGGTGCTGATGTCGTTCTGTTATGACAATTTTGACAAACATGAAGAGGGATATGGTTTAATTTTAAACTGTAGTCCTTTCCATCTTTTCCAACAAATGAGTATTCCTTGGGTAACAAGCCTTTGTAATGTTGTAGCTTAAATTTATTTTCTTCTTTATGGTAAATTCCAAAGGCCCAGCGAGTATCAGATACTCTCTCCATCATTCTAAATTCAAAAACAGAGTCGTACTCGTCGTTGAAAGTCAGATAATGAATGACTTGAGTCCCAATAGGATAGCGCCAAACTTCTTTGTTCATATTGTTGCGAGTCGCTGTGATGGTTTGCCCGTCGGGGATGTGGGCAAGCACCTTTTCAGTAAAGACTTTCAATAGATCTTCAAATGAACGTGCAGGTTCTTCATTGATGATCACTCTTGCTGCGATGGGTGCTCGGGGCATAGTGCGAAAATTATGAAACTCTAAAAAGTAATTCTCTTTTAAATGGTCAAGAGAAAGTATTTCTTTCATTCCGTCTGACAATTCAGCAGAAGCCTGGAGCGAAAAAACAAAAATTATTGCTAAAAATAATTTCATAATCTCCCCTCAAACCCGGAGTGTTTACTCCGAGTTCTTAGAGTTTAATAATTCTCTTTTTATAAAGTATCAACAAACATATCACCAGTATCAGCAGAATCTAGGTGATTTTTAAGTGAAGTTGAATCTGTTCCTTCTCCATTCCAAGAAGTAAAAAATCTTCCATACCAATCAGAAGTTTGGCTTGAGCATGAGGCATATCCTCCGTGGAGTTGACCAATAACTCTATGGTTTTGGTCAAAAAGTGGAGATCCTGAAGAACCGGGTTCTGTTGTTCCCTTGTCCCAGTCTGTTATTCTTACGTGGGTTCCGTCACCTGGAATTGCTTCTCTTAAGTAAGTGGTTATAGTAGTGGCATCATTTTCAAAAGAAATTGATTTTTCATCTGTGGCCGGATGATGAATTGCAACTGCATTGCTTGCGTCTTCTCCAGATCTATCCCATCCAGCATATCTTACATTGTAAGAATCATCTGGTTGGCCATTAAGTTTTACTAATGTGAAATCTGACTTTGTAGAACCAGCTAAGAAGGTTGAGCCTGTGGTGAACTGATTAAGCTTACCATTTCTTCGGCCTTCACAACTTGATTTTTGATAGTTCCAATATGTTACTAATGAAGAAGCATTACTAGAAGAGATTCTACAATGTTTGGCCGTCATAAAAAATGGAGTTTTATCATTTAAAGTGTTGTTAACCATGAAACCTGTACAGAATCTTGATCCACCTGTTGAAATAACAGCTACAGAGTTAATTTCATCTGCCCAGTCGTCTCCATCAGTACAAACTACATCAACGTTACAAGATCCAGACTTCTCAGTTGTTTCTGAAAAATTTCGGTATCCTTGGTTGATTCTAGTCAATTCAAATCTCACATCTTGGATTTCATTTCTTGGAATGACTAGCTCCACAATAGCAGCCTCTGTCAGAAGAACTGGTGTCCATAATTCATTTTGAATATTATTGTCTGATGCTGTGAATGATCTAATATTTTGTGAAAGATCTGAAGAATAAATATTTACTCTTGAATTCTGTGACATTTTAAATGACTCAAAAGCAAAGTTTAATGAAACTGCATTTGTTGCTTTTACTTGATGCCTCCAAACCCAATTATTATTTTCTAATGTCATTTCATTGGTAGTTAAAGGGGCAATAGATACATTGTGTACGATAGCAAATCTAGGAGCATTTCCAAGTTTTTCGTTTGCCACGTCTTCTCTATGTGCTTTTAAGATATCTGTTGCGGGAAATGATGTTGTGTTCATTGCTCCAAATGCTGTACCTATTGTTGCTAGTATTGTTGTTAAAGCAATCTTCGAGAATTGACTTAAATTCATACCTGACCTCCATGTTCAGTAATTAATAAAAATTTTCAAAATTATTCCAGAAAGAATTCAGAACGAAAAGTATTGTCTAGCACAAACATGTTATGTGTAAGAAAAAAACAGGAATCAACCCTATGAAATTGCACATTTTTTTCAGTTTCTACGTAATATCCCGTAAATACTTCAAATGGTTTTCCTGTGTAGCGTTAGCTTTTAAGCTTCTCTTTAATATTGACACTTTAGTCCACTATCATTAATCTGCCTGAACCTAAATATGAATGGGCGTATAGCTCAGTTGGTTAGAGCACCTGCCTTACAAGCAGGGGGTCCCAAGTTCGAATCTTGGTACGCCCACCATTCACTTTAATCCCTTAAATTTTGATCAAATACTGAAATTAGCTATAATTCTAATATGGATTTAAAGTCAGAAATTAAAAATCATAAAAAAGAAAGAAGTTACTTGCTTCATGGTGTAAATATCTTTTTAATTTTTCTACTAGTCCTTTTGATTAGCCTGATCAAAATAAATTACGACAATCAATTAAATAATCATTCTCTTTGGGATTCCGTCAAAAGTAAATACAGGAACGAGTTGAAAGGTGTTCATGAGTTTCTTTATTCGCGAAAAACTCTTTGGAAAAGTAAACTACATCTTGAAGAATGGGGAGGATTTAATGAAGTTATTTGGAAGGGGGGGAATTTACACTTGCCTCTTTTAATAAACCTCGATCTTTCAAATAAAGGCGAGTTTACACTCGTCTTTTCGAAGCGCAACGATCTCGAGTTTGGAGTGAAAATACGAGGAGATAAATTTAATCTAATAAATGAAAAAAGGAGTTTCTTTTTTTCTAAAGGAAATGATATGGAGTATTCATTACTTGAAGAGGTCGGTTTTGTGACCAATGAATCTAGAGTAAAACTTTATCTAACAGAATCTCACCTCGTGTTAAATCAACACGCATTTGCATTGCCAAAAGAGATGCTAAACTTTTCCTTTAATAAACTAAGCCTGCGTGGAGGGAGGTCTCCTGTCGCGGTTGATTCTCTTATGTTCGGATTTGAGAAAGCTTTTCGGTATTCTTTTGATTATCTCAATGAATTATGGGGATGGGTAATAGCAATAGGAAGTATTCTAAGTGGACTCTATATTGCGTTGTTGATTATTTTTAAGCTTAAATGGAAAGGTTTTCTTATCGCAATAAGTCTCTTAAACATAACCTTTGGAATTTATGAAGTATTAGATAGATTGGTTTTTAAAGGTAAATACCCTCAGCCTGTAGCTTTAAAAAAATACCCTTTAAAAAATAGTAGATATCATAACTTATACTGGCTTAAAAATAATATTATTCCAAACTCTTTTGATAAGAATGTTGCCTATGTGTTAATTCAAAATTCAATTAATTCTGCAAAGGGTCTCCACAAAGTTGTTTCTGAAATCCAAAGGTTGAATAAAACTCCTGTACTCGTAGATAGTTTCTATTCAGAATTGCTTCCGAAAGATGATATAAATAATCACTTTTTGAAGAATAAGGCTAATGAGCTAGGAATAACTTTTTTAAATTTGAATCCCTTTCTTTTCAAAAATAAAAATCGAGGCGAAATTTGGCTTAATCATAATCATTTAACTCTTCTTGGGAAGAAATTGGTTAATCAAGAGGTCGAACTCTTGCTCTCTCGCTTCTAACCCGAGTACAATAAGCTATGATTAAATATATTTTCTCATTTGTACTCATCTTAATGGCATCAATGCCCATACAGTCTGCAGAGATTTTAAGAGTCTCTAAAAATAAATTACTTTTTTCAGTGAAAGAATTAAAGAAGTTTGGAATAGGTACTATCATTAAAATTACTGATGGCACTGAAGAAATTGGACGAGCAAAAGTGATAAAAGTTGGAGTGAAAAAAGCTGTAGCTGTTATTTTCCAAGGAGAAGGGCTCATCTTTCAAGGCTACAAAGTATCTATCATGGTTCTTAAATTAAATGATCTAGATGCTCCAGAAATAAGTGGAGACAGGACATCCAAAAAAAATGGATCTAAAACCAAGCTGCCAAGAAAAATTGCCCTACTTGGTGGTGGTAGCTTTAAAATCTTAGGCGATATGTCTGGTGGAGATGAGTATGACCCTACAAGCTTTGCATCTTATCTCGGATTTAAGCTAGAAGTGAATTTCCGGTTCCGCTCTCTTGGAGTTTGTGCCGGATTTGACTATCATCAGGGCGTCGAGGCAGTTGAAATGCCAAGTCAGACGTTTACCTCTGAAGAATTTCAGGCAAATGGTCAAACCTCAGATGTGTATCTTGGGGCACAATATTACCTCGATCGGTTTGGCTTTAGAAACTATTATGTCACAGGGATGTTTGTCCCCATTGCCAGGCATAAAATCACAAGAACTTTGGATACTGGTGAGTTTCAAAATGTTTTTTCAGGAACAGGGATAGGCATTGGGGTTGGTAAAGAGTTGATATTTAATTCTTGGTTAATTCAACTAAATGGACTTTTTAAAAGCTATTCTCTATCAATAGTTGAGGATAATAGTGAGGCTGGTCCTGAATCCATTGCCATTAGTCACTCATCTATTTCTCTGAATATCTTGTTTGGTTATCATTTTTAAGATACCAGATACGAAGTATGGTGTTGCCAAACCCGTTACTATTCTTGCTGGAACGTTTGTTTCAAACCCTGCGGAGTTAGATGCTTCTGGCCCACCGGTTAATCCATCCATTATAATTTCTAGGCTTAATTACGGATTGAAAATTAAAGTCGAATAGAGAGGAAAGTGGTCGGAACTTTCTTTCAATGTCTTATAGAGAGCATCTACAAGGGCATAACATGGATGCTTGGATTTTTTATCTTTGTAGCTTATGAGAACAAGTTTCTTTTTACTCAAAGCTTCTTGCTCCTTTGAGTTGTATTTTGGAGGAGTTTCAAAGCAACCTAGTTCTTTTCGTTTCTTAAAATCAGGATGAACTATACCGCCATCTACCAACTGAAAAGACTTACTTACAAGTATATAATCAAGTAATAATCTAAATGGTGACTGGGAATAACCTGATCCTTCATGAGTAAATGTTAATGCTTTTGGAGGAATCCAGAGTTTTGATTTTTTAAATAAATTTCTCAGAACAGCCGAACCTGGGTTTTTGATGTTTCTAAAATCAGTATTCCAATCACCTAAAGCAATGTAATGGGCGTCTTTCCTTAGGGGTCTAATTGAGTCTATTTGGACAGCAATGTCTGTTTTTCCTGTTAAGTACCACTCAAGAAACCTTAACTGGTCTCTATTACGTTCATAATTAGAAGTTTTCTTATTTCCAAAATGATATGAGGGAACAGTATGTAATAGTATGAGATGAACATCTGAGCCGTTAATATCAATGACCACATCAGTAAAGTTCTTATCAAATAATTGTATGTTGGAAGGGAGAGGAAGACCTTTAGGTGTTTTAAATTTTCTAAGATTAATACTTGGATTAAATGTTTTCCACGAAAGCTTATTGAGAACAATTTCTGAAACTTTTGAATATCTAAATAAAGCACCAGTGGAATACTGCGCTGGAAAAACTCCAAAATTCACTTGGTCGGCATTACTTCTGGCTTTGGGAGTATTAGAATCAAGAAAATATTCTCCTGAGCTTTTTGGTCTCGCTTTTTCACCAGTATTGGCCGGGTGAAAGGATTCGCTATAATCCTCTAGATCTAAAAATACTGTTAATTTTTGTAGATTTTTGCCACGTGTTTTTGCTTTTGGATTAGGAATATTTTCTCTATCAAACTGAATTTCATTTAGACTTAAAATATCAAATGGATGTTGAGCTAGAATCTTTTTAGTATTTTTTAGTTGGTCATTTTTTTGATCAATCTTAAGGGTATTAAGCTCTTTTATATTATAATGAACAATTCTTATTTTATTGCTTCCGCAGGATACAAGAAGAAAGATTATCGTAAATGAAGCTAATAAACTTATTCTCATTGCTTTCTAATGTAAGCAACCGCATTGTGACTATGAAGTGATTCAAAATGTTCTACAGAGGCTTCCCAGTCTAAGATTTTTTCTTCAAGATTAAGAACATGAGAAAGTCTTCTTGAGGCATGCTCAACAAACATTGGATTGTCAGCATTTAGGATTGCAAAGGCCTGTTCATCAAGGCGTTTAACCATAGGTTGTGTTTCTGTAGGAAGCGCAATTCTTAAAAGGTTGATCAGTTCTTCTATAGAGATATTATTTTCTAAGTTGTAGGTGATTTTACAAATACATAGCGAGCGTTGGCTGTGAGCAGACGCTATACCTGATCCCTCATCCGTATTACCATCTCTAAAATCTTTTTCATATTGCTTGGCCATTGAGAGAGAGCAGGGGCAAGTCGAAGAATATTCAAAATGCGTCGTTAAGTGCATTAAAATATTTCCGAACTGATCACATGTTCCTTCTAGTTCTACTTGATAATATTGCCATCCCCAGTTTTCACTCTTCAAGGATTTTTGCTTTAATGGATAGTTAAATCTTAATTTTATACTTGTTTGCTTGATTGGATCTTCGTGATCATAGTCTCGTAATTCCATTCGATATCTATTGAGAATATCTTTGAAAAAGTTTTTATCAATAACTTTGCCAGAGACTTCTTCTTGAAGGATTCCAACGAAACGACTCATGTTGACGCCGGTTTTACTTCCAGCAAGATAGCAAAACATAGAGGCTACCCCGTCATGGGTCATATGTTCTCCATTTTCATGGATGAAGGATAAAGGAACTCTAAATCTTTCTATTCCTACTTTTGGTATAGCGGTTCCATGTTGATTGGGTAATTTTTGGAAGTCGTTTAGGCCAGTAGAATCCTGCGTGCCGCAGCGCATAACAGATTCGGCATTATTATTTAGTGTTTCTATATTCATGCTGCTCTCAGTTCGCTTTTATAAGCTCTATTAAAGTAAGTTTTTATACTGCTTATTTGAAAGAAAAGCAAAACAATGAACTTTATATATAATGACTAGAAGGTTTATTTGAAGTAATCTCAAGCTGTTACGATGGGAAGACCTCTGAATCCTTCATAGACTTTTCCATAAAGATAGGCCGGCTTGCCATTCACTATAGTTCCCTCAACGACACCTTGGATTACTTTGCCATGATAAGGAGTCCATCCAACTTTACTGGCCATATCTTCGTCTTTTAAAGTTTGGAATTTTGAAAGATCTATTAACGTGCAATCAGCATCATATCCTTCAATTAATGAGCCCTTATTTTTTAGGGAATAAAGTTTTGCTGGAGCTGAACAAAGTAATTCAACACATTTTTCAAGACTTAAAACTCCCTTGTTAACATGGTCAAGCATAATAGTGAGAATAGTTTGGACTCCAGGCAATCCTGATGGAGATTTAGGATATCCTCGATTTTTTTCTTGGAGAGTATGAGGAGCATGATCGGATCCAATTACATCTACAACATTTTGATTTATACCGATACTCCAAAGAGCATCTGAATGCTTTTTAGTTCTGATCGGAGGGTTCATTTGTGCTTTTGTATCAATTTGATCATAAATATCTGGTGCATAAAGCGTGAGGTGTTGGGGTGTGACTTCAACAGTGCAGATATCTTTATTTTCTTTTAAGAATTCGATCTCATCTTTAGAAGTGATGTGCAGGACATGAACTTTTTTATTCGCTTTTCTTGCAATGCCTATAACTCTCTTGGTTGAGGATAATGCTGTTTCTACATTTCTCCATTCGTAATGAGCATGTACAGACTTAGCTTCTTTTTGGATATCTTTTCTTTCTCTTAGCATTTCTTCATTTTCAGAATGAAGGGCAATTGGAGATTTGACTGATGTGAAAATTTCAAGAAGTTTATCTTCCTTGTAGAGAAGAAGATCACCTGTTGAACTTCCCAAAAAAATCTTTACGCCTGGACATCCATCTAATCCTTGGCAGGCTTTAATTTCTTCGAGGTTCTCACCGTTGGCACCTATGAAAAATCCAAAGTTGGTATAACTTAATTCTTTAGCTCTATTAATTTTAAATTCAATAGCCTCTTTAGTCGTTGTCGAAGGGTGGGTATTTGGCATCTCTAGGAAGGTTGTCACTCCCCCTAAAAGAGCAGATAAGCTACCTGTGTGAAGATCTTCTTTATGCGTAAGGCCTGGATCTCTAAAGTGAACTTGAGTATCTATAATTCCCGGAAGCAGATGTTTCCCTTTCGCTTCTATAATTTGAGCATTTGGGTAATTGGAGGCATCAATCGAGTCTTGAATGCAGCTTATTTTTCCACCAGTGATCCCGACATCTTTTATAGAAATCTCTTCGGGTAAAACGCATTGGGCAGATTTGATAATAAGGTCGATATTTTCCATTATAGTCTCGTTGGTAAATTAAACATTTCTTAATAAATATTTTCCCTAAAATAGCACAGATGTGTTAAGTTGGGGACATGGAATTTAAAAATAACGAAAAAGTTCATTCACATTTTCAAGATTGTCCCTGCCTGGACTGCTAAATAAGAATAAAAAATATACTAAATACAATAATTTAACTATCGAAACAATGTATGCGGAGAAGATTATGGGTTTAATGGTTTATAACACACTTACCAAAAGTAAAGTTCCATTTGAGACTATCGAAGAAGGAAAGGTTCGACTTTATCTTTGTGGACCCACAGTTTATGACTTATTACATATAGGAAATTTTCGAGGTGCCATCTTTTTTAATATGCTCAGAAACTGGCTTGAAGAATTGGATTATAAAGTCGATTTCGTTTATAACTACACAGACGTAGATGATAAAATTATTAATAAGGCAAATGCTGAAGGTGTTGAACCTAGTGTTATTTCAGAAAGATATATTAAAGAGTTTGAAACGGATTTTAATCGCCTTGGATTAAAGCCACATGACCATAACCCTAAGGTAACAGATTTTATTCCAAATATTATTGAATTCGTTTCAACTTTAGTTGAAAAAGAAAAAGCATATGTAATTGATGGAGAAGTTTTTTATTCTATTGATTCGTTTGAAACATATGGAAAGCTTTCAGGAAAAAAAATAGACGATCTCGAGGCTGGTCAAAGAGTTGATGTTGATACTCGAAAGAAAAATCCATTTGATTTTGTTTTATGGAAACCGTCAAAAGAAGGAGAGCCTTCTTGGGATTCTCCATGGGGCGGAGGAAGACCTGGCTGGCATATTGAATGTTCAGCAATGATTAAAGAAATTTTGGGAGACTCAATAGATATTCATGGAGGAGGAATTGATCTTATTTTTCCTCATCATGAAAATGAAATTGCACAAGGCGAAGGAGCAACAGGTAAAACATATTGTCATTATTGGATGCATAATGAATTCATTAATTTGAATGATGAAAAAATGAGTAAGAGTATTGGTAATGTAATAA
This sequence comes from Bacteriovoracaceae bacterium, assembly GCA_018675575.1. Taxonomy (GTDB): domain Bacteria; phylum Bdellovibrionota; class Bacteriovoracia; order Bacteriovoracales; family Bacteriovoracaceae; genus M0603. Next base: position 9,003 of record JABGXW010000135.1, on the reverse strand, counting down.
CAGGCCGTGCATTTATGGACAAGTATGATCCTGAAATATTAAAATTTCTTTACCTGTCTGTTCATTACAGAACAATGATGAATATTAATGAAGAAAAAATTAATGGTTCTATTTGTGGACTATCGAGATTTTATAATGCAATTATTGTTGCCAATCAAGTCAGTCAATATGATGGGACGGGTGGAGTAGTTAATAAGAAATTTGAAGAAGCTTTGCTAACCTTAGAAAAAAAACTAGCGAAAGGAATGAATGATGATTTCAACACTGCAGAGGCCATAGCTTCTTTGTTTGAAGGAGTTAGAACTTTCAACGCTCTTAATCTGAAGACAAAACAAAAAGATGTTAATTCCTGCGCAACAGCTATCTACTTTAAAGAATGGATTGTAAAATTTGGAAAAATGATGTCGCTCTTTCAGCGTGATCCTAAAGAATTTCTGATGCGTTTAGATGATATTTTGCTTAAAGAAAAAGGTCTAGATCGAGTGACAGTCGACTCGTTAGTTGAGCAAAGAAATCAAGCTCGAAAGCAAAAAGACTGGGCCAGTGCCGATGATCTCCGAGCCCAATTGTCGGATATGGGGATCGAGCTTCAGGACGGGAATCTGGAGATTCCATGGGAAGTTAAAAAGTAAAAGAATACAGATCAGGTCAACCTGACTAAAGGGTCTTATTGAAATAACCGATATGATTTCTAGTGCTTGTAAAAATTCGGCAAAAATTGCCGACTACAAGCAAGAATCTGAGGTTAATTTGGACAGACTAATATTTAAGCTTATCATAGTCATTTTCTTAGCTTCTCTCGTATCTTGCGGAACAATAATGAGTGGACATTATATCCAACTGCAACGCTCAGACAATTTAGAGAAACTTGCTAAAGAATTCCAAGTAAATAAGGCAAGTATCCTAAATGCCAATCAAGATAAAAAGTTTCGATTAGGTTCTTGGTGGTTTATCCCGCTTAAGCGAGGTCTTTTTTCTGCAGGTGGACCAGTCCGATATGCAAACATAAATTATTCGGAAGAATTTTTAAAATCTGGAAAGTTCTTATGGCCGGTACCAGCTACAACTCGAATTTCATCTAACTTTGGGAGAAGATGGGGAAGAGCTCACACTGGAATTGATATTCCGGCAAAATATGGAGAAGATATTATTGCAGCTGAAAATGGTGTCGTATCATTTTCAGGAAGCATGTCTGGCTATGGAAAAATAATTGTCGTTAAACATGGAGGGAACTTCTCTTCTGTCTATGCACATAATAATGAAAACTTAGTTGAAAAAGGTCAAAGAATTTATCGAGGACAATTGATAGCTAAAATTGGTCATTCGGGTAAGGCAACTGGCGACCATCTTCATTTTGAAATACGTAAAAATGATGTTGCTGTTAATCCTATCGCATTCATAAGACATTCACGAAACTTCATGTTGGCATATCGTCAGAAATAATGACAATGACGTTGACAAGTAAGAGTTCAAAATGATGTATTACATCTATGAAAAATGAATTTAATATTACACAGTTGAAAAAAAGTACCCAAGAAGAATTGTCCTTAGACGAAAACACACCTTGGCTTAAATCCCTATTAGAAGAGTTTTGTAATGGTCTGACGCCTGATGATTATGAACAAGGTGAAGAACTACCGAGTATTTCTTTTCAAGGTATAGTTAAGCTTTGCGATGATAGCAAATTTCATGATTATGTTGTTTTTGAAGGTTCATTTGTGATGAATTTTTATACTCTTTGTATAAAAACAGGCACCGTCATTCTAGACTCCTTGAATGCATCTGTTGAGGCGGCTTTCATTAATTCTAGTCTAAAAGATAAACTTGAGCTTAAAGAAGAAGTGGATATTTTTATTACAGATAAAGAATATGAACTTTATTTTCATGAAAAAGGTAAGTTTGATATTAGGCCTGTACTAGTAGAGTATGCTCATGTTAATAAAAACCCATACCCTACCCTTGAAACTTGGCCTTAAATTTTAAAATTTGAATTCTTGTCAATTTGAATCTTTTTCAAACCATTAAATAAATAGGCTGGTGTTTTTGTGTGAACTTGAATATTCCCGTTTTCAATACTGACACCAGAAGAATCGGGTAAGGCGAGGACATTAAACCCGTATGTTTTAACAAACTTAATTATTTCTTTTTCATCTGTTTTTGCATTAAAGTGACAATGTATCGCGAGGTTTCCAAGCAAGTTTAGACCTTGATAAGAAATAAGATCGACTCTATTCTCATCGCCACATAGGCCAAAGTGAGCAGTTTCTATATGAGAGCCTAAAATCAATGCTCCCGCACTATCTCCATTAATGACTTTTTCGTTGTGAAGAAAACGATGAAGAAGTTCATAAAAATGTGAGGAACGAATCTCATTCATGAGTTTAAACGTATTCCCCCCATCAATATAAATAGCATCAAAGTTTTTGATATAGTCCCAGTAGAGATCATTTATTTCTAAGCACATGTCTATATTTTCAAAATGAATAGAAGAAAAAGTGTCCACTATTCTTTCTAAACAGTCGCCATAAGTATCTGGTTCTCCGGCGAGAGGGATGAGCAGAAGATTTGGGTTTTGCGGCATTAAAGATAAGAAATGCTTATCTAATTCGTTAAAATATTTGGAGTCTCCTCCTCCACTTAGTATAATCTTCATTATAGTCATTATGCTTGAAAAAGAGGAATTAAGCCATTAAAAGGTTAAATCATGGATTCAAGCGAACAAGAAAAATACGATTTATTATTAGAAACCTTATCTTTCTATGAACCCATGTCATTAGAAAAAATAATCATAGATATTGACGCAGTTAAGGCAAAAAAAATTTCAAACTTTAATAAGGAAGCTTTGGAAGTGGCCCTCAATCATCTCATTGAACAAAAACTGATTAAGCAAATTTCTGTTAATAAACAGAAGACCTGGATTAGAGTCTTTAAAAGAAAAAGACCATGGTGGAAAAGACTATTTTGGTTTTTTAAATATTAAGTACCGTAATGAAAAATGCCATGTTCTTTCTCTATTTGCTCGGCAGACTCAATGGAGTACTTTGCCCAAGGCATTTTCTCTAGACGCTTCTTAGAGATTGGCACATCAGAATCTTCACAAAATCCGTACGTTCCATCCTCTATCTTAGCCAGAGCGTGATCTATATCGTGCAGCTTTTTCATATCTCGATCCATTAATTCAAATGACAGATTTTGGTCTTGATAGGCTTGAGCTTGATCACCATCTTCACAGGTCTGATCTTTTTCAATCTGAATTGCAGATAGTCCTTTCTCATTAATAGCATTTAAAATACTATTCTTTAGTTGTAGTAAACTCTCTTTTTGACTTTGAATAAACTTCTTATCAAATGATACAGACATGGTGATCTCCCCGTATAAATTTTTAAACATTGCAATTCTAACAGAATGACAAATTCACTATGCACCCCTTATCGGAAACTTTCTTATATTCAAAAATTTCTATAACTTAGCTTTGTGGGAGGTTATTTTTCTGACACTATATAACAAGCTAATATATAATAACTGGCAACAAAAATGGGCTAACTAATCTACTTTCGAGAACTTATCGCTCGTGAGAATAAATGACTGAGATTTAAAATAAGAGCCTAAACTCTAACGATCCTAACGTTAAATCCGCTGTGTTCTTACCTCTCAGTGTTTTTTCTACAGAAATGATAGCAGTGAAAGGGATGGGGATATTGCCCTTAAGATAAGTATTAACTGAAGATATTTCAAAATTGAATTTTCCAACATGTTTCTCTTCTTCAGACTTGTAACCAAGAATAGTATTAGCCAGAGTGTAGGGAGACTTAAACTCAGAAGCTTGAATATAGGTATAAAGATATTCAGGAACAATGTTAATCCAATCAGTGAGTTGAAATCCTAGGCTAAATGACGATTCAATTTTTACACCAGGAATAAAGCGAAAGGAGCCTTTATTTGCAGAAAGTATAAAATCAAAATTTTCAGGTATCCTTTTTTCGACTGTAATTGGGAATCGATACTGCCCTCGAACCCATCCATTTATTGAAAATAATGAGGAGAACGCTTTCCCTCCTCCAAATTCTCCATAAATACCAACTAGGCCATCACCAAATCCAACATCCTGAATAATATCTTCATTTTGTACTTTTCCTGTCGGTAGTATTGCTCCGCCAGAGATAGCTAGACCAGAATCCTTCCAATCAGTAAGCCTATACTTTAAAGCGAGCTCAAGGTCTCCATATCCTTTACCTTCCCAATCTCCACCTGGTTGATAACCATAATAATTGACGATGACAGATTGAATGAGTTCCCCGGTTGGATCAGGCAAATCATTTGTTTCTAATGAAAGTCCTCGAAGACTTCCTCCAGAACTTCGAATAATGTCTGAAACTTCGTCATAATTATTTCCAGTAATTCGGTTGGCCTTTAAACTAACTTTCACATCGTAATAAGGAAGAGCAAAAAATCCTGTTAGCCTATCTGTGAATCCATATGCACCCCCAATTCCAAAAACTGTTGCTTTAGCTTTTGCATCGATAGACCAGATGCCAGCGCTAAATTTATCATACGCCTCAGGGGAATATTTTTTTAGCTTATAAAAGTAAAACTCATCTAATGCCTGGATGGATTTTAGCGCCTCGGTGTTTATATTGGCCTTAATAGTCAAGGGCCCGGAGTTCATAGTAGGTTCATAAAAGTTAGTGATTTCTGATGACAAGACATGTCGCACGGCGATAAGCCGGACATTTTTTGGAAGTGTTTGATAATAGGGTGTAGACCAAGCTAAAGTGGCCTTTATCAGGACAATCACGGCAATTATATATCTTAACTTAGTCTTCATAGCTGGATTATTGGATAGATAGTATGCATTTGAAAGGAGGTGTTTAGAATTTGTAATCTTTACAAGTAATTGGTAGAGATAGTGTTAATTGATTAAAGTTCAAAATGTGAAGGGGATTTAGTGAGTCGTTCGTTAAACATTTATATTTTACTTATTCTTGTTTTTCTTTTGTCGTGTGGACAGAAAGAAACGATCATTCCAATGTACAAAACTGAAACAGCCTCTCAGCAACAATATAACAGAAACTCTGGTAGCGGCGATGGAACTCAAATTGGCCCCAATGGTCAGACTAGAACTACTGGAGATGATAAAATCTATTATCTTCGAGGTAAATATTACCTCTCCGACATACAAGTTAATAGAGCTGTAAACGGACCTATTTTAATCTCAAGCTTTGGAAATATCTTAGCCGATATGATTGTAAGAATTGGTGGGCAATTCGAAGTAGACATGGATCCCATTCCTGTTGATATAAGCAGCTTAGATAAAGATCTAGTGAAATCAATTGTCTTTAAATCAGTTAAACTGGAAATATTAGATAATCCCGAGAAGGCCAACTTAAAGTTCCTTAAAAAAGTTCAAATGTTTATTAGCATCGAAGACTCAAATGGTGAGTCTAGTCAAGAACTTATGCTTATGAGTTATGATCGAACAAATGATTATGATTACGCTAATTCAAAGCAATGTGATTGGATGTGTACAGAATTAAATATTAATCCAATGAATATTCTAGATTATATTGGATCAAGTAAAAGTATTGTCATAAGGCCTAGTGTGAAAATTGGTTCTGTGCCAAAAGAGAAGTTTCTATTAGGCGGATATTTAGAATTTGAGATTGGATTAGCGTTACCGCTTTAAACAGCATCACGTAATTCAATTTCCAACTCATACTTTTCTGCCATCTTATCCAAAATACTATTAACTTGTGTGCGCGGAATAAGTGTATCTACGATTGAAAATTTGTTTGACATAGGTATTTTACATCCCTTCTGACAAGAATAATCAGAGGAGGATATATAAATTTCAGTGATCGGAAGTTGGTTTTGAAAACTAGAATACCATTTAAAAAAGTCTTCTATTTTGGCTGAAAAGTCACGAATAATAATATCGGGTCTTTCTTGCTCTAAATTAAATAAAAAACGTCCTGTATCCATTTGCTTTCCATTAATTATTAAATGAACGACTCCACTTTTCTTCAAACTAAGTGTATCATTAAAGCAAATTGGGCAATACATATATTCGATTACTCCTTATAAAAGATGAATAAATAATAACATAAATGAGGAATGATGAGTATAGATAAAAGTTGTGATGCGTAAAGTTATTCAACAAGAAGGCATTCTATGTACAGTGAACATAAATTTATAAAACTCTCAGATGGTACTGAACTACATGCTGAAATAAGAGAGTCAGGCAAACCTATATGGATAATTGCTACTCATGGAATCTGTGAACATTTGGGACGTCACTCTTATTTGAATGAATTGTTTGGCCATGATTTTAATATTTGCCAATACGATCTAAGAGGTCATGGACGAAGTATGGGAACTAAATGCCATATTAAGGATTTCTATCAATACATGAGAGATTTACACGAGATTATTCTATTTTTACGAAAGACATTTCGAATGGAAAGGTTTGCCTTATTTGGTCATAGCATGGGGGGACTTATCACTTGTGGTTATATAAAATCTTTTGCAAAAGATGATTTTTACCCTGAGCTTGTTTTTGTAAATGCCCCCCCTGCAGGATTTCCCGGAGCATTAGGGGAACTGATAAAAAATACTCCAAATAAACTATGGAAGTATGTCGCCAATTGTCCTCTCTCTATACCCCTAGGAGGATTGGTAGACCTCAACTCATTATCCCACGATCCAATGATTAAAGAAGATTATATTAAGGATGATCTCAATTGCTTAAAACCCCACACAAAACTATTATTTGAAATGGTTTCTGCATCTAACGAAATCTTTTCATCACCATTAAATCCCAAATGTGAGATGCACGCCACAATTGGAAGTGAAGATGAGGTCGTGAATGTGAGCTCTGTTAATGATTATTTTACGACAGTGGAAAAGTCAGTTCATTACAAAGTCTTTGAAAACTCTTTCCATGAGATTCATAATGAAATAGAAAAATATCGAAAACCATATTTTGATCACCTTACATCTGTTTTTATTGATAAAAGATATACAGAATAGCTATACTAAAAAGTTCTTAAAAATTTCTTCCATAAAATAATCTCCACCCTTGATGATATCCTTTAAATCTTTTGGGTTGATAGGTTTACTAACTTCTTTATGAATAAAATACTCGGAACTTTCCGGATGACCTTGAACACCGAGGTAGGGAAGTGACTCGTGAGAAACAATATCATACTTGCAGAGATCAGATTCTCCAACATGAATAAGATGTTTAGATAAGTTTGAAACTTCGTATTTATGAGAGGTAAATATCGAGTAGTTTTGTCCTTTCTTGAATCCATGGAAATTATTGATGATTTTGGTAAGACGCTTTCCTTGATGGATCTCATACATATTATCAATTCTTGAAATCTCAGCTCCGAAATGATGTGCGATAAGCTGATGTCCAAAACAAATTCCAAGAGTTGGAATATTTTTTTCTAATTGACTTTGAATAAAATGGGAAAGTTGTTGATGCCAAGCCAGTTGGTCTGAAATATTTGAATGGGAACCAAAAATGATCCAACCATCGGGTGAATCATTTTGAATAGAACTCATTCCAAAATGGGCAGGAGCATGCATTGAAAATGATCGATTAAATGTATTTCTTAGTTTAAGAAAACATGGCAAAGATGGTGTTTGAATGGCACAATCGATTATCGCAATACGCTTCAATGAGAGTCCTTTTTTAATCGAACCTAATAAGAGGAAAAAAATGTATTCAAAAATTTATGCTTCACCAATAGGCCGTATAGAAATTATAGCAGATGATGAATATATATTATCAATAAGCTTCATTAAACATAAAAAAAATAGTTTTCTACAGTCAAATAAATTATGTGAAATAGCTACTAAGAAGCTAAACCTCTACTTTAATGGGAAGTTAAGGCAGTTCGATCTTCCGATTAGGTTTAAAGGAACTATGTTTCAAAATAAAGTGTGGAAAACAATCTACAAAATACCCTATGGAGAAACATGGAGTTATCAAGATGTTGCGAAAAAAGTAGGGGATATTAATGCCTGTCGTGCTGTTGGTGGAGCCAATAATAAAAACCCTCTGGGGATTATAGTTCCTTGTCATCGAGTCGTTGGTAAAACAGGAGATTTAGTTGGTTATGCTGCGGGTTTAAAATCAAAAGAAAAACTTTTGAAACTAGAAAGAGAAAATCTCCAGCAATTTAAATCGAGGAATTAGAGAGATCTATTTTCCACCACCATTAGATGCTTTTTAGTATTATGAAAAACAGAACCTTAGCTGCTAAATAAAAGGTTCCCCTCCCGGCCAGATACATTATTCTCACAAAAATTTTATATTAAAGAACTAACCCTTTTTTTCAATCAAACTCTCTAAGAAGTTAACACGGATAAGTGCAGGAGGATGAGAGTGATAGAAAGCTGAATACGTTGGGTCGGGGGTTAATGTCGATGCATTATCCTTATACATTTTAATAAGTGCCGAAATAAGTTTTGCAGCTTTGGCATTTTCGGATGCAAAAGTATCAGCTTCGAATTCATACTTTCTTGAAGTCTTGGCGTTTAAGGGCGTAAGGAAAAATGTATAAATTCCTGAAACCATCATGAATAAAACAAGGGCGAGGTGAGTATCCATCGATAGTACTCCATGACCTTGATAAAATGCTGGAGAGTTCTTGAGGTAGCCAAGTATAGCAAAACCTAAGAAAGAAAAAACTATTCCTTTAATTAATTGTTTAAGAATATGTTTTCTTTTGAAATGTCCTAGTTCATGCGCAAGAACAGCTTCAACTTCGTCTGGCTCCAATGTTGAAATTAAGTTATCGAAAAAGACGATTCGTTTATTTTTTCCGAACCCTGTAAAATATGCATTTCCATGACCTGATCTTTTTGATGCATCCATCACAAACAAACCATTTGATTTGAAACCTGTCCGGTCTAGCAGAGCGACAACTTTCTCCTTAATCGCACCTTCCTCGAGAGGAGAGAATTTATTAAATATAGGAGCTATAAAAGTAGGGT
>JABGXW010000134.1 GCA_018675575.1 Bacteriovoracaceae bacterium | reverse complement strand
TCAGATGAAACTTTTAAAATATTAGTATTTAAGTCCCTATCAGTTACTCTTCCAGTAAAAGTTCCATAATTCCTGGTGTCATCAAAAAAAGAATCTGCTTGCTCTTCAATCGTTTGCTGTAAAGTTTTAGCTTTCTGATTTATTAATTCATCAGGAACAATTTCAATATCCTCCTGAGTCCAAGCTTCCTTACTTGTAAAACTAACAATAAAAACCATCAAAAATATAAGTTTTAACAAATTAAACTTCATAGTCTTATTATGACCCATTTCAGCAAATATAAAAGCGAGAAAAACTTGTCTAAAAAATGACGGTTTGGTAATTTAGATCAACTTATTTAAGAGGGAGAATCATGCAAATTTTCGTAGATACAGGTCTAGTTGAAGAAATTAGGGAAGCGGCAAAATTAGGCATTATTGATGGAGTTACAACCAACCCATCACTTATTGCCAAATCAGGAAGATCACTAAAAGATGTTATCGAAGAAATTTGTTCGATTATCGATGGGCCAATTTCTGCCGAAGTTATAGCTATCGAAAAGGAAGCTATGTTGCTTGAAGCAGCTGAACTTTCAAAAATTCACGATAATATCGTTATAAAATTACCCCTCACAGAAGATGGAATCGCTGCTTGTAAAGTGCTATCGGCCCAGGGAGTAAAAACAAATGTAACTCTTTGTTTTTCCTCTAATCAGGCAATCCTAGCAGCTAAAGCTGGTGCCACCTACATTTCACCTTTCATTGGTAGGCTTGATGATAATGGCCATGACGGAATGGCATTGATTGAAGAAATAAGAGCTGTTTATGATATATATGGTTATCAAACTCAAGTACTCGCTGCGTCTGTAAGACATGCCACCCATATCAGAGATTGTGGACTTGTAGGTGCAGATGTCATTACAGCGCCTCTTAAGGCCATCAAGTTGATGTATAAACATCCTTTAACTGAAAATGGATTAAAGGCCTTTTTATCAGATTATGCTAAATCTGCCAAGTAATAACAAAGAGTTATAAAAACATTCCCCATTAGTCAAATATCCCTAATACCCGATCGAAATAATCCGATCAGGTAAGTATGGGCATTAAAAAACATTGCAAATTGCTAATCCCTCTTTTTATCAGTTCACTACTATTATTGGTTGTGGGCTGTGGTGAACCAAAAGGAGATCCTAATGTATCTGCTCTTGGTGGTAACCCCTTTACTACTGAAGGTATACCTGTGAGATGGGGTGATACTCAAATTATTTCCCCACTCGACTTAGGAATAACACAAGCATTTCTTGAGGAATTCACACCCGCTCAAAATGACGGACTTGGTCATAACCTTTTTGAACAAATGATGAAAGAGTGGGACGGGGGAATGGGTTCCATTGATTTTTTAAAAGTTCCCGCCACAACGCTTACAAATAATTCTTATACATCACTTAATCAATATCGTGACTCTGAACTTGGAATTTATAAATCTTTAAACTGGTTTAATAATGTTTCAAACGGAGCGCTAGCGATTACCCAGTTCTTTGGGGTGAGAATAAATGCCGGAACTGCTGATGAGTATTTACAACTAACTCATGCGGATATTATCGTTAACTATCGTGATTATACCTATTCATATGATCCAAATAATTTCTCAAAATATGATTTAGTTTCCGTGGTACTTCATGAGCTCGGACACTTTCTTGGTTTGCCACATGAAACAGCTAGCGGCGTGCCTTCAGTCATGCAACCTTATATATCTACCTTTGAATCTAACCGATTTATTTATTCCGCAGACGCAAACGCATTAACAGATCTATACTCTCAGGTAGGTTCTTCTTCAGTTTCAGGATTCCAAGCCCAGACAAGTCTTTCAAATTTTCAAAATAACAACTCAGAGTTTACTGCACCTACAAAAGGCGAAGAAGTGCAAGGGATCTTTGAACTTCGTGCTGACGGAGAATGTAGACATTATATCAATGGCAAGTTTATTAATGGCCATAAGAGTCAACATAAATTAAAGTAAGTTTACCATTTAAAATTTGCAAGGTTTTAACAATTGATGTAATTTTTATTGTTAAAATGCTTTATGAGGAGCAGAGAATTAGAGTCTTATCAATATTCATTTTTATTATTTTTCAAGGCCCATCATTATTTGCTTTTGATCATTTTCACTATAAATTAAATGGTATACTTGAATCACATATAAAAATAACGGATCATCAAAGCCTATTTAATTATAAAAAGTTAAAGTCTAATCCAAAACTATTAGATAGTTATTTGAAGGAACTCTCGGCTGTAAGTAAGGCAGATTACAATCTATTTAACTCTGATCAGCAACTGGCCTTTCTAATAAACGCATATAATGCCTTCACTATAAAATTAATAATTAATCATTACCCCATTAAAAGTATCAAAGATATTGGTGGCTTTTTTACTAAGCCTTGGGCAATCGAATTTTTTTCATTATTAGGAGAGAAGTTCACTCTCGATAAGATTGAACATGAAACGATTAGAAAGAATTTTAAAGAAGCAAAAATTCATTTTGCTGTCAATTGCGCCTCCATTGGATGTCCTTCACTTTACAAAGAGGCATTTATTGCGCCTAAGCTTCAAATACAATTATCAGAAGCCAGTTTAAACTTTTTAAAAAATAACACTAAAAACAAAATTAACCTTAATTCTGACACAATTTCTATCTCTAAAATTTTTGATTGGTATGAAGATGATTTTGATAAGCACGAGCAGTCCGTGAAACATTTTATAGCGAAAATTCTCAAGCTAAATCCATCTCAAAAAAGTCACATCCTTTCAGGGAAAGTTGATAAAGATTACACAAAATACGACTGGAATCTTAATGAGTGGAAAGATTAATCATGGAGAAATTTAAAGACCAAAGAAAAACAGCAAATGGAGAAGAACGCGGATTTATCGATTTTAAAGGTTATAAAAACCTCTGGTTCAACACCGGGACACTTTGTAATTTAGAATGCATAAATTGCTATATTGAAAGCTCTCCGACAAACGATCGCTTAAGTTATATCACCAATGAAGATGTTATTCCCTACCTTGAAGAATTAAAAGAGATGGAATCTGTTGTAGAAACCATTGGGTTCACAGGTGGAGAACCATTTCTCAACCCTCATATACTGGAAGTGTTAGAAACGGTTTGTAAATTTGGTTTCAAGGCATTAATCCTTACTAACGCAGTTAATGTCATAAAAAGGATTTCAGATAAATTAATCAAAATGAATATTGCCTATCCTGATCAACTGAGAATCAGAATATCCCTCGATCATCACTCTAAAAAAGTTCACGAAAAAGAGCGAGGACCAAAATCATTTGATAAAGCAATTGAATCGATAAAATGGTTTAACCAAAATGGTTTTAATCTCTCACTTGCAGGGAGATCTCTCACTGATGAAACTGCTGAAGACGCAAAAGTGAATTTTCAACAAATGCTAAATGATTTTAATATTAGTCTTACTCTTTCTGATGAAAATCTAGTCATCTTTCCAGAAATGGCCACAAATAAAGAAGTACCAGAGATCACTACTCAATGTTTTGATATTTTAAATGTCAACCCAGATCATCAAATGTGTGCTTCAGAGAGAATGATTATTAAAAAGAAAGGTCAAAATAAACCAACAGTCATGCCTTGTACTTTGCTGGCCTACGATCCCCAATTCGAACTTGGTCAAAGTCTTCGTGAGTCGCAAAAGCGGGTATATCTTAATCATAAATTCTGCGCTGAGTTTTGTATTCTTGGCGGGGCCAGCTGTTCTTCTACCTAACACTTTATCCAATTATTTTTGCCAAACGACAACCTCAATCAACTATTAATGATCAATTCTACTACTAATGGAAATATTGTTCCATGTTTCATTCAATCACGCTTATTGAGGTATAATTTAATGGTGATAGTTTTTTATCGCTACAAAAGGCAAAAATATGAAATTTAAAGCTCAATTAATTTCCATCGCATTATTATTTTCCATTAGCAACACTCAAGCTGGGAATCTTTTTTCTATAACTGAAAGAGGCGCTGACTGTTTGACAACAACAATCTGTGATTTACTTGAAGATATGGTTAATGAAATTATTCCTGATGCAACAACTCTAAACTTTCTACCAGAAATGGCCGATGCCGCTATTCTAGCTAACAAAGGACTCAGTACTGATTATGCCTCAAACGTGAATGTTTTTGTCTTGGGAGCTAGTCTTGGAATGGGAATTGATCTTGGCGAAGATGGAATAGGAAGTGGAACCGGAGATGGAAATGCAACCCTACCTGCTGTTGGTATTGGAGGCACAGTAACACTCGGTGCGAATATGGGAATATTTTTAAAAGGAAAATTTTGGGATAGATCAACTATCTATGTCAATTATTTTTCTTATAGGCTTACTACAGGCTCTGTCTCAGGTGAACTTTCTTCATTTGGTTTACATTATCAATTTAAACTTCTTCCCCCAATTAACATGGCCGCAGGTTTAATAAAGTGGGGAGGAATTGATATAAGTACAGGCATTGAAACATCTTCAACAAAAATTAATACTCAAATTAATGTTGATCAAACTGTAACTTCTGGTACAGCAACTGCGAGTTATGCAGGGCTTGCTGACGTCGGAGCAGATATCTCCGCAACATCGATACCAATCGAAGTGACAACAAACTTACGTGTTGTTTATGCTCTCACGCTTTTTGGTGGTTTGGGATTCGATTACAATTCAGGGACATCTAAAAGTATTGCAAATATCACTGGTCCCGTTACGTTGGGAGGAACTGCATCTGGATCAGGGAGTGCTTCTTTAGATCTGGGTAAAGCTGATGGGCCATCAACAACTTCATTTAGAACAATTATTGGAGCTCAATTCAATATTGCAGCTATCAGACTTTATATGCAAAAAATGGCAGTAATCGGTGGAAATGATACTCAATTAAGTTTTGGCGTAAGATTCGCTTGGTAATCATTCAAAATTATTGTTAGAAGTCTTAAGTGTCCACCATCTTCCTGATCGAGGGAAGTTGAGTTCAATAACTATTCCTTTAGAAGAAGATATCTTCGCAGGAATAAATGATCTATTTAGAAGGAAATTTCCTGTTAAGGGAAACTTTGATGGTGCTTTTTCTAAAGTTAATTTGTGAATAAAAGATTTAATTCGATTTCCATCATTATAGATAACTTTCGTCATTACTCCAGGTCCTTTCATTTCTGGTCGACGACCTTCAGAATGATTAAAGGTTCCAACTAAGTTTGAAGAGTAACCATTGTCTAAATTTATTTTAAAACTAAATGATTTTGCCTTACGCCGATGTCTACGAGCTCTTCGAGTGGGATAGGCCCTAGAATCATTATCTAATTTGAGTATAATTTCGTGGCAACCAAGTTCGGGAATATTTAATTCTTTCCGCACAAAACGAGGCAACTTGCTATTTAGCTGGTAGGTATCAATTTCACAGTGCTTTTCTTCTCTTCTTAGAATTGTGCGTCGCCTTGGATGCATTCTTCTCCCCTTAGCGGAAGTAAGCACAACAGAAGATCCTTTCTTGAGATCATAAATCCAAGAGTCTGATTCTATATTTCCAAGATAAGCGGATTTAAATTTTCTTTTCTTTGTTAATAATTCAGCCACTTTTTCGTCCATAACATAGACAGAATTATGTTTCATTCCAAAGATATGTCCAAGTTCATGGAGAATAATATGTTTCAATTCTTTTTTATCATGAGTAAATTGATCAATCCAAACAATTCCATGATGAGTAAAATCTTTATGATTATATGTTTCTCGAACAGCAAGACCGAAAGGATGATCCATTGAGAACTTTTTATAATTTTTAATCACTTCATTTTCTAATCCAAATAAAAAGGTGAGTTGATTACCTTCAACGGCGCCACATTTTTCTTTCTTAATAAAGTTAAAATTGAGACTTCTATTTTTTTTATCGAAGAATTGTATATTATTGAGCTTTTGAACCTCATAATTTCCAGCAAGTTTCTGATTTAGAAGATCATACTTTTTAAAAAAGTGATTCCACTTATCTAATGACTGATCGATAATGGATTCAATTTGTTCTTTTGAAAATGGATAGTTTGGACTTCTCCGAATACAGTAAGGAATTTCTTTTTTACCAATGAACCAGATGTTATTAGAAAGCTCACCAAAGCCTCCTCCATTTCCGGTCCAACCACCTTCTCTCGCGAGGACTCCAATACCTCTCTCGTTAAGATGATTATTCAATCGATCATTTATAGGGTTACTAAGTAAATCTTCTGAGCTGGTTGAATCATTCAGACCTAGCTCTTGTGACCAAGAATTGGTGATGCTTATAAGTATAAGTGTGATCAATAAGAGATTTTTCACATTTCCTCCGAAATTATTCATACCTTAATCACTCATCCTTATCCACAAGTGCTAGATTTTTTACATGTTAAGAGATGCACCTGGATACGTATATCTCATAAACAACTGAAATTATATTGTAAGTAATTGAAGATCTGTCTGAGTTGCTTGCCCTTGATCATGACGCCTACCTCTTCTTCCATGTCCTCTTCTTCCTTGTGGTTTCTTAACTTTTAATCCTCTAAGGGCACATCTGTATTTAGAAACCTTAGTATCAGTTTTCTTAGTTGCTTTGAAACATTTAAGACCGGCCACTTTTTTTACGTCTAATGAAAAACGATGTGCATTCCGAGTTACGACTTCAACATCTAATGCATTGAAGATAGCGGCAGCTCTTTTGCCCTTTACTACAACAGTTGTTGCTTTTCTTTGACCTGGACGAGTCGGTCTTTGACCTTCGTTTGCAAAAGAAGTTGCTGTTAATGCTAATAATGCTATTGCTGTTAATAATTTTTTCATTTTATCCCCCAGGATAATTTTGTTATTTGCGTTTTTGCAATTAACTGTTTTCTGTGAAATTTTTATCTTCTTTGGCCTGTAAATAAAACTAAAAATAAATTAATTTATTGTTATTATTTAACTTTTAGTGTAACTTACACGAATGGAACATAATATTTTCAACAACTTAGAATACAGACCCTTCATCAAAGCTTCTTCGAAAAAGCAGAGTATTTCTTACAAGTCTCTTTCAACTTCAGCTAGAATTCATACTTCCTATTTTTCTCGCGTCATGAAAATGGGAGCTGACTTTAGTCGAGAACAGCTTTATCTCATTGGAATGGCCCTTAGACTTAAAGAAGAAGAACTAGAGTATCTTTTATTATTGGGAGAGCTAAATAATTCAGGAGATCCCGGTCATAGCGCCTTTCTAAAAAATAAAATAGAAGCACTTCAACAAGAACACGGTAAACTTCTTAAAAAATTCAAAAAGACTTCATTAGAGCTTAGTCAATCCGAAGTTGATCTCTATTACCGAGAATCAATAACAGCGAAAATTCATATGCTCATGACTATTGAAAAGTATTCAGACAGTCCTTATTTACTATGCAAAAAAATATTTATTTCAGAACAAAAGTTAAATGATGAATTAGAAAAATTAGAAGATTTAAAAATAATCGAACGTCATAAAAATAAAGTTCAAGTTGTAAAGCACACTGTTCATTTAGATGCTGCTCATCCCGCATCTGTTCAAAATCATATTAATTGGAGAATGGAGACTATTCAAAACCTATCCATGAGAAGGTCATCCCCCTCTGATTATCATCTATCTGCGATGTTTTCATGTGATGAAAAAACAAAGAATGATATCAAAGAGCTTTTTAAGGAATTTGTTGTGGATGCCCAGAATCTCGTTAAAGAATGTAGTAATACAGATGACGCGTTTTATATTGGAATGGATTTATTTTAGTAAAAAAAGCCGGTCTTAAAACCGGCTTGTTTAAAGAATCAATTTTTAAAATAAATTATTTTTTTACTGAATCAGCAATTGATTTGAATGAATCAAAATCAGTGGCCGCAATATCTGCAAGCATCTTTCTATTGATGTCAATTCCTTGAGATTTAACTGCACCCATGAACTTTGAGTACGAAGTTCCACATGCTTTTGAAGCAGCTGAGATTCGGACAATCCATAACTTTCTCATATCTCTCTTAAGAAGTCTTCTTCCAATGTAAGAGTAATGTAATGCACGCTTTAATGTTTCAGCTGCATGGTAAAACTTTGTTCTTCTGTCAAAATGGAACCCCTTAGCTTGCTTAAGAATTCTGTTTCTTCTTCTTCTGGCCTTAAAGCCTCTTCTTACTCTAGACATGTGATTTCTCCTTAACGATCATTGGGGGAATATTCTTCAACATTCTCTTTTTCCCAAGTCTCTGTTTTGTGGGCAATAATATTATTAGTCTTAGTAACCTGGTAAACAACGCATTGTTTGCTTCATATCCGAAGCGTGTACGTAGTCTGTTTGACCAGCTCTTTTCTTAGATTTTTGGCTTCTTTTCTCAAGAATGTGTCTAAGACCTTGTCTTTTTCGTTTAAGTTTTCCACTTGCAGTCACTTTAAATCTCTTAGCAACAGCTCGTCTTGTCTTCATTTTAGGCACAATACGCTCCTGTTCATATATCGAAACAACATAAATACTCAATCTTTTTGTATTTGTAAAAGAAAAATATTAGATTTAAGCTTTCTTCTTTTTGCTCGGTGCAACAATCGTAATGATTCGATTTCCCATAATCTTAGGAGAAGATTCAATAATTGATCCCAGTTCTTCAACAGTAGAAATAATACCTTTAAATTTTTCTAATCCTGCATCTTTGTAGGCCATTTCCCTACCTCTAAATTGCATAACCATCTTGATTTTGTCGCCTTGATTAAGAAATTTTTCAGCTCTTTTAATCTTAGTTTCTAAATCATGGGCCTCGATATTTGGTCTAAATTGTATTTCTTTAAGCTGTACGACAGCGGTTTTCTTCTTGGCCTCGTTAGCTTTTTTCTGTTGGTTATATTTAAATTTTCCGTAATCAATAAGTTTAATAACTGGGGGTTTTGCATTGGGGGAAACTTCAACTAAATCAAGTCCGCAATCATCTGCTATCTCTCTTGCTCGTTCTATTGTTACTACTCCGTAAGGTTCTACGCCATCCTGGATAAGTCTACATTCTGTTGCTCTAATTTTAGTATTTATTCTAGGTCCGGCATTGGCCCTTC
Organism: Bacteriovoracaceae bacterium; assembly: GCA_018675575.1. GTDB lineage: Bacteria > Bdellovibrionota > Bacteriovoracia > Bacteriovoracales > Bacteriovoracaceae > M0603. Next base: position 78,511 of record JABGXW010000134.1, on the reverse strand, counting down.
TTTTTTCTTTAATAAAACGCCTCCAATTAATGCTTCTTTATTAATTTTTGTTTAATGATAATGCTCTAAAATAAACAATACTTTATCAATTGTAAAATAACGATTATAGCCGATTACTCCTGACTTGCGGTAGAAAATAATTCAAGTTGCAACTCGTCGCTCCATTCACCCCACTTAAATGAAATTCTTCCTTTCTTCCCAATGCTTAATCCTTGATTTGTAAGCTCTGTGTTAAAGCTATTTACTTTTTCAAGTAAGGCCGGCGTTTCCATCATGCCATCCTCTATGCTAAATGATATTCCAAAACAATATTCAGGGTTAAAATCGATTAATTTATAAGGTTCTTGAACTTGAAGAATCGATTGAACCTCAACACCTACAAATTTTATTAAAAGTTGTGACCAATTCCACTCGAAGTAAATATGTATTGTTTCACTTGTAAGAATTATTCCTTCAGTTTGTAATTTATTAAAAATATCGAATAGTTTTGCAGTGAGCAAGACTTCTTGATCCAAGATTTCTAATACTAATAATCGCACATGTTTAGTTTGCCTTAGTTGTATCAGGATTGTTTGGCCTTGTGATTCTCATCGTATGGCTCAATATGAACAGTAACATCAAGCTGATGAGTAAAGTTTGTAAGTAGTTCTCGCATCATTTCTTCTGCTTTTTTTCCCACACTATGGGCCTCTCTCAAGGAAAGCTCAGCATCTAAATGCAAATGAAAATCAACATGCATCCAATTCGAATTTCCCCTAGATCTAAAGTTATGAATATCAACAACTTTCGGAATACTTTCAATTTGATTGATAAGAGATATAGGTATCACTGGCGAAGTATCCACCAAATCGGGAAAATTCTGTTTGAAAATTTTAAAAGCTAATACAGTCAAATATATTCCTATCAAAGCAGAAGTGAAAACATCGATTAAATAATATCCCATATAGCCTGTCACAAGAGAAATAAGAACAGCAAAACTAATAATAAAGTCACCATAGGTATGGTTTGCATCGGCTAAAAGAAGTGGAGAATTAAGTTCGTTGCCTTTTTTCTTTTCATATTTACTAACAAATAAAGAAATTCCCATAGAGACTAATATGGCGATAAATGGATAATACGAAAAGACTTTTTGAGTTACTCCATTATTGTAAAAATCATAAGCCTGTTTACTCATCCCAATCGCTGATAAGATAAGTAAGCCTGCTAGGAAGAGAGATCCTAAGGTTTCAAACTTCTGATGACCATAGGGATGATCTTCATCGGCAGGTTGAGAAGCGATATGAATTGATATAAGTGCTAATATATTTGCTGAGCCATCAAATAATGATTCCACTCCACTAGAGCTTAAGGAAAGAAATAAATATTTCTGACCAACAAAATACTTAATCCCTGCTGATACAATATTGAGAAATAATGTAACAATCAAGACAAACTTGATTTCTTTTTCCCTAATAGAAATATCTTGAATTTGAGACATTTAAGAGTTTCCGATATTAAAGGTTACTGAATCACTTAGTTGGGTCTCCAACCTGTCTAATATATCTGAAAATTTCTTTGAGTTTTTAATTGAATAGGCACCATCTTCATTTTCTAAATATCCCTCATTCGAGAAATATTTGAAAGTTGACCTCATAATAGGAAGAGAATAACTTTCAGGATATTTAATAATTCTACCAGCTTTCAACTCTCTATCAAAAACATCTTTGAAGGCCTTATAAAATGAATCCGCTTTAAAGTTTAAACTTCCATCGTCACCAGAAAGAAACTTTATTGTAGTTGCTGCAGCATAATAGGCTTCATAGATATAGTTCATTGCTCTCGAAAATATTGATAATTGAGAGGCAATTTGATACAGGTCTTTATTTGAAAGCTTTAAACATTCCTCTAAAGATTTTATCTCTCGGCCTACAAATTCTGAAATAATTTCAAGTGTTTTACGTAAGAAATCAGTCGTAGTTGGAAGATAAAATTCATGTTTTAATTGATTTCTCGTGCGTAAAAAGAATTGTGTCAGTCCTTGAACCGAAGATATTTCTCCACTGAATAAACCTAACCAAGCGGCATTAATCCCCCAAGGGAGAAGAAAGTGATGCAAAATTGTATTTTTGAAAAAAAGTAATTCAGCCCGGGCCTCATCTTTTATACTGTAGAAGATATGTTGATGACTTCCACCACCAATAACTTCAACCTTTTTATTTCCAACGAGAATATCCATGGCCCTTGCGATTGATTCATCTATTTTTTCAATTCTTAAGGAATCTGTAATAGGAACATTGAACTTCACGCAGAATGTAGTTATTGCTTTAGATTTCGCTTTTACTTCAGCCCATTTGATGGCCCCAGAAGACTCATCTAACATGATCAGCGCAAGCAGTGAGGTTGGAGTCACAACCATATTGCTCCCGACAGTTCTAAAGCATTTAAACGCCAGGTCCTGTGTCGCTTTTTTAATATCCTCTGTTTTATCTGGTACATTTACTGGTATTGGCTTACCTAAATTAATGTGAACAGAACCAAATTGTTTTGAAAATAAACCTATTAGTTTTAACAGTTGGCCAGAAGATTCCTTAACTTTTTTACCTCCAGCAGCTTCTCTTGCTAAGGCTTTTTGATCGGGCAAATATTCATGGTTAATACTTACAGGAACGAAGACAAGCGGCATTTTTCCTTCTTCTGGTAAGAGCTTATGAGCTTCTAGCAACATTTGATAAAGACCATATCTCGGCGGTAATAATTTTCCAGTTCTTGATCTTCCCCCTTCAAAGAAAAATTCAATTGGTTTTTGCTCTTTTAATAGGTAGTGAAGATAAGCTTCAAGTGTTATTTTATAAAGAATATCGTTGGCAAATGATCTTCTGATAAAGAAGCACCCCGATTTTCTAAACAATGGGCCTATTGGAAAAATATTGAGATTACTCCCTCCTGCCACATAAAGAGGGAAACGATAATTTTTGTAAACCAGATAATTAATGGCCAAATAATCGGCGTGAGATTGATGATTAGGAACAAGCACTACAGAGTTTTCTTCAACAAGTTTTTCAAAGTCAATGTTGTTTTCATTGAAGTAAAGACCATCATATAATTTACCGAGAGTTGAATCTAAAATTGTCTCAAAAGTTTTTATATACTTTTCAGAAAACTCTGCTTTTATCTCATTTAGGTTCTTTAAGACTTTGTCTTTTCCAACCCCTTTCTCTTTCATCCTTTCAACTATTTTTGGATAAGCGAGAACAACTTCTTCTAAATCATTGTCCATGTCTTTACTTTACTTTATTTTTAAATAATAGCTTAATTATATACTATCAACACACCCCATGTGGTCTTGACTCACTCATGCCGGAGGCAGACATTTCCATAAAGAGAGCTGCTTCAGACATTGCTGCAATATTATCTACGCCAAGGTATGTCATTCCTGAACGAATACCACCAGTAATTTCATCCATAACGTTTTCAACAGAACCTTTACAAGGAATCATTGTTGACTCACCTTCAGCTGCCATACCTTTAGGAAGCTCGCCTCTCCACGAAACTTGAGCTGATTTTGAAGCCATTCCTCTATATTGCTTAAGTCCGCCTTTTACTTCACCTGGAGTTTCTAATGTTCCAGACATCATAGAGCCTACCATTACAGAGCTCGCTCCTGCGGCCAAGGCCTTCACCATGTCTCCAGAATTCTTAATTCCTCCGTCAGCAATCACAGGAACTCCATGTTGCTGTGCTTCACGTACGCACATTGCAATTGCCGTTAATTGAGGAACGCCATGCCCAGTTATGATACGAGTAGTACACATAGATCCTGGTCCAATTCCAACTTTTACTGCATCAGCACCAAGATCTATCATTCTCTTCACACCTTCGGCGGTTGCAACATTTCCAGCAATCACATCGACGTCAGGAAATTTATTTTTAACTTCTTTTAGTGTATCCAACATCATAATTGAATCACCATGAGCAATATCTAAAGTTAGTATTTGAACACCAGCGTCCACAAGAGCGCAGGCCCGCTCAAATCCAGCAGCTTTAACACCAATGCTTGCAGCAATTGGTTTGTTGATATTGAATTCTTTTTGAACTTTTATAATATCGTTAACCATGACAATTTGTTGTTTTGTATCCATGAACCTATGTAGAGAACCGAGTCCCCCCAATTTGGCCATAGCAACTGCCATATCAGTTTCGGTAATGGTATCCATATTTGCCGTTATAATTGGAACGTCGATTGAGAAATTTTTTGTAATTTTTGTTTTTAAAGAAGGGTATTTTCTAGAAGACACTTCTGAATAACGTGGAACTAAAAGTACGTCATCAAAAGTTAGTCCCTTACCTCTTTCTAAGATACCGGAAGCTTTAAAAGTTAAATCCATGTAGGACTCCTTAAGTTTATGTATGTTTCACCATTGTTGAACATATCTTCAACTTCTTGATTTTGGAAGAAAATAATATGAATATTACATGATAATTTCTGATATTTAACTTGTTAATAAAAGTGTCCAAGGTCTAGGGTAAGGACTGATAAATATGATGAGGATGAGAGCGGTCCCTGCGCGCAGCAACAATCCTGTCACCAAAATGTTATACTTCTAAATCGGGGCCGTATTTAAAATGAAAGAACATTACTCACCCGTTATTCTCGCGAAATAAATGGGTAATATAATGTAGATGATGGTGTCTCTAATAAGATAAAACATAAAAAAGTAAAAGAACGCCTTAGGCCCCATAAGAAATACTTTTTCAATTCCATGCATTTGGATTTTTTTCGACATGGCCATCATGAACTTAGTTTTGAAGAAGTTTTTGATAAAAAACTTCAAGCGAATTTCAAACTTTGATTCAAGTGCTTTAAATAACATAACAATAGGCTTAAAAAGACTAGAACCTGCTACTTTAACAACGTTTTTCTCTTTCATTTCTTGTATTTCATCGTATATGGCCATCTGTAAACATAATTAGCAAAGAACTGGTACTTTGTGAACCTACTGTGTAACCATATAGTATATACAGCTACATCCTATCTGCCTAATATAATGCTTTTCTACATAATTGTGACAAATAATATTTAAAGTTTGGCATAGTTAATGAAAGGTTTAGAATAATTATGATTAGTAAAATGACCCTCATAAATATAGAGCACAATGTGGAACTCCCAAATTCGCCAGATGGGAGCGTATTTTACATTAAAACCTGCCAAAGACAAATAATTGTAGGCCTTGGGAAATCCCCTTTAAAGTTTTATGACCCAGATCATGCGCCCGAAGGACAAGTTAAAAATTTTCTTTTTGGACATAATGCTTACAAGTTTCTTTTAGAAACATTATGTGGTCTCCGAAGTAGACTACTTGGAGAGAATGAAATTGTCGGTCAGTTTAGACAAGCATTTAAACAATTTCTCGAAACAGATAATAGAGACAATGCCTTTATACCTGTTTTGGAAAAATTATTAAAGGATGGAAAAGAAATAAGAACTCATTATCTAAAAGATATCTCTCAATTGTCTTACTCTGGATTAGCAAGGCAATGTCTACAACGCAAAATTAAAACAGGACCTGTTGTTGTTTTAGGTTCTGGTCAATTAGCAGTGGATCTTATTAAGGTTCTTGGGAAAAGATATCAAATTATACTCTGCGCCAGAAACTTGGAAAGAGTTCAAGAGTTAGAACAGAAAGATCATGTCACTGCTCATCCTTACGACTCCTTAATTGATGTCTATAAATACTCTGCCATTATTAACACCATCTCTTGTAAAAAGCCTTTCATAACTAAAGAAAAAATCAAAATATGGAAGCAAAATCCTCAAGAAAGTAGAATCTTTATTGATCTGGCCTCCCCAACTGCTTTTGATTCTGAGGTTCAATTAGATTCTTCAATCAAGCTTCTTGCCGACTTATTTGATTTAGGAGAGAATATCTCCAATTTAAAGGACCAGAAAGTTGAAAAGGCCAGAGAGGCCATCAAGGAAATCTCTGCCAAAAGGTATCACTACTTCAAATTAAACTTCCCTTTAAATGGGGAGGAATCTCAATTTGCCTAAAAAATATATTATTGGGACACGTGGAAGTTTATTGGCCCTCACCCAATGCACACAAATAAAAGAGAAGTTAGTTGAACTGACAGGAGATGAGTTCTCCTTAGAAATCATAAAAACTGAAGGCGATGAAAATACGACTCTTCCTCTTTGGCAGTTAGATGGTAAAGATTTTTTCACAAAAGAGTTAGACGCTGCACTCTTAACTAAAAAAGTTGATTTGGTAGTTCACTCTTATAAGGATCTTGGAAGTGAAAGGCCTAAAGGTATACAACTTGCCGCGGTCACAGAACGTTGTTATCCAGAAGATATCATCTTGTTCCGTAAAGATTTTCTCAAAAATTGTTCACAAAAAGAATCCATCATTGTAGGAACGAGTTCACCCAGGAGAATGATAAACCTTTCAAGTACTTTAGGGGAGTACCTTCCTGGACATAAAAATATTGAGACCAAGAATCTAAGAGGAAACGTTAATACCAGAATTCAAAAACTAGTCGACGGTGAATTTGATATTATTTGTCTAGCTCTTGCAGGATTAGAACGACTTGCAAATTCAGAAAAGTCGCTTAAAGTTTTGAAAGATCTTACTAAGAACCTAAGTTTTATGATTCTTCCACCATCTGTCTTTCCTCCCGCTGCCAGCCAAGGTGCGCTTGGGATAGAATGCCTCTCCCAAAGGAGTGACAATACAGAATTATTGAAAAAGTTAAAGGAAGTTCATCATGATGATACCTTTGATGAAATAAAAAGAGAGCGTGAAGCTTTTGCATCGTACGGCGGAGGTTGTCACCTCGCTGTTGGGATTCATGTCAAAAAGTGGAATGACCTTTATATTCATACGCATAAAGGGAAAGTTGACGACAAAAAAATTCTCATTCAACAGATTGAACAAAGTGAAAAATCAAATATTCATGAAACCGAAGAACTAAATTTACTACTACAAAAAAATAGTTATGCTGATGTTTTTATTGGAACTACAAGAGAAAGAAATACTGTCCCCTATTTAACAGATAAAATAATTACTAAAGACCTAATTGAAGTTGATAAAAATTCACTTCAATCTTCTTCGAATCTCTATATAACTTCTAAGCATTGTGAGGAAGGTTTAATTTCTTTACTAAGTACCCAATCAGATAAGATTAAGGGCATTTTTGCAAGTGGTTCAACGACAATGAAGGGCCTGCTTCAAAAGGGTATTGCAGTTCAATTCTGTGCTGATTCTCATGGAGACCAAGAAATAAAAAGGTACCTAAAGTCAAAAGTTGTTCAATTACTGCTGGGTCTAGATCAATCAACACAGACATTAATTTTAACGAATGACCTCTCAACCTCCCCATTAGGTAAGACTTGTCCCTGCTACACTAGAAATGTCGATCTTCAAATATTAGAAGGTCTTAGAGCTGAAATTGAGTCCAAGAATCTCTTCTATTGGTCTAGTTTTTTCCAATACGAAAAATATCTTGAACTTATTCCATCATTAAAAAATAAATACCATCTCTGTGGATTTGGAAAGACATTCAAAGAGTTTTCCAAAAGAGAGATTAAGGTTTTCCCAATGGAACTCTGCCAATTTATAAATGAATTAAAATAGAGATATAAGAGGAAGTTATGGATAGTATTACAAAAGGAAGTCAAGAGTCACTTTTTAACGAATCTAAAAAACTCGTTCCGGGAGGAGTGCATTCTCCTGTCCGATCATTCAAAGGAATGAGATCAACTCCAAGGTTTATGAAGTCAGCAAATGGCGCTATGATAACGGACATAGATGGCAAAGATTATGTAGACTTTTGTATGAGCTTTGGACCATTGATCCTTGGTCACGGCAATAAAGTCGTAAAAAAAGAACTTACGGAAGCTTTGAATAATGGCTGGAGTTTTGGAGCATGTGAGCCCTATTCTTTAGAGCTTGCAGAGCTTATTTTAGAGAAACTTCCATTTGACCAGATTCGTTTTGTTAACTCAGGAACAGAAGCAGTAATGACGGCAATACGTCTTGCAAGAGGTTATACAAAAAAAAATAAAATAATAAAATTTAATGGTTGTTATCATGGACATACAGATGCCATGCTTATTAAGGCAGGATCTGGCCTCGCTGGAACAAGTGAAGCCTCATCAGGCGGTGTTCCTGCAGGAACATCTGAGGATACATTAATTCTGGAATTAGGAGACCTAGAAGAAGTTCGAAGAGTATTTAACGATCATAAAAATAAAATTGCGGCCATTATTGTTGAACCATTACCAGCAAATAATGGACTATTACTTCAAACTCAAGGGTTTTTAGAAGGACTTCGTACCATAAGCAATGAAAATAATGCTCTTCTTATTTTTGATGAGGTCATTTCAGGATTTAGAGTTGCATTTGGCGGAATGGCAGCAAGAACAGGTATCAGTCCTGACCTTTGCACTTATGGAAAAATTATCGGAGGCGGACTACCTGTTGGTGCTATTGCTTCCTCTAAAAAGATTATGGAACACCTTGCTCCTGTAGGAAATGTTTATCAAGCTGGCACGCTTTCAGCTAATCCCCTCGCAATGGTTGCAGGTTTTCATACACTCAAACAAATGACAGATGAGGCTTATCAACAAATTGAATACCATACCAGGTTAATAACAAACTTATTTAGAGAATGGTTTTTAGAATACAACAATGGTCAGTTTAATGATTTTAAAGTCATTGAACATTCTTCATTATTTTGGATAACTAAAGATGATTCTGTCAGCAGGGCGTGTGATATAGATGCAAATTTAAGCGATAAGTTTTTAGATCTTTTTGAATTACTTTTAGCTAAGGGCATTTATTTATCACCTAATGCCTATGAAGTAGGCTTTTCTTCGCTAGCACACGATCAGCAAGTTCTTCAAGAGTTAAAAAAGAGATTATATAATTGAAAAGTAATAAACTTATCCTTTTACTAAGTAGCTTTTGGGCCTTTAGTATTTTGGCATTAGGAGTTTGGTGGTTATATTTGATCAATAAACTTTCAAAGATAAGCAATCAAGCAGAGCTTCCAAATCCAGAGAAGCTGAATAAAATGGTTTTATGGGAAGGTGGGACTTTTGTTGTTTTACTAATTTTGATTTCCTGCTCTTTGCTATTTTACTATTTAAAAGATCAGGGAAAAACAAAGTCTCTACAAGTGTTTTTTGCTGGTCTCACACATGAGCTAAAGACCCCTCTTGCAAGTATTAGACTGCAGGCAGATGTTATTTCGAACTTTGCAGAAAAAACAAACTCAGACAAATTAATGAAACTTACAAATAGAATGGTGGAAGATACTCAAAAACTTGAAGTTCAAATGGATAAGATTCTTCAACTATCGCGTCTACAACAGGGAGGAATCTTAAATCCAACTCAAATAAATCCTGAGCAATTTCTCAAATTCCTAATCAAAAGTTGGTCTAAAGACTTAAGTATTACAATAACAAATTATGATCAGATCACTTCTATTATGGCAGATGAATTTGCATTACAACTAATACTAAATAACTTATTAGAAAATACAAAAAATCATGTCGAAAATAAAAATGTTTCCATTCAAATCAAGAAGATTGATGAATCAGTTCTAATTGAATATCAAGACCAAGGTGTCTTTGAAGGAAATCCAGAAAAGATGGCAACTTTATTTTATAAATTCAATTCAAGTAGAGGCTCTGGTATTGGGCTATACCTCTGTAAAAAAATGATGGAAAGAATGAATGGGAAAATGAAAATAATAACTTACCCAAGATTAAAGTTTCAGCTCTATTTTAAAGGTAGGGATTAACATGCTCCCTAAAAAATATAGCAAAATTTTAATTGTTGAAGATAATGACAATTTAGGAGATACATTAGTTGAATACCTTCAAGATATTGGACATCAGGCAGTCTTGGCCAAAAATATAAAAGAGGGAAGAAAATATTTTAATGACTTGAATCCAAACATTATTTTAATGGATATAGGTCTTCCTGACGGTTCAGGGTTAGATCTCGCAAAAGAATTAAGGGCGATAAGAAAAGACTTTGTATTGTTATTTCTTTCTGCTTTAAACGATCCTGATACAAAAGTTCAAGGATTTGAAGCTGGAGCAGATGATTACATTACTAAGCCATTTGCCCTCAAAGAACTTCTTCTTCGACTGAATAAAATTCAAACGTCACAAGACTTTACTGATGCAGCACCTGAAATAGTTAAATTTGGAAACCTTATTATTTGGTTTAAGAAGTATGAAGTTCAAGATGGTAATGGAAATATTTTACCGCTTAGTCAGAAAGAAAATGCAATATTAGAAATTCTTTATCGAAATATTGAGAATGTTTGTGACCGAGATAAAATTATTGAAAATGTTTGGGGTGAAAACAAATATCCATCGAACAGAACAGTTGATAACTACATCGTTAGATTAAGAAAATGGACAGAAACAGATCCAAGTTCTAGCTTACAAATTTTATCAATACGTGGAATCGGCTATAAATTAACTACTCAAAATAACAAGGAATAAATATGGGACTTTTTACAGATAGAACAATAAAAGATGGAAAAACAGGCTTACCAATCTGGTTTATGAGGCAAGCAGGTAGATATCATGCTCATTATCAGAACATCAGAAAAAGCTCTGATTTTATGACCATGTGTAAAACTCCAGACCTAGCAACTGAAATTACCATGGGTCCTATCAATGAATTTGATTTCGATGCAGCTATTTTATTTTCAGACCTATTATTCCCATTAGAGCAATTAGGGCTTGGATTAAGTTATCATACAGGGCCACCAACCCTAACAGTTAAGCTAGATACTCTTGATAAGGTTAACGGTTTAAAGAAGACTGAAGAAGCGACACCTTTTTATCAATTTCAAGGAGATGCTCTTACCAAAATAAGGGCCGAACTTCCTAACAATAAAACGCTACTAGGATTTGTGGGGGCACCTTTTACATTATATTCTTATGCTGTTGAAGGATCTCATACTGGTAACTTAACACCTTCAAAACTTGGATTTTACGATGGCCGATTTGAAGCCTTTATGGAGAAACTACTCCCTGAACTCATCACTAATATGAAAATTCAAGCAAAGGCTGGAGCTGATGCCATTTGTCTCTTTGATACGGCAGTCGGAGAATGTGGATTTCAAGATTTTATTAACTATCCCATAAAGTATTTAAAAATAGTGACAAAAGAATTTAAAAAAGATTTTCCAAACACGAGACTGGTTTACTACTCAAAGCTGACTCATATGAATTACCTTCAGGCGATTGAAGATGAAAATATTGATGTATTGGGTATAGATTGGAGACACGATCTGAACAATGCTTTAAATATCTTAGGAAAAGATTATTATGTTCAAGGTAACCTCGACCCAAGTCATCTCTTCCTTCCATGGAACATATTAAGAACAAAATGGGATGAGTTATTTTCCTCGATAGAAAATAATGTAAATATAAGTAAGTCTATTCTAGGTTTGGGTCATGGGGTTCTTCAATTTACACCACAAGAGAATGTCAAAAACTCTATACAACATGTTCACGACAACTTTTTATATTAAGTTTTTTTATAACCTGCACGCTCCATGAGATCATTCAATGTTCTCTGGAGCTTTCCTTCTGAGTCTATTTTTATTGAGAGTTTTTCAACTTCAGCAAGCTCTTTAAAATCAAGAAATATTCCTTTACAGCTGGGACAGATATCGATAAGCAATTCTTCGCCGTCCATATAAGGGTATTCTTTTAATTTCGTAGTTTCGCAGACGGGGCAATTAAACTCAGTCCCGCATCCTGACTCATCTCGTTTTTGGGCCCGGGGAGTATCGTTTTTAGTTTCTACATAGTAGGCAAGCTCACCTTTATCGCACCAAATACCTTTGCAACCTGGAGAGCAAATATTAAATTCGATTCCTTGATGATTAAATACATGCATTTCATTATCAGAGCATTTCGGGCATTTCATAAGATATCCTAATTAGAAAACTTTTGTTCTTCAAGTATAGTTCTTTCTACATCGAGATCTCTATTTTCAGCTTTTGATTCTGTAAATTTTTCGCCATATCTCGCCTTAAGTTTTTTAATATTTTTATTCATCACAGATTCAAAATCAATTTTAAGTTCGTCTGAGGCTATTGCGAGATACCAAAAAATATCTCCTATTTCTTCAGCCAAATTAACCCGATCAAGTTCTTTTCCATAAAAGATATGTTTTTTTAGAGCATCTAAGAACTCTCCAGACTCTGTGGAAAGACCAATTCCCGCATGTAGCAAACGTTTAATTCCATCATCACTAAGTCTCTGATCTATAGAGCTAAATTCTTTTGATTCTGTTTTTATTGCATCTTTAATATATTCAATTGAGTTCATTTATTCTCCCTATTTCTTAAAATAATTATGTGTTGTATGTGATTAAAAAAATTATATACCCAAAATAGAAATTCCTGAATCGACAAACAAAACTTGACCAGTAACACCATTACTTAATGGGGACGCTAAGAATGCTGCCGTCCCTCCCACATCGCCAGTCGTCACGTTTCTTCTAAGAGGAGCTCTTTCATCTACCATCTGAAAGATATCTCTAAGTCCAGGAATTCCAGAAGCTGCTAAAGTTCTAATTGGACCGGCTGAAATACAATTGACTCTGATTGAGTCTTGTCCCAAGTCGTCACTTAAATATCGCATAGATGCTTCTAAAGCGGCCTTTGCGACACCCATAACGTTATAACCTTTTAATACTTTTATAGAGCCATGATAAGTCATACCTATGACTGAAGCATCTTGGTTTAATAGGGGTTTTAAATGATGACATAAACCTATTAACGAAAATGCCGAAACATCACATGCCAGTTTGAATCCATCTCTTGAAGTATCTGAGAATCGACCTTTTAGATCATTTCTATCTGCAAAAGCTAAGGAATGAATAAGAATATCGAACTTCCCCCAATTCTTTTCTACTACAGCATGGAGAGAAGTATAATGGTCGTCTTTGGTTACATCCATTTCACAAGTGAAGTCAGCACCAATTTCTTCTGCCAAAGGTTGCACTCTTTTTTTTAATGCATCATTTAGATAAGTAAGAGCAATACTCGCTCCCTCAGCTTTTAATGATTGCGCTATTCCCCAAGCGATAGACTTGTCATTGGCAACACCTAATATCAATGCTTTTTTACCAGTTAATAGCCCCATAATTCCTCCCATTAACTAAATTGTAAGTATGAGTAACTTACCAAATTAGTTGTTATTTGCCAGTTAAAACTTCAATACTTGAAATACTGTCCCCGCGCCAAGCGTCATGTCCCAGAGAAAACTTATTTAATTTTCCAATTAGTGATCAATAAATCTTAAAACAGAAAAAGTTATTTTTGTAAATGTTATTTGTAATGAAAACTGTAAACCAATGAATGGTATTGGAGGTACGCTTGCCATTCTCAGCGATGCAAACTTGACAGATAATAATCTCACTAGTTTTTGTTAAAAACATATCCAATAGACCTAACAGATTTGAAGTGAATTGGTTTTTTAGGATTTTTTTCAAAGTATTTTCGGAATCTCACAATGAAATTATCAACAGTTCTAGTACTAGTATCCTGAGAATACCCCCAACCTTGTTCCAACAACTCAGAACGAGATAAAGGTAGGCCAATATTTTGAGCAAACACCTGTAGCAAATTCAACTCTTGTAATGTTAAGTTAACCTCGTCACCATTGATGAAACCTTTCTTCGTTTTAAAGTCAACTCTATTATTTCCAAATACTATTTCATCGGGAATATTTTTAGGTTTCAAGTCTCCTTCTTGTCCCCACGAGGCCCTAAGCAATAATCTATCAATTCTTAATAGAAACTCTTCCAAGCTAAATGGTTTAGACAAATAATCATCTACTCCTATTGATAAACATTTTACTTTGTCTTTAATTGCATCTTTTGCAGATAGTACTAAAATGGGTATTTTTTTGTCTTCTTCTCTTATTTTTTGCAAAGTTGTGTAACCATCCATAATTGGCATCATAAGATCTAGTACAATTATATCAGGCCTCCAAGACTTCCATTCATTTACACCTAAAAATCCATTCTCTTTAATATGAACTTTATGTCCATTAAGCTCAAGGTTTAATTTAATACCTTCAGCTATATGTACCTCATCATCAATTATCAAAACTTTGCTCATTTTATTTCCTTAAAGTAAACTTTAATAGCACTGTTGAACCAAATCCCAGTCCATCACTAATTATATTAATTTTACCATCATGTAATCTAACAATATTAGCTACTAAATATAAACCAAGTCCCGTTCCTTTTACAGAAGCTCCAATCTGGTAAAACTTCTTAAACACTTTTTTAAGTTCAGACTTTAAAATTCCAATCCCATTATCTTTTATAGCAATAATTAAAGTATTATCTACTTTTTTAATATTAATATTTACTACCTTTTTTTCACTTTCATTATATCTTAAGGCATTAGTAAGAATATTCATCAACATCATATCAAATAAGTTTGAATTTATCGGTAGAAATATTTTATCATCAACTTTTTTTAAGTTAATTATATTCGCATTATAAGTAAGTTTATTATTTTCGATAAACTCTTCTATTACTTCAGAGACATCTCGAGCGTGAAGGTTTTCCAAATGTTTTTTCTCTTCAATATTAGCAAGATTAAGAATCTGATTTACATTATCTGAAATACGTTTAGTATCAACATGCATAAATCCTAGATATTTTAATTGCTGTTCTCTTGAAAGTTCATGTTTAATAAATGTATCAATTAACAATTGTAGTGATGCAACGGGAGTCTTTAACTCGTGTGTAAATCCATTAATAAAATTTTGTTGTCTTCGGTATAAATTTATCATTTTTTGATAATATACAAATATGATAGCGAGTCCGGTTATTATCAAAGCGACTAGGATAGATGTAATAAGTATCATTACCCACGTTTGAGAATCAAATAATGCTTTTCCTGCAATATTATGTTTAACAACAAAATCTCTAAATGCATCATTAACTTTTATGTATGAACTGATATAAATAAAGAGAGATGTTCCCAACGCTATTATGGAGAAAATAAAAACAAACAATGGATGAAAAAACCATTTACTTCTTAACATAAAGAAAAGTTAACAAATTGTGACAATTAGAGCAATTATTCGAGAGGAATACTATCCCTTTGAAAAGAAATTGATGGGTAACCCGCCCATATGATGTAATTTTTCCATGTTTTTAGGGACTAAACCACTTGATTTCAATTTGTCATCTTTGAGTTCCGCTATGGTTTGAGAAGAGACTGTTTCCCCTTCCATTCCTGTAACCTCTTGTATCTGGGAAATAACTCTTGTCCCCTCTCTATTTCTCGAGACTTGCACAATAAAGTCTACCGCTGTAGATATCTGTTTTCTAACAACATGGTAGGGAATTTCAAATCCTGCAAGCAAATATAAAGTTTCCATTCGAGATAAACATTCTCCAGGAGAATTCGAATGGATTGAACTCATTGAACCGTCATGACCAGTGTTCATAGCTTGAAGTAGATCGAATAATTCGGCTCCTCTGATTTCTCCAATGATTATTCTATCTGGTCGCATTCTGAGCGTATTTTTAACTAGATTACGCGTACCAAAGTGAGGGTCATTTACTTTTCCTTTACCTCGAACTTCTAGCCTCACAACATTTGGGACAGATAAACTTAGTTCTAAAGTATCTTCAATTGAGATAACTCTTTCAGCAGGACTTAACTCAGCTAAGAGGAGATTAAGAAATGTCGTCTTCCCAACTCCGGTTCCACCACTGACCACTATATTCATCCTTGCACTGACCATTGCTTTAAAAAGCTCAATCCACTCAGGATCAAGGCCAAAGATTCCAGGGTTTTCATTAAAATTATTGATACTTTTTATGTATTTTCTAATTGAAATTGCTGGGGAACCGTTAGCGAAAGGCTCAATGATTGCATTAATTCTGGAACCGTCAGGCATACTTCCATCAAAAATGGGTTCAGAAGCATCGCAATTCTTTTTATTATAAAGGGCTATCTCATCGATAAAGTCATACATATCTTTCTTAGTTAAACTCACATTTAACTGAATAAATTGACCTCCTCTTTCTACAAAAACGGTTTTGGGTCCATTAATTACAATCTCAGTAATACCTTTCTTTGCAGATAATTCATTCACCAAGTTCCAAACTGTATTTAAACTTTCAGCCATTTTTTTTCCTTTTATACTTGAGTCGCATAAAAAATATCTGATTCCCCTACAGAGCAACCATATGAAAGCATATTTTCTGCGAAGGTAATTTTATGCTCTTCCCTAAGTTCAGAATAAATTTGATCGAATCCGATTTTAGTAACAAGTTTTTGCTTTAGTTTATCCTCTCCTAAGAATTCACCGAAATGGACTATCATTAAATAACTCCAATCAATCTTTGGAAATCTTGAATTTGAAAATTCAAAGTAAGGAATAAAATTTAAATCTAAAGCAAAAGGACTTTTATTATGTTTTTCTCTATTTATTTCAATCATTTTTAAATAAAATGCTAAAAGAAATCCTCTCGAATATCCTGAAACCTCATAAGACTTAAGGTCTTCTTCTAAGTTTACCAAATCAATAATTAATGATGTATCTAAAGCATCTTGAAAGTTTCCTTTCAATTCATATTCTAAAATGGCATTTACAATTCTATTTCTAAATCCTATCCATCCCAAAGATTTTATAATATTTCCAACATCGACATTAGAACCAAGATCACGGAAAACTTTCTTTACTAATACTAACAACGGAGGTCTGGAATAGATGAATTTTTTTAGCCCCTCAAAGTTTTGACCAGATACTTGCATATTTGACTGAAGTATAACAGTTAAATAGTCGGGTAAATTTATTACAGGGAAGTTATCCACAAATTCCTCATTACAATAGTATTTATATTTTAACCAACAACCTTCAAGCTTCAAAGATAAATCAATTTATTATATAATTTTATAATACAAAAAATATGAAGGTATTATGAGAATTCCAATTTATGAAGAAATAAAACTTGAACACCACGATATAGAAAGTATTTCGACCGTTCTCAAGGAAAAGGATTTTGGTCAGGTACCATTTTTTATCTCCACTTCTGAAATTGACAAAAACTTCATTTCGGAAGCATTAGATAATATTTCAGAAGTACTGATAACTTTAAATATTAATTTGAAATTACCGTATCCCATTTATATTATTAGTCTCACCAAAATAAATCATCCAGAACTAACAATACTCGATAGCGTTAACGACCTGCCAACACATTTCTTTAATAAAGCAAGGCGATTAAAAACAAAAGAAAAGGCATTACTTTCAAAAATAAGTTTAATTGCGTCTAAAATTTCTAATGAAAATGTACCGCAAATATTAGATGATCTCAAAGATATATTAAAACCTCAAAGAAGACTATATGAAGTATCTAAAGAATTATATTTTTATGAAACGATCTTAGATGGCCTATCAGGCAAACTAGATAAGCAAAATCACAAAAAGGAATAAGTATGGCAAAAAAAGGAAAGTCTGATCTTAAAAGACCAAAGGTAAAAGTGAACTTACCGAAAAAGAAAATGAATGAGTTAAAAGAGTTCCAAGATGTAATAGATGTTTTGCTTCAAAAACAGGAACAAAAAGATTCTGAAAATTCAAGTATTAGTTTTGCCAAAGGACATGATAACTACACTCTTTATGACTTTTTAGATTTAGAACAAAAAAGGCTTACAATGATTGAAAGTTTCCTAAGTGTGAAAGTTCCCAATATGAAACTTCATAATCAATCCAAAGTAATATTAAAAATTCAAGAAGAGAAACTGATTCAACAAAGAGATAATATAATTAAAAGAATTAAAACTAATAATTCAAGTTTTATCACTCAGATGCGTATGATCTTTGATCAATCCTTCAAGGGATAGTAACCTTAAGATATATTTAATATAATAGGACCACCGACATGCTTGAAATCGGCTTCATCAAGTTCATTATAATCATAACCTTCAAGCTGTTCTACTAACATTTCAATAATCATTTCATTAATTTGAAAAACACCCTTTAAGCCAAATTGTTCCGTGAATTTAGATAATAATTCTACTAACTTTTGGGATCGATCGACTTTCCCTTCATTGCACATAACTAGAGACACAAACTTTTTGAATTCATTTATCGTGAGCCCCATCTTAGTATTTTCAATATTTTCATAATTACCCATTGAGTAATTTGCAAAACTTGATAAGATTATTGCTACAAAATCTATCTCATCAACAGAGTAGTTTAAATAGAAGTGATCCATAAGCTTTGATTCTTTTGATAAGTCACTAAAAGTCTTTGCAAAAGTACTGGCAAAGGGAAGTATTCCCATCACTGTTTTTGACCTATTAGTCCAATGCTCTAACAGCTTTAAGCTCTTTACAATAACAGGTTTTTCAAACTCTCCCTCAGGAGCAACATATTTAACAGGTTGATCAAAGCTATAATCTAAAAACTCTGACCAGTTTTTCCCAAGGAATTCAGCACTTTCGTCGAAAGAGTTCTCCCTAAGACCTTTTTTTAATCGTTTTTGAGTTAACCCGATCAATGTATTTCCTACACGGTAAAAGTCAACGAAATCAAACTTCTCAAATAGTGATTCCTTAATTCTAACCAGTTCTTTTATGTAGGAATATCCTAGCTCTACAAGTGAACAAGTATTTTTTCCTACCCGAGTCATGGCCAAAGTTCCGCTTTTAAGAGCATTGTTTAAAACTAATGTACCATTCACTAATTGAATAAAATTAAAATGGAGAAAATCTTTTCTTTTTCCATCAGTAATATTTTCTAATTCTGCTCTAAACGATTCTTCTGCCTTAAATGCCGTAAGAGATGCATTATGAAGAGATTGTCCTATTGTCAATCCTTCTATATTAGGTGTTCTAGTTTCATAATTCTTTATGTAATGATCCATGACTTCTAAGGATGGAAAATAAGAGTCCATTTTCAGAGCATCGAAATAATCAACAAAGCCTACTTCCGCAAGCCGATAGTTCTTAGCTTGGTATTCTTCTTCTTGCATAATGAGAAAAGAATCTGTGGTTATTTTAAATAGATAGGTATAAGCATTTTCAACTCCAAGCTCTCCATAAAGGGCCCTGATCAGGGCCCGAACTTCATCTGCATTTTCATATCCTTCATGAAATTCAAATAATAAAAGGTTATCATCTGTTAAAAAATAATTATCATGATCAGGGTATTGAGGATCTTCCACATCAAATGTCCAAATATTAAAGACACCTTTAAGGTAAATACAAAATTCAGAACTTTGAGTAAACTCTTTTAAAAGAGGAAGAGATTTTGTCTTTAAGTAAGTATTCACCCAAAAGCTGAAACTATCCACATCTAAAGTATCCTTGAACCAAAGGTCTAAGTCTAAAAATCTTGTTCTCTGCTCAGGTGAAAACTTAATCAGATGTGGAGCCAGTTGCTCTGCTGTTAAATTTTTTATCGCCATGTATAATGGTTGAATCGGCAGCAATGCTAAAGACTTCTCAGAGTCAACGAGAGACTCCATCATCTCAACATTACTATAGGCCTTTGACTCTAAAAGAATCTGTTGAATAACATCCATTTTCTTCTTCGGTGCATTAGCATCTGCCACGAGCTTTACCTTTTCTGAAGTTTAAAGTCTTCTCATAACATTAAGCATAAGATGTGAAAACAATTATTAGGCCAACGAAATAGAATGCTTAAGATTTTGAAGAATAACAGTCAATCGCTTTACATCTACAAGCTTTTGAAGGTAAGTTATGATATTTAGTTCAATTAAAACTGGTGCCCATAACAATCTTTAGTCGTAATAATGAATCGGGGCATGTTTCTTTCTTATACTAATTCCACTTTAGTAAGACCTTTCCCTTCGACTTTCTATCTTCGATATAAGCATGGGCATCGGCTACATCTTTAGCGTCAAATATCTTATCTACATTAAATTTTAAATCAAAATTTTCAGCCAGATCAAGTCTCTCAAAAAGAAATTCCGGCATTTCAAATAACCTCAGAGCATTTATTCCCATTACCCCCTTGTTATCGTTCATGAGCTGGACAGGTTTAAATTTTGGCATGTTAAAAAGCATTTTTATAGCTTTTAAAAGTGAACGTTTCCCCTTGGCTACAGCGGAGCTCGCACCAACAACCACAATTCTTCCAGCCGGCCCTAGACGGTTATAATGGGCCGTTATAGTTCCCCCTCCTTGGGAATTCAAAATAAAATCAAAGTTATTTAACGATTTATTGTTATAAAATTGGTCATGTGTATATGTTTCAATCCCTCTATTTAGCATTAATTGTATTTTGGATTTAGAAGAAGTTAAACCAATAATATCACAATCTATTCCTTTCAATAATTCAATACACATTCCCCCTAAAGATCCTGTAATACAATCTATTAAAATCTTGTCTCCATTTTTAATCCTTGCAAGATCAAATAAGGTTACGTAGGCAGTAAGAAAACTCACAGGTAAAGAAGCGCCGTCTTCTAAAGTCCAATTGTCAGCAAGCCTACGTACCTGGTTAGCTGGAACATTTAGCTCACTTGAATAACCTCCAAAAAAACAACCACCAAATACTTTATCTCCAATTTTAAAATTTTTAACAGTAGCTCCGACCTCAATAATTTCACCACTAAATTCATAACCAGGAGTGAATGGAAAAGCTGGTGCATCAGGGTAGAGGCCTTGTCTCATTAAGATGTCTGCGAAGTTAATTCCTGAAAAATGAACTTTGACCTTTACCTCTTCATTTCGCGCTCCTTTCAGTTTAATCTGGCCTAATTTAAATATATTTTGATCACCATGGGTGGGTAGTAGTAATTGTTCTGGCATAGGGCCTCCCTAAGTCACTGGAATCAGACATGGATTTATCTATTCCTTTGAAAGTATAGAATTTATCATAACTTCATTCTTATTGCCGAATACTTTATTCTTTTCTATTATCCAGCAAAGTAAAAAATATTTGAATATAGGAGATATAATGGAGCATAGCTTTAGCTACACAAAAAATCCAAATCCGCATGTTAAACGTTCTCGTGAGATGATAAAAAAATATCCTGAGCTTAGAAAGCTAATTGGCCCCTATCAAAGGTCTGCTCTCTATATCTTCCTAATGGTAGGAACTATGTTAGGTATTGCATATTGGTGTAAAAGTCTGTCCTGGCCGATAATCTTCCTATTATCATATACTGTTGGAGCATTAATAGATCATGCTCTTTTTGCGATGATGCATGAATCTGCTCATAACCTGGTTTTTAAGTCCGCTAGAGCAAATAAAATAATGGGAATAATTTGTAACATCCCTCAAGGACTTCCCTCAGCTATTGGATTTCGAACTTACCATTTAATCCATCATTCTAACATGGGGGAAGAAGACTACGATGCTGACCTAGCATTTAACTGTGAAGCTAAACTTATTTCTAACTCTTGGTGGAGAAAATGTCTCTGGTTTGTTGTCTTTATGATCATTGAAGCAATTCGTCCCATGAAATTAAAGGGCGGGTCATTAAAAGATCCCTGGGTAGTTTTGAATATTATATTCATACTAGGTGTTGATGCCGCTATCTTTTTCTTTGTTGGATGGAAAGCATTTGCTTTTCTCCTTCTTTCATCATTTTTCTCTGTAGGTCTTCATCCTGTGGGAGCAAGGTGGATACAAGAACATTTCACTTTTAAAGAAGGGCAAGAAACTTATTCATATTACGGTCCTTATAATAAAATACAGTTTAATATTGGTTATCATAACGAACATCATGATTTTTTTCGAGTCCCATGGATTAATCTTCCAAAGCTGCGAGCTATTGCCCCAGAATATTATGATAATCTTTATTACCATACCTCTTGGACTAAGCTCTTCTTTCAATTTATCTTTGATAAGAAATTATCACTTTTTTCACGAATAGTAAGACAAATTGACATGAAAATCACTAATGAAGAACTGATCGAAAATATTGACCCTTTATCTGGAACTTACATATGGAATACAGAAAAGTCGGAAGATCAGGTCTATTCTTAAGCGAATTTAGCTTAGGCTCATGGGTCACCTTCAGTAACCAGTTAGACTTCCCTAGCGCCACTAACATCATGGCATTGGCATTCGAACGAGGTGTGAATTTTTATGACAATGCAGAAACCTATGGCGATGGAAATTCTGAAATTATAATGGGTAAAGTTTTAGCGAAACTTAATTGGAGTAGAGACAGCTTCTGCGTCTCTAGTAAAGTTCTCTGGGGAGGGAATCGTCCTACCCAAAAAGGTTTATCAAGAAAGCATATTGTAGACGCCTGTCATAATGCTCTTAAAAGATTACAAGTAGAATATCTTGATATTTTCTATTGCCACCGACCAGACCTAGATACACCAATACTTGAAACTGTTGTTACAATGAATCATTTAATTACACAGGGGAAAGTACTTTATTGGGGAACTAGTGAGTGGCCACCTGAACTTATTGTAAAGGCTAATGAAGTTGCAAAACAAAATGGCCTAGTTGGTCCTAATGTTGAACAACCAGAATATAATATGTTCAATAGACAGAAAGTTGAAAAAGATTACCTCTACCTTTATGAAGATATGGGCCTTGGATTAACCACATGGTCACCACTTGCTTCTGGCGTTCTAACTGGTAAGTACAATGAGAGTATTCCCAGTGACAGTCGATTGAGTTTATTAAATTTTACCTGGCTACAATCATTGGTTCTCAGTGATAAAGGAAAAGAGAAAATTTCAAAAGTAAAATTGTTATCTTCGTTAGCTCAGGATTATAATTTTACAACTACACAATTATCATTATTATGGTGCTTACAAAATAAGCATGTTAGTACAATAATTCTAGGGGCCTCAAAACTCACACAACTAGAAGAAAATCTTAACGTATTAGATTTTAAGAACAAATATACAGCAGAGCTTCATACAGAGATTGAAAAGATACTCAACAATACTCCTCTACAAGAAATAGATTGGAAAAATGCATAATTCAATTAATATTCAAACAACAACAGATGTCCATTATCATCTGCAGGGTAATTTACAATCAGATAAAGTATATCTAGCGTTACACGGAGTAATGGAAAAAGGCAGCAAGATGCTCAGAAGAATATCAGACGTTCTTCCTAAAGATGCACTTATACTTGCACCAGATGGACCTTTTCCCATTCCTATCAAGAACGAAAACGGTTATAACGTATGCTATGCTTGGTACTTTTATGATAATATTAAAAATATTTATCTTATAGACTATGAATATTCTGCCAATCTTTTGCACAACCTCTTAGTAGAACTCCAGCTAGACAAGAAAGATCTTATTATTATTGGTTACAGTCAAGGTGGTTATCTTGCCCCTTTTGTAGCGCAGAAATGTTCACAAGCAAAGTATATAATAGGACTTGCATGTGTTCTCAAAGAAGACTTATTCGCTTCAAAACTTACAATTCCATTTTCTCTTGTACATTCAAAAACAGATAAAATGGTTTCTTACGAAGGTTCTAAAAAATATTTTGATATTATCTCTAAATATAATAAGAAATGTGAATTCATTACGATAGAAAGGGAAGATCATTTTTATAATGAACAATATTCAAAAGCACTAAAAGTAATTCTAGAAACTAATATTCTATAACTTATGTTAAGGCAGACCTGTTTTATGGGCGCTTTGTCTAGAAAGTAAACTTTTGTAAAGTCAATTAACTTGAGGGCCCAGAGACCATACAACTACTTTATTTTATGGAGCTATTTACTTTTATTTTACTATTTTAATCCAAGGAAAATTGAAGTTAGAATTAAATCTGATATTATTCTTGACAAGAACATAGCAATTATTTTGTTCGTCTTTAGATTTTGTCGCTGAACGTTTGTTGATAAAGCATGTAAGCCAAATCAAAATCACAAAGCCAACACATTCAAAAGAACTATTTAAATTTGGAGTAGGAACTCTAAGGTGTCCTTTTGTTGTCTCGGAGACAGATATGGTTTTGATACATAATTTAACATTTAATATTATTAAAGGTCTATTACTGTGTACTTTGCTTGCCTCAATCAGTGCATGCAATAAAGCTGAATTTTTTCAAAAAGAATTTTTAAAAGGTATTGGTGTTGATAATGATGGAGACGTACCTACATCTGTAGATATTCCATTAGATTCACCAGAACATCCAAATAATTATGATAAAGAGAACCCTACTCATAGGCATGATGAAGATCAAGCACATGATATCGACTGTCCTTTTGATAAAGAAGAATGGACTTCACCATCTTTTACAATGAAGACTGAAGTATTCACTCAAACATCCAAAACATACTCAAAAGTAGATATTCTTTGGGTTATTGATGATTCGGGATCAATGAAAGATGAGCAAGCATCTATGAGCTATAATTTTGATGCATTTATTCAAGAGTTTATATTGAAAGATATAGATTTTAGAATGGCCATTACAACAACTGACCCTAGTAAAAAAATAGACGGAAAAATGGTATGTGATTGGCATGTGCTTAATTCAGAGCATGCAGCGGTTAATAAGCAAAATTTCTTTCATATGTTTGAAAAATGTATAAAAGTTGGCACCAAGGGATCTGGAAGAGAGAAAGGATTAAATGCTACTGACAGGTTTTTACATCATTACGAAGATAAAAATATAGAGAATAAGTTTTTGAGAAAAGATGCTTATTTTATCGTAGTAATTGTTTCCGATGAAGAAGATCAATCAAGAAAGTCAGTAAATAATTATATTGAACGCCTTAAATCAATTAAAGATCATGAAGGTATGGTCAAAGTCTACTCAATTGTAAATGTGGAAGAGACATCTGCAAAATGGGAAAGCAAAGGCAGTCGCTATATAGATTTATCTCTGGGTACAAATGGTGTAATTGCAGATATTAACAATGACTTTTATCAAACCTTATCAGATTTTGGTAACGAAATTGTCTACTTACTTAAAAGTTTTTCTCTAGCTTCGACACCTGTCAATAATGAAATAACTGTCTTAATCAATAATATTGAAACTTCAGATTATCGCTATGATGAGAAGTCAAAGAATATCATTTTTAATGAGAAATCTATTCCATCAGCAGGTAGTGAGATAAGCATCACATACTTAGTACAAAAATAATGAATTTATAGGGGAGAAATGTGAAACTTATATTTCCACATTTAAACATAAGCTCTGTAGCAATATTATGTATGGTAGCAATAGTATCGTTGTATTCAGGGAGTATCTATTCATCCGAGAAGGATCTTTATGACTTCTTGTGGCTCGATCAAGATAAGAAGGTCTATGTTTTACAACAAAAAGTTTACCAAAAAAAGAAAAGCTACTATATAAATATAGGTTTGGGGTTTAATCAATCAAATGATTTTTTTGATTCGACTTTATTTAACTTATCAAGCGGGTATTACTTTACTGAAGAGTGGGCAATTGAAATAAATTATAATTCATATTCTAACAGTACTAATGAGACCTATAAAACATTAGGCGATGTTAATGGTTCAATTCCATTCTCAAGACAGTTATTAAAAGCCTATGGAGTCATGGGGATCTGGTCACCATTTTATGGAAAAGTGAATACCTTTAATAAAATATTTTATTTTGACTGGAATATAGGCGCAGGCTTGTCCCAAATTACTGCTGTAAGTAATAAAGAAACAGCAGCGTCTTCGTTTTCTCAGGATATTTACAGCAAAGAGAAGTATACAGGTGTTACTGTTAAAACAGGTTTGAAGTTTCATACCACTGAACATATTCATGTAGGTATAGACCTTCAAGTTTTATATTATGAAGCTCCAGGTGTTGTACAAACAGGAGTAATTACTGCAGAGAAGTGGAGATCTAACAGCGATATTATATTCTCTGTTGGTTATTCATTCTAAGGATTATATTAATGTTTATTTATAGGAAATTTATTCTATTTATATCAATAATTGTAGTTTTTATAACTATAGAATTTGCCTACGCTGATATTAATACATCTTATGAAATTTTTAGAGAGACACAAACTCCAGATCGGGATCGTAGATTAGCTATTGATCTATTTCAAAGTAAGTATTTTTTCTCATCACTTGCCTTTTCAAAAAATTATATTGCTGAAATTAATAAAATTGATCCATTGTTTGAAATATATATAGAGAAATTAATTCTTAAAACAGGAACTATGTCATTTAGTTACATGCAAGAAAAAACCTTGAAAAAGCATCTCTACAGTCCTTCAATCGCGCTGGCCTATGGTTTTAGATTAAGTCAAAAGAAAAAATGGCAACAGGCCTTAAGGACGCTAACCGTCATCCCTAATCATCATAGGTTTAGCGCAGAGGCAAGAATGATGGAGGGTGCAGCCAATACTATGATAAATAAAGACCTTGAAGCTGAGAAATCTTATATGAATTGTATAAAGATTGCCAAAGAGTTAGAGGAAATATCTTCTGTAAAAAAACAAGGACGTTATTATTCAATCTTAAAAGACACTTGTGCCATACATTTAGCTAGAATCGAATACAAAAATGCAAATTATGATAAATCTATGGAATTGTATAATTTAATTCCAAAAGTTTCTTATCAATGGCCATTTATGCTGATTGAAAAAGCATGGACAGCGTATCAGCTTGAAGATTTTAATCGAAGCCTAGGTATTATAGTTACCTACAAATCTCCACTCCTTAGTAGCTATTTTTTTCCTGAGACTGAAGTTCTAAAATCTTTATCTTACTTTAAACTTTGTCTTTATCGAGACTCTTTAAAAACAATTGAACAATATTACAAAGTCTATAAGACTAGATCTGAGGCACTTAAAGCTTTACTCATAGATCACAAGCATTCTAATACATATTTTCTTAAAATGATGTTTGCTCCAATTCATGTTGTAGAAAAGTTAAATCCATACATAAGAAACTTAATGACACAAATACGAAAGAAAATTAAGTTCTCTATTGACTTAGTTGCTTACAAACGCGTTCAGAATGAATTAAAAAACTTACAAAAGCTGCACAGTGGAAAACTTTCAGATATATTACAAGATGAGCTTAAAGAAACTTTAAGGATAAGAACAACGCATCTTAATCATTTTATTAAAAAGAAAATGTTTGATTTTATAAATGATATTCATAGATTTAGCTACGAAATGTTTAACATTAAAATAGAGATTTTAGCAAAAAAAAGAGATTTAGTATGGAAAAACAAAATGTTAATTGCTGATAGAAGTCGAGGTAGTCATAAAAATATAAGCAGAAAAGCTCAAGAACATTTTTATGATTTTAAAGGTGAGTTTTGGGCCGATGAGTTGGGAGATTATTCTTTTGGTCTGAAAAGTAATTGTGAGTTAATAAGAGTTAAAACACAAGCATCAATTGAAAGCAATGAGGTTTCAAAATGAAAAATATAATTATAATATTTGTTATCTTAATATCACCAAACAATGTTTTATGCAGAGATAAAAAGAAAAAAACGAATCTTATATATAAGTATAAAAGTTATGAGAAATTTGATTTAGGAAATTTAGAAATAAAAGGGAAGGTCATAGCTCCCGGAGATTTATCGGTTAAGGATCGTGCCCGAAGAACGTTTAGTAGAGACTTATTTGACCGTTCAGATTTTAACAAGGAAGTGATTCAGGAGATTAAAAACCTTCGTTAGGAGTTTATAATGGAAAATGAAGTTATTAAAAATGTAATGGAACCGAGTTTTATACAATCCCTTGCCATATTCATGAATGAGGGAGGAATATTCATGTGGGTTATTTTAGCTATTTGGATTTTTGGTGTATCAATAGCAGTAGAAAGAATAAAGTGTTTATTTAGCTACGACATAGATGGTCCAAGCTTGATGAGTTTAATTAAGAAACATATCCTTGAAAATCAAGTCGCAATTGCTATTCAAACATGCTCTGATACCAATGCATTACTACCTGCTGTACTTAGGTCAGGACTAAAAAGAGCAAATCAATCTAAAGAACAAATCCAAGACGCAATTGAAGCATCTATTCTTGAAGTGAGTCCAAAAGTTGATAAACGAATGGGCTATCTTGCATTGATTGCAAATGTCTCTACATTAATTGGATTATTAGGAACAATTTATGGCCTGATACAATCATTCGCTGCAGTTGCAAATGCTGACCCTTCATCTAAAGCAAAATTATTAGCATTAGGTATATCAAAAGCAATGAATACAACTGCTATGGGGCTGATATCAGCAATCTCTATAATGGTGATTCATCAAATTTTAATGTGTAAGTCAGACAAAATTCTTGGTGATATAGAACATTACTCACTAAAGCTTATTGATCTTATTGGTACAAGAAAGCAGTCTGTAGCAAATAAAGTAACCAAAAAGGTTGCCTAATGAACAATATTCATAAAAGGAAAAAATACATTAAAAGATTAAACCTTATTCCTATATTGGATGCAGTTTTTATCTTTATCTTTTTTCTTCTGATGTCAGCTCAATTTGTTGATATTCATGAGATTGGATCTGATGCACCAGCAATCTCACTGATAGAATCAATCAAAGAGAAAAGACCTCCTTTAAATCTAGTATTGGATATAAATTCTAAATCAATTGTCATAAAGACAGGTGTAAATGGTCATATCTATAAAACAATTCCAAATATTAGTAATAGATACGACTTAAAGTCTCTCTCTAAAGAATTAAGATCAATTAAGTCAAAAAACATGGAAGAAGATTCAATCATTTTGAGACCCAAATCGAAAATTTCTTATGAAAAGATTGTCAATATTATGGATTCTGTCAGAAGTATAGAACCTGGTATTCAAATAATACGAGGTAAAGATAAATTCGGAAAATTCATTAAAACAGATAAACTTTTCAAACAGATTATATTCGAAACAATTATATAGGGTTAATATGAACATATATAAGAAAAAAAGGATGTTAAGGAAATTTAAAAAAGAGAACAAGGAAGTTCTTGACCTTGACATTACTTCACTTTTAGATATTTTAGTAATTTTATTAGTTTTCCTGCTAAAGTCATACAATGCATCAGATCTTAAAATTGATTTAGTGGAAAATATGTCCTTACCAAACAGTAGATCAACAACCTTAGGAAACCAATCAATCATTGTACAAGTCAACCGAAATCGAAAGATATTCATAAACAATAAACTGATTGGAAAATATAAGGACGGCGTTGATACTATACCTATCTTATTTTCAAAATTAGTTAATTCAAAGATTCCATCAAATATTAGCGATAAAAATATTATTAAAACAAAAACAAAGAAAATAAATATAGTATTAGATAAAAGTCTCCCCTACAAAGTGCTAAGTCGTGTAATGCATACTTCAGCATTAGCAGGGTTCCCAGAGTTTAAATTTATAGTACAAGGAAAATATGAATAATCAGATTTATATTCTTACATTTTTTGTGATTTTACTCATCAAAAATATTGTTTTTGCTGATAATAATAACATCCAAAATGCTAAAGAGAGATGGACAACTCTAAATTCCCTTATCTTAAAGGAAGAAAAAGCAATAAAACAACGTGGTTCATTAGGTCCCAAGCTTCAGTATAGATTACTTGAATTAAAGTCTGAAAAGATCAGATTAATGATTGAAAAAGAAAATGAACAATTTCTAAATGCAAAGAAAAGAAATCACCCTAAATCATGGTATTTTAAAAAATCCAAAAAGGTATTCAATACAGTGAAAAGAATGGGTCTTAAAATAATTTCAAAATATCCTAAGTTCAACAAAACTGCGCGTATTTACTATACTCTTGCCCTAAATGAAAGAGACTATGGTGATGACAAAGATACAGAGTATTATTTAAAACTTTCATTAAAACACGCACAAAAACATGACAAAATCATTCACAATGCCAAAGCTTCTTTAGCTGAGTATTACTATAATAATAAAAATTATATACTCGCTGTAAAATATTATAATGATGTTATCAAAAACAAAGAAGACGATTGGTATACAAGACATTTATTTAATCAAGCGTGGTGTTTACTCAAAATTAATCAAATGGACAAGGCCCTTAATAATTTAGAGATATCATTTAAAGAGTCGTCAAATCCCCGTTATATATCTATGAGAGAACAAATACTTGAATCATTTGTAGTCTTCTTTGTTCATGGAAAAAAAATAAGGGAAGGGATCATCTTTTACAAGGATAATGTAATCGACCCTACTGATTATTTGATTTCTATGGCAAAGAAGACTGCCCATAAAGGCCTATTTAAAGATACAAAAGCGGTTCTTTCAAAAGCCTTAGATAATGCAAAAGCACTCAAGCGAACTAAAAAAGTAATTGAGATAAGATTAAACGAACTGGATATCTATCGAAACTTTAAAAAGTTCAAGTTATATTTCAAAACAGCAGTTGAGTTAAATATTCTAAGTTTTAAGAAAGAGATGACTGCAATACAAAGATCAGAAGCTGTGAATAAAATAAGCTCATTAGTAGGGTATCTTCAAATAAGACTAACAGGTAATTTAAAACTTAATAATAAAAGCTATGAGGATAAAAAGTTGGAAAAGATCATCTCTTACTTTAAGATTCTTGCTAACTTAGATAAGATTAATAAAGAGAAGTATTATTATTACATTGGTGAAACTTTTTACTCTGTTAAAAAGTATAAGGAATCTGCGACGGCCTACACAGAAGCAATAAATATTTCAATTAATAAACGCTCAATAAGAGACCCTTCCACGTTACAAGAAAAAATATTTAAATCTTTTCTTTCACTAATTGGGTCAACAGGTTTTGATAAGAAGTTAAATTTAAAAAACACAATCTTTGTATACGAAAACCATATCCAGATATGGCCAGTTAACAGAACCAGCAAAAAAATCTATGGGCGACTTTTCAATCTATACATAGAGAAGAAAGAAATACAAAAAGCTCTAGTCGTATTTAATAAATACAAGAAACATTACAAAAATGAAAAGACACATCAAAAAGCTTTGTATACAAGAATTATGGATCATTACATTTCCATTAAGGATTCAGAGAACTTATCAGAATGTATTACAAAATTACAGAAGGGATATTTAAACTTCAATAAGTCTTACCTTGAAAAAAGTATAGCAATCTTAGGATCATTATTATTTAACAAATATCAATCATTAGACTTAAATGGTAATAAAGTGATGGCAATCGAAGGATATCAAAACTTATTTCAAGACAAACGATACCCTAATAAAATTCATGCTCAATCGGCCTATAATGCAGCTTTAATTTACCTAGATTTAGCTGACACAAAGAATGCTTACAAATGGATAAATCGGTCTTTAATAAAACACTCGCCAAAAGATAAGCAGTACCTAATTCCAAGACTTTCAATAATTGTTAAAGAGTTAGCGTTATTACAAGATTTTAAAAGGTCTGCTCTACTGGCAAGTAAACTGCTTAATGATTTCTGTAGTATTAATTATAATGAAAAGAACATGCTTTATAACTTAACTGTACATCATCAATTAGTTGATAATAATTATCATGCGGCATTGATAAATTTCAAACGAGGAAAAAAGTGTCAACTTTCACAAAATGTAATTATTCAGAATGGAGAAAACATAATCCAGTTTTTAAAGGAACAAAGACTATATAAAAGCTTTTTCAAATTTTACAATTCGATAGAAAAGTCTTCTTATTTTAATTTTTTAGCAAAAAGTGTGCTGACATCAATGATTGACATCTATTGGGATACACAAAATACTAACCAGATAAAACTTGGAAAAAAAGTAAAAAAGCAATTGATAAGACTGTCAAATAAGAAGGGAATTTCAAGAGAACAATACCAAATGATAAATGACATTAAAAATTTTGACAAGTTTTTGATCTACTCAAATAGTATTTCCTTTGAATTTAAAGGTAACAAAAAAAGATTCCATGAAAAAGAATTTAATTTATCCCTAGAGGATAATTTAAAAAAACTGCAAAACTTATCCATTGAAGCAGAGAAGCTTATTTTGAAAGGACACAAGGAGTTGATACTTGGAACATATATAGTTTTAAATAATAAATATTATGAATTAATGGATAAAATATCAAACATTACCCCAGCTTTTTTTAATGAGGACTTTAAAAAAGGATTTAGAATTGCCATGACATCGCTTATCAACAACTTAGAAACAAAAGCACACGCTTATAGAATTAACGCTAAGGCAATAATATATAGAAATGACATATTAAGTTTTAAAAATTTTACATTTTTAAAAGATCATAACTTTATCAAAAAAATAAAATACAAATACCTTGCGAGTAAATTAATTTCTACTGCTGATACCGAAGGGGTTTTAAAATGATCAAATTTATTGGATTAATATTTTTCATTTCTTTATTATCTTCTTCTTGCTCAAACTTTAAATTAAAAACAATTATTGAGAATAAAAAGAACGATCTTCTAGCAGGAGAATCATTTTTACGTTATAGTACCAAGCGTTTTGAATTAGTTCAGTCAAGGGATAATAGTATCCAAAGAGCGGTGACATTCTGTCATCAAGGAAAAATCTCCTATGGACTCAGTTTGTTAAAGAAACAAATAAAAAAAGAAAGGAATAATCCTATTTATTGGAATCATATTGGAACCTGCCATTATCTGAATGATGATTTACCAAAAGCTAAATACTTTTTTAATATTTCTATATCTAAAGGAGTCAAAGCGAGAACAACTCTGACTAGCTTTTCTCCGGCATTAAATAATTTAGGACTCGTCTATATGAAATTGAGGGCATACGATCTAGCATTATCGAGTCTAAAAAA
The DNA here is from genome assembly GCA_018675575.1 of Bacteriovoracaceae bacterium. GTDB lineage: Bacteria > Bdellovibrionota > Bacteriovoracia > Bacteriovoracales > Bacteriovoracaceae > M0603. Next base: position 45,798 of record JABGXW010000134.1, on the reverse strand, counting down.
AGCGGATTCTGAAGGTACCTTACTAACACCAAAGTTTAACATGCTTCAGCTTTATATTAAATTTGCTCAGCTTAAGAAGGCAAAAGAGTTATCAGATTTTTTGTATAGTAAAGCTCCTCAAGATATAGATGTTATTTCATCTCGAGCAACAATATATTTATTAAAAGGAAAATATAAAATTGCAAAGAAGTATTACGAAAAAGTTAATAGAAAGTATCTAGAAAGAGAAGATATTTCGGGACAATACGCTATAGTATTATTTAAATTAGGATTTTTAGAAAAAGCAAAAAAGATGTTGCAAAATGGACAATATACCATGATTAAACCAATAAAAGTGATGCGAGATGGCCTTAGCATAATTATTGAACGTAAGCTTGAACTGCTAAAGGATTCTAAATACAGCGAAGGAATACTCGCCAATAAGCGGAGTTAACGTGCTTGTAAAAAACAAATTACATCAAAATCTACTTAAAATAACTCAATATAGTTCAGGACAAGTTGTTAATGAACTCATATTAGATACTAAAAAGATTCTTATAGGCTCTTCTCCATCTTGTGACCTAATTATTAATGACTCTTCAATCTCTTTTTACCATGCAATGTTAATCATAGAAAGTAATGGTGGTAGAATTATTGATCTTGACAGTGTCAACGGTGTTTATATTAATAATGAAAAAGTTAACTCCGGATTTTTCTCTGAGGGAGATGCAATAAGATTTGGGCGAATTGAATACCTGACCACAGAGAATTTTCATACTTATCACGAAAATAAAATTATCAATAATCAAGATCAAGGTCTTAACCAGATAGATGAAATAGAAATTATTACAAAACCGGCTAAATTGATTCCTAAAAAAGGGCTCGTTGTAATAGATGATGAATATTGCGATATCGTTTTTAATGAACAGGATTACAAAGCTTTTGATTATATCCCCGCTCTCATTAATCCTGTTCCTTCCGATTATATTGAATTCGATGAAAATAAAGAAAGTCGTAATATTATTAGAAACAATAAATCTAAAGCAATTGAAGTTACAGTTATGTCAATGGGAATCATTCTCAATGTGAGTTACTTTCCTTGCAAGGAGGGTGATATATACGCTAGTTCAACTGTGCAAGACAAGAAAACCTTGCAGGTCATAAGTCTTGACACCGATGTTCTAATACCATTTTGTTCTATCGAAAATAATTCAATTAATTTATTACCTCTTCCAAACTATAGCTCTAGAAATATTACGAATGGTAAAAGCATTGAAAACGATTATCAAATGATAGAAGACGATATTATAAGTTATGAACGTAAAACTATCCAGATGATAATAAAAGTTGTTAATGCACCTCCATCATTAACGTTTTCTCCTTTTTTCGGAAGAGATATAAACTTTCAAAAACAAACTGCAAAAATATTTTCTATGATCATGGGGTTGATGCTCTTACTTTTATTTGTGGATATCAATATTAATGAGAAAAAAAATAAAAAAATAGCAGTAATTTACAGAAAGATGATTCAAGCTCCGATTAAAAACATATCAAAGTCCATAGCAGACAATAACCAGAACGAGAAGTCGCTTACTAAACTTGCAAAAAGTAATCTTAATATAAACAAGAAATTAAATAAGACTTCCAAAAGTTTTATAAAATCAAAGATGGCCAAGATCAAACATCTATCAATAAAAAAGAAACCTAAAATGAAGGCCTACAAGTTTACGTCCTATAAATCATTCAATTCTCTGTTTTCAAACACTACAAATATATCAAAAACGGATTTAAAGAAGATTACTGCTAATACTAAGGTAGGATTTGAATCTACTAATGTTCAAGATACAAAAGGTTTAAAAACTATGAAATCAATTAATCACAATAGCTTAGGGCAAGACTTCGAGGGCAAGTTCAACTTTTCATCTGCTGCTTTTGGCCTTGCTTCTAAATCTGGAATAGACGCTAGTTATTTTGATACCAAAACGATTGTACTTGGTTCGATGGACCCTGAACTGTTACGTAAGATCTTAAGAGAATACCTTCCTCAATTTAGACATTGTTACCAAAAAGAACTTCAAGCAAATGAAAAGCTAAAGGGTATAATTGGTTTAGATTTTAGAATAGGTCAAACGGGACTAGTTTCAAAAGTAAATATTATTGTCAAGAATTCAAGTTTTTCGAAATCGGGAGTTGGTTGCATGGCGGGAGTATTAAAGTTAATTCCATTTCCAAAACCTAAAGGAGGAGGGGTTGTTGATGTTAGTCAGCCATTATCATTTTTTTCAGAGACAGAGAAAATGTAACTATTTTATAATTGTTCCTCCATTAATGGCCAACTTCCTTGAATTTATTAATTCAAATGTTTCATCTAGGTCATTTCTTGCATTTTCTAAATTCGATACAATTTCTTCATGAGTAAACGTATCTTTTTTCATCAAAACTCTATCTACTTTTCCATAGGCCATAGAAATCTTGTTAACTAAGTCGTGGATAAATTCTTTTTCAGTCTTCATATCAAAACTTCCTTAAATATTATTATTGGCAGGCTGCTGTAAGATATTAATCAAAATAATGTTAATTTTAGTTCCTTTTTATGTAAAACTCCACAACTATTATGTCACCCATTTAATTAATCAGAACAGACTTTGGTCTTAGTGCGTGACTAGAACCTTGCGAGTTTCTTTAATTGAAAAAGTGGCATGAGGGCTTTGATTAAAAAAGTTAAGTATCTAATCATATCACAATTGTTATTTTGATTACTTGAAAAATCCTAAACATTTAATTTTCACCGCTCGATATTTTTTTGCAACATATCTAATATTTTGTCGTACATTTAAGATCAATTTTTCGGATTCAAACTCTACAAAGTTCTTATATTTATTTTTGGATATCAATGAAAAAGAGTCATCATTATTTTTTGTTTTTTCTGATACGAAATAGTCAAACTGTTTAATTTCGGGATCATTCCCTTTCCTTTTTTTATCCCAAAGTGATCCTGCAATTGTTCTAACTTTCCCATCGGTCTCGAAAAGCTTTTGCTCAAGAATACATAGATCGGCCCTAACAATAGATCGTGTGGCCCGTCCAGAGTTTTCTTCTATAATACTTTCACATCTTGCGACAATATCAATCATTGGGTTTGTTTGATACCTTTTGCATGGTCTCATTTGATAGGTTCTTGTGTCATCGTCATCGTCATCGTCATCGTCATCGTCAGGAAGAATATCGATATTTCTAGCACTAGGTAAATCTTCAAGTCCATCAATTGTTGGAACATAGACAGGAAAGTTATTTGTTGTATTTAACGACCAGTCATACGGTAGGAATATATATTTTGTTGTGAATAGTCTTCCAAATGGTAAATACTTTTTTAGGAAGCCGATTATGCCTCCATTTTGATCTCTTTCAAATATTTTTTCAAACCAATGAAAGACCTGAGAGATCTTATGTTTATATTGTAGTTTGTTTTTGTTAAATATTCGAAGGAGTAACACATTAGCACGAGAAAGTTTCTCAAGGTCATACTCTAAAGTTTCAGGTTTAATTGATCTATTAAAAATGAATGGACTAGATTTTGTAGAATTATTAAGTGCAAATACAACTCTTCCATCAGCATTCTTTGTTAGTTTTAAGATCTTTTCGTGAAGTAACATATTTAATGATGTTAATTCTCCTTCTAATAAAAAATATTTCCGATCAAAGATGTCAAGAGATCCAGGTTTCGTTGATAAGTCTTTTATTGATTTTATTTTATTATCATTTTGAACATAGTTTTTATTAATGATTCTCATCAATTGATAATTATATGTATTAATATAAAAACTAATCTTGTATGAGACAGACCTATCACTTAAGATTTCTGCTCGTTTAATTAAATTCTCAATTGCAGATACTAATTTGAAGAAATTAAGATCTTTTTTCTCTTTGAGCAAATGCATTCCTTCAAAATTAATTTTAGAATCTTTTATTAAACCTCTATTATCTTTTTCAACATTTACGAAAGCTTTAAAAAACACTTGGTAGAGTGCAAAAATATCCTTCGACATTAAAGGGTGGTTTTCCCCTAGATGAAGTTCACTACTTATATTTAATGGTCGTGTTATGACATCTGGCAAAAAGATTGTTGAACTATCGTCACCATACTCATCTAATAATTTGTCTCCACAAGAGAAAAGTATTAGCATAAAACTAAAAATGAATATCTTTAAGATACCATTTTTATAAATTTTTTTTTTAAAAACAAGAAAATTCATGATCTTTTTTTACAATGTTAGTAACATAATAAACAGGTAAATGTGAAAATTACAAGATAGAGACTCTCGTAATTATAGGAGCTTATACTGTTTCCCTGCGGGATTTATCAGATCTTTAAAAGGTTTTCCATATTTCTTTAATTTTTTAGGACCAACACCTTTAATTTCAAGCATTTCTTGATCGGTGCTTGGTTTATTCATTGCCAATAACCTCAATGTTTCATCAGTAAAAACTCTATAGGCTGGAATCCTTTTTTTCTTAGAGATTTCTAACCTTTTTTTCACTAGAGTTTCGAATAATTCCAAATGTGGCGTGAACGATTGAGGATGTATCCTTTCAGGATAGTTTTTTATGGTACTTTTCTTTGACTTTGGTTTCTTTTTTCTAATCGTATTCTTTTTTATGAGCTTAACAGTTTTACTATATTTTATTTTTTTAGACAGCGAAATATCGATTTCACCTGACATGATACTCAAGGAGATAGGGGTAAGTATAATTTTTAGTCTATTATTTGAAGTGTATAAACTGAATGCTTCATGTAATATCATTTCACCCACAATAGCTTTCCACGTTACTCGATCACAGAACTTTCCTTGCATTTTAATATAGGCGAGCTTTTCCAAAAAGTCATAATAATCATAAGTATGTTTAGGCAGGATTTCTGACTGTCTAATAATTTCAATCGTTTTAATAGCAAAATCATTAGCTGGAATTGAAATAGTATTTTCATTGCAACTTGAACATTTATTACAATGACAAAATCCTTCTTCTCGAAAATGTTTTAAAATCAGATATCTCTTGCAGCTTGGACTTTCACAAAAAGAATACATTTTATCTATTCGAGAATATTCTAATGATTGCCTTAATGTATTTCTAATACTCTTACGGGCCATCATCTTATGTATTGCAGAGTCTTTACCAGAATAAAAAAGTAAAGCATGACTTTCTAGACCATCCCTACCGGCCCTACCAATTTCTTGGTAATAAGCTTCTATACTAGAAGGCATGTCTAAATGAATGACTTTTCTAACATCAGCTCTATCTATTCCCATTCCAAAAGCATTAGTAGCAACCATAACAGGTGATTTATCTGTCATAAAATAATTTTGAGCAGATTCTCGCACGTCAGTATTCATACCTCCATGGTACCCGCTACAACTAATGCCAAGCTTTTTTAAGCTTGTCACAACAGTTTTTACTTTTTTACGAGATAGACAATAAATTAATGTTGCTCCCATTGGATGAATAAGCTTAGGTAATGATTTTATAAGTGATTCTTCTGTTCCTGATTTTGTTTGATGCTCTATAAAAATATTTGGCCTATCAAAACCTGAAACAAATACTTTAGCATCCTTAAGATCAAGATTATTAACTATCTCGACGCAAGTCTGCCGAGAAGCAGTAGCCGTTAATGCAATGAATGGAACACCAGAGAATCTTCTTTTTAAAACCGATAGTTCTCTATATTTTGGTCGAAAGTCATGGCCCCATTCAGAAATACAATGAGCTTCATCAACTGCAATTAAACCGAGTTGAACTCCATCTATCATACGAATAAAATCTGCTTTCAATGCCCTTTCGGGAGAAACAAAGAGAATTTTACAAAGGCCATTTTGAATTTCTTCGATAACGCTAGCTGATTCAAGTTTTGACAATGCCGAATTTAACGTACTTGCAGGAATATTTTTTTTATTTAAAGAGTCAACTTGATCTTTCATTAGAGATAGTAAAGGGGAAACAACAATTGTCAGTCCTTCCCTTAAGATCGCTGGCAACTGGTAACAAAGACTTTTCCCAAATCCAGTAGGCATTAAAACGAGTGAGTCTTTCCCAGAGATTACTTGGTCGACTATCTTTTCTTGGAGACCTCTAAATTCACTATAATTAAAAATGTTTTTAAGTACATAATCTTTTGAAAGAAGTCCTCCTCCTCTCAATATCACATTCATATCAATCATTTATAAATTATATGAGCTATAACAAGCTTTGAACAGAAGTGCCGCACCCCAGCATTCCTTTTTTCTTAATCTTTTTATCAATAAGTGTTAAAAAGACAAAATGAAAAATGTAAATCATGTTATCACGACCTTTAAAGAGTCGATTTTTGCCACACTTACTAATTTGGCCCGAGAACATAACGCTATAAACTTATCTCAAGGTTTTCCCGACTTTGATGGCCCTGACTGGGTAATACAAAATGCTAAAGATGCCATTGCTCAAGGAGCACAGGGCTCTAACCAATATGCGCCTTTGCAAGGAATCTTAAGTTTAAGACAAGTTCTTTCAAAAATATACAAAAGGCATTATGACTTAAACTATTGTGAACATACGGAAGTTACGATCACAAATGGTGCAACCGAAGCTATTTTTTCCTCCATACTTGCTCTCATCAATCCTGGAGATGAAGTCATTATATTTGAGCCATTCTATGACTCATACGTTGCAAGTATTAAATTAGCTGGGGGCATTCCTGTTCCCGTAACATTACATGGACCTAGATTCAATTATCAAACTGATAAACTTTCTGAAGCATTTAATGATAAAACAAAACTAATCATTTTAAATTCCCCTCATAATCCTACCGGAAAAGTCTTCAACACATCCGAACTAGAAGAGATTTCAAAACTTTGTATCAGCCACGATACATTTTGTTTAAGTGATGAAGTCTATGAGTTTTTGACATTTAATTCTAATGTTCACCAACCGATGGCCACCTTTCCAAAAATGAAAGAAAGAACAATAACAATTTCTTCAACTGGAAAAACTTTTGGTGTAACCGGATGGAAAATTGGCTGGACTATGGCATCGCCAGAAATCACATATGCAATTAGGATGGTTCACCAATTTAATACCTTTTGTGTAAACCACCCTCTTCAAATTGCAATTGCTAAGTCATTGCAAGAATTAGATGAATACTTAATACTATTTAAAAAATCTTATACTAAAAAAAGGGATCTCTTTTTTTCTGGATTAGAAGAACTTGGTTACCTACCAATAAAACCACAGGGAACTTATTTTATAATGTGTCCTATTGCAAATAAAACAAAGTTAAAAGATGTTGATTATTGTATGGAACTAATAAAAAAGAAAGGAGTTGCTACTATTCCTCCATCTTCATTCTATATGCTATCTAATGATGGTGAAAATTATTTAAGATTTTGCTTTGCTAAAAAAGATGAAACATTAAAAACAGCATTGCTTAAACTAAAATAGAAGACTATGTATCTTCCTATGCCACTGGTGAGTCTTGTGTGATTTTTTTGCTTTTTAAAGCATCAGTGATTTGTGTTCCCATCGCTTTTTGAAGGCTAAACACTAAAGAAGGGTTTCTAGACATTAAAGATTTTAACTCTGACTGATTCCAAGTAAGAAATTCCGTAGGATGATGAACTATTACTGTTGCTGTAGCATTCTTTTCAGTTAAAAAAGACATCTCACCTATGAACTGCCCATCTTTTAATTCTGCAACAGACTTCTGCTTCTTTGTGTCTTTATCGATCACAACAATATCGCAACATCCATTATATATGAGCATGAGAGACTCTACCCTTTCTCCCTCTTTAATAAGAATATCTCCAATATCTGCTTTTTTCCAGGTGCATAGTTTGTTTAACTTCATAAATTCTAAAGGACTTAAAGAGCTAAATAGAAGATCATAGAGTTCTATCTCCTTAGGTGTAAAAGCAAGAACTCTACTTGCTAAGAGTATATTAGTAACATGATAAATATTGAGAGTAATAAAGAAAAAGTTCCAAAAGATAGGGGTCCATAGGGGCGTTTCTGTAATAGTGAAATTATAAAAGAGAGAAGCAAAAGATGCTGTCACAGATAATGATCTTAGCCAAAGCATATCTTTTACCATGAAGGAGGCAGCGATCAGGATAAATGCTAAATTTCCAAAAATATTTGCTAAGTCCAAAATAATCCTTTGTGTGAATATATTCTTATCGGTTCTTTAGAAGTATTTTGAAGAGGTTAAATCAACTTATCTGTTACAAACTTAACGAGATCAATCACAGAAACTGAAGATATCGGAGTTTTTTCTTCATCTACAAGAATTATATTTCTAAAGCGTTTTTCAAACATATTGTTTATTGCATAGCTAACAGCATGTTTTTCTAATAAAGTGACTGGGCTTGGGGTCATAAGTTCAGAGATCCTTACACGAGCACAGAGATCTACTTTTCCGAAAACTTTTCTTAAGAGATCTCTTTCTGTGAGAATACCTACTAATTCAGTTTCAAAGCATGTAATAGCTACCATTCCTCTTTTTCTTGCCTGCATCTTTTTAATAACATCTTGAATAATTTCATTTTGGTCAACTTTAAGAATGTCTGTACTGACTGCAGACTTCAAGGGACTCAAAAAGATATTTCCAGATAATTGATGAGGACTTGAAGTAAAGCTGAAGTTTTCATCTTGAACATGCACTTCAGAAACAGTCCACTCGAACAAGGTTCCAATATTTTTTATTGAATGAGGAAAGAGTTTAATAATAAAAGCAAGCATATCGTGAGCAGTAAGCATGTGAGAAGGTTCACCATTTTCATTTACAATAGGTAATGACCTCACTCTCCTTATTCCCATCAACTTTAAGCAACTAGCGATAGTATCATTGGAGAATTTGGTTAATGGATTAGGTGTCATGATATCAGAGACAGACTTCTTTAAGTATTGATCAAAATCATCATCATCAACATTCATAAACAAGTCTCTTTCAGAAACAATGCCTATTAACTTGGAACCATCAACTACACAAACAGAACCTTGGTTTTCTTTGATCAGTAGCTCAACTAAATCTTGTAAAGAAGCATCTCCAGAGATACTTACAATCGCTCTAGGTGAAAGCTCAGAGATAGGTACATCAAATTTTGATTTATCGATAGTATCAAGATTAATATTTTTAATTCTAGACAATGGATTACCTCTCTCTCAGTGATTATCAAAAAAAAGGGGCTTAATGGCCCCTTTTTGTATACATAAATAAATCTAAGATTAAGGTTTATACCAACATAATGGTCTTGTACCTTCTCGATATCCTCGGGTTCTTGCGCAAACCCCCTTAGTTCTGTCTCTGTTTGAAACATCATCAGATACTTCTTTATCACATAATGCTCCATGGAAGTAAGTGTCCAGACGACACTGCCCTGCTGGATGAGTATTATTTGTTCTACTAACGACTGATGTATCTGGAGTTGAAAATTGAGGAGTTCCTGATCTTGCAAGTAATTTAGATAATGACTTTCCGGCCATTGCAATTCTAATACATAAAGCCTGATCTGCTTGAGTTGACCATGAACCTAAACATTTTTTCTCAGCATGAGCAGGTACTTTCATTGTACTAATAATTGTTGTGTTATCATCATTTCCAAATACTCTTCTCATACATTTTAATGACCCAAAGTAATCTGATTGTCCTTCATTGGATGCCCATTTCATCATAAGATTCCCAACTTTAGGAGCTCCACCTAGGTGATGACCTAGCTCATGACAAATAACCAAAGCAAAACCATCATCTGTTACATCTGGATGTCTGGCCAAACCCCCATACATATTTACTGTCCAAGTTCTAAACAATCTTGATGCTGAAGCATTCACAGTATTATCTTTCCACTTTCTTTTAACGACTAAACGTCCTTTTTTGCCCCTAACAATGGGTGCATAAACTGATTCTACTCGATCAATAATGGCGTTGAAACGTGTCTCTGTCATATCGTTGGCCGCTTTATCACCAACAGCAACTGACATATTATTTTCTGGCATAAATCCAGATTTTCCCTTGTCATCACAAGCCTCAGCATTAAATGACTGTGATAAGAGAATCATAAAAACAAATAGGATCATTTTTTTCACTTGTTTCCTCCTTGAAACGAATTGACTTCTTTAATTTAGAATTAAAATTATTCTCCCACAAAAAAGAGGCACTTTTTATGATTATTACCTAACAAAGACTTTCATCTACTTAGAAATATTTTATCTTAAATTCAACAGTTTACGATTGCCTGCGCCTTGTCAAAAATTAGGTATTTCGATAAGTTACAGAATAGTTTAAAATATCATTAATTATATTTTGGAAATAATGAACAAAAGGTAGGAAGTTATGTTTGGTCTTGGAATGGGTGAATTAGTCATTATTTTAGTAGTGGTCCTGTTGTTATTTGGAGCTAAAAAATTACCTCAACTCGGTGAGGGTCTAGGTAAATCAATCAAAGCTTTCAAAGGGGGCATCAAAGAAGAAGATGACAAAGAGAAGATTGATACATCTGATCGAGAATAGTTGATTAAATCGCTATGCAAAAGCCTATTAAGTTTCCTATAATACAGCAATGCTCACATCAAACAAAATCTCATTAATTAAGCTCTTTTGCCTATTTATGTTAATCATTTTACCCAAGCAATCTTTTGCATATCCAAACTTCATAGGTTTTGCCTACACTTCATGCTTAACATGCCATTACAATCCCATGGGAAATGGTCCTCTTACCGATTATGGTCGTGCTTTAGGTGCCGGAGTAATTGCAGACCGTAAGTTTTATAATAAAGCAACAACAGAGGAATATATCTCAGAGAATTCTGGTTTTTTTTATTCTAAACCTAAGCAAAAATGGCTTAGGGCCTCATTTGATTATCGAGGTCTTTATATGAAACAAAATTTTTATTCAGATGTATCATCAGATCCAGTGATTATTCACATGGATGCTAATTTAAATTTAATCATGAAGTTTGGAAAGTCAGATAATGTTTATACATCTTTTACTGTTGGATATGCCCCCACTCCGCGCTCCTCTGGTGACAACCCTACTGGTGAGAATGCAAAACCTTACCGCTCCAGAGAACATTATATTGCATGGAGACCGAATTCATCCTGGGGAATCTATGCTGGTATGTTAGATAAAACATTTGGCATTAGAATTGTTGATCATACGGCGTATTCAAGGTCATTAACAGGTCTTGCAATGAATGATCAAACCCATGGAATACTTATTCATTATACAAATAAAAAGTTTGAGATTGGTGTCCATCCTTTTATCGGAAACCTAGTTCAAGATTCTGGTGTAAGGCAAGCTGGTGTCTCAACACAATTTGAATATACGCTTAATCAAAAAAATAGAATCGGTGCTTCTTATCTCACTTCAAAATCTAAATATCTTCAGACGGGACTGATGGCAGCTCATTCTAGAATGGCATTTGGTAAAGGTCATAGCCTCATGCTTGAAGCCGGCCTAGTTAGCAAAAAGGAGTTAATTCCAGGTGACGAAGTCAAAAGCCAATATATTATGATGCAAAACCATGTGAGAACTTCACGAGGCCTATTTGCTTTAGTTACTGCAGAGTATTTGAAGCCAAATACAAAGACTGAAAATAAGACTTTAAGAATTGGTCCAGGATTTCAATACTTCCCATTTCAAGGGGTTGAAGTAAGGGCAGATATTTATAATTCTAGAATTTTCTCAACAACCTCTGTCAGTGAAGACCAGTGGGACCTAGCAGGACAGTTACATCTATGGTTTTAAGATTTTTACTTACTTTCATTATGCTGTTTCAAGTGCCTGAGTCATTCGCTATTTCACAGAAACAAAAAATCGCTTTTAGGTCAGCAAAAACTGCATATCAAGATGATGATTATTCTAAGACAATTAAAATCCTTAAGAAAAATTTTAATTTAAAAAGTAGAAAGACTCCTATTGGAGCACTTCAATTAGCTGGATATAGTTATGCAAAACTTAAAAAGTATCGAGAGTGCGATAAAGTATTCACTAATTTGATTAAACGAAAATATTATAAAACGAATGCACGAATATTAAGAAGATACAAAAGGAAAGGTAATGCCGATGAGGTAGGAAATATATCCTCCACAATTGCCATATATTATTATTATAAAGCTCTTTCTATATCGAAAGTTTACCTCTCTCGCTTTGATCAATTAAATGAAGGTCAGAGATCTGACTATAAAAAAAATATCTTGATGTATGCAAACCTTTCTATTGAAGGTGAATTTGATGATCAAGACCCTGAACAAATAATCGCTGATATTGATAATTTCAATAATAAGATAGCTGCAAAAAAATACCGATATGGAAGTTTTATCGGTATAAATTATGTTACCTGGAGAGATAGGCTCACCTTGATCGGTCAGGATGGCTCTGAGTCCACATTAATTTCTAACTCAGAAGGTCTCTGTTTGGGTGGAGGACTGAGAAAGTTTAATGCCGAGTTTGAATATAATATTAATGGTTGTGTTGGTATTAATAATGCCACAGTAGGTGCGGATACTGATGCATCTGTTAACTATTTCCAAAAAAATGTTCCAGTACTTGGCATAATGGCCGCTGTTGGGTTTATTTGGAAACCTAAAACAGAAGGAACCGGACTGGGGTTTCATATTCCAATCATCTACCGAAGCGGCGATTATACAAACCCTGCAGATATAAATTCTCAATTTTCGGGGACTACATTAGATGGTGCGAGCTCCCTTTCATTTGGTGGATTAGTAGAGGGTAAGTGGTTCTTTACAAAATGGGAACTTAGTATTAAATTTGGGAAGTTTACGCAGCTTGATTCAAGTTATTGGTCTGTAGGCATGCTCTATGGTTTCTAAATATTCAAATCTATTTTAAAGCTCCTCTTCTCTTGTAAGTTTTCAGATGTAGCTTTTATAACTTCTAAATTAATTCTGCCGATCTCTAGCCCTGACATGGTTTCTACCTTAACTCTATACTCACCGGGTAAATAATTAGATTTGAAACTAAAGCCTCGAAAACCAGCACCTCGCCCACCGGTTATTTTCATTTTTATTTTATCAGAAGTCTTGAATTCTCCATTAATATATCTCATCCAGCGAAGATTTACTGAATCACTGAAACCTCCTGGAGAAAATATGGATACAAATACAAATAGCTTATCACCTGTTCTTGCGATAAATCTCTGATCTCCAGTTTCCCAAAATCGGTACCAAGTTCTTTCGTGATACAACTTATAAGCGGAGTGTTCTTTTTTGACATTATGGTAAATTCCAATACTTTCTAATGATAGGGGTACAGGGGGGATAATTTGAAGAAAATAAAAAAGAATAAAAATGGTAATCATTACTATTCCAGGTGCTAAGATTATTCTTTTTGCTTCTATACTTGGAATCAACTCCCTCACCTTTAAATATTTATAGAATCCAAACAATAAAAGAGTTGAAATTGTCATCGAAATTAAAAAGAGAAATGATCCGATACTCCCTATCAATATTGGAATTAATAATGTGAAATAGCAGATAAAACATAGTAATAATAAAAGGAATCGAATCATCTTTCCTAGTTTCTGAAATGCTTCAAACTCATTTATTACAAGTAAAAAAACAAATAAAATAATAAATAAGAACGAGTTTGCAACAGAAGCTGATTTAAAGAAAAAGAGAGCAAACGCGGATAACAAGGACCCTAAAAGAAAATGGAACACTTCATCATGGTACTTCTGCAAGAGTAAGAGGGCCTTATTAGATTGAGTATTTTCTTTGAAGTTAGTAAATTCTAAAATTAGTAAATATGATGCAAATAAAAGGTAAATAAATTGCGTAAGCAAGTTTGCTAATTCATCAATTTGACCTAATGTAAAAATATCAAAGAAGAAACCTGCAAAAAAGAAAAAAGCGGGAAGGTAAGCTTCATACTTTTGATAATACTCTTCAGTAATTTTTTTATAATAATCTATTTTATTCATGACTCTGGTCGAAAAATTTATGATAAATAAAAAAGCCTACAAACATTGATAAAATAGAGACAAATATCTCAGGTTGTAAGTTATATATATTTGCTAAAAGTGGACCAGGGCAAAAACCAGAAACTCCCCAACCAACTCCAAATAAACTGGCGCCAACAATCAACTTAGTATCAATAATAGTTTTAACTTGTTGCTTGGATATTTCATTATTAATAGGATAAGTTTTCTTCTTTTGAATTAAATAATAAAAAATACTATTCACAAAAATTGCTCCTACCATCACTATGCATAATGAAGGATCCCATTTTCCAAATACATCCAAAAAACCTATTACTTTATTAGGATCTGTCATTTGTGAGATTTCAAGACCAATTCCAAATAAAAAAGCAGATGTAAAAATATAGAGCTTATCTAATCGGCTCACTTGCCAATTTCCAGAAGTCGCATAACTAATACAGTGATTGATCCTGTTGTGATGAAAACCAATGTTGCAATGATAGACCTTTTAGACAACCTAGCGATACCGCATACACCATGTCCAGAAGTACAGCCCCCTCCATATCGAGTACCAAACCCCATTATAATGGATCCAATAACTAAATAGGGATAAGATCTAAAGTTTTCTACTTTGGGCGTGGCAAAAACCCAATGTCCAAAAGCTGCACCAATGATTAATCCTAAAATAATGAGGATTCTCCAGAAAGAATCATTTTTATTTAAAGATAGAAGACATGAAACGATTCCACTAATACCAAATATTTTATTTACAGATAGAAGAAGCATGGCAGCTGCGAGGCCAATAATCATGCCTCCTACGAGGGCAGGAAAAGGAGTAAAGTTAATTATTTCCATTTAATTATATTAAACTCAAAGTATAACTTGTTAAAGAACTTAATGTGAATGTTGAATTTGATTTTCTATTTTTCCAATAACAAGATCTAGTGATTTATAGAGATTAGGAGAATCCGCTGTTGCAAGGTAGTTTTTCTTCCCATCATGAATTTTTAATTCTGCATACTGTAAATTATGCTCTGTCCAACAAGTCCAACTTAATTCAGCGTTACCATGAAGAAATTTTTGAAGCTTGTTAGATTTTTCTTTTATTCGATTATCGATTGACGGTGTATGTTCAATATTTCTAAAACTAATTACGCATTTCATTAAAACTCCTTGATTTAGTGTGATTATTAAACATGATTTATCTGTTAATTAAAAGAGGGTATGTCATGACATATCCTAACTTTTATCAATTTCTATATTTTAAGGTATATTTGCCATGAATAACCCAGCGATGGTGTCAAGAATATGGAAAAAATTCTTAAATTTTTTCCATTAAAGGTGTATCATTTCATTATGTTAAAGTGTCTATCTCTGTTCATACTTATTTTCATATCTGGTTGTATGCAAACCTTCAATTCCAATACAGGGGATGAAGGTCTGGTAGGAAATTGTGTCGATAGCTCTCTCATAAATTTACGAGCTGCTTATTCCGTTTTACGTACAGAGTGCATGTCATGCCATACTGGCTATCACAATTCTTGGGTAAACAATTGTACAGACCAAGAATGGATCGACACTGGACAAGTTATTTCTGGTGATATCACAAATTCGAATCTATTAATTAGAATGAAAAATTTCTCCCCTCCAGGAGATATGCCATTATCTAGCCCACAAGTTTCTAGTAATGATTATTCAACACTTCAAACTTGGATAAGTGGAATGTAATAAGAGGAATCTATGAATAAAGATTTTTTGCTAAGAGCTGCCTTTGCAGGGTTGCTTTTAGGGGTTTCAAGTTGTTCTCAATTAATTCAGTCTAATGATGATCATATTGGACATTGCCATGGAGTCAATACTTGTAAAAGCAAGAGTGAATGTGGTGGGAAAGTTCACGGCTGTGCAGGTCTAAATCAATGTAAAGGTAAAGGTTGGGTTCGCAAATCGGAAACGGAATGTACCGAACTCAAGGGAAGTTTTGAAGGTTAATTCTACAATATCAAAAATCTTTCTTCTTAAAAAGAACAGAAATAAATAAGAAAAATAGTACTACCGAAACTGCATAATGAATATAGGTTGTTGCGTAGAGGCCAAAGCTTAAATTTTGTCCTTGTAAAATTTCATTGGTAAAACTATTGAGTACCCCAACTCTAGGAAGAAGATAATGGATTCCTCCTGCAAAGAAAGAGGTTCCATCAAGTTTTTCTAGTATCTCTGATATACTAGCGGAACCGATTGACAAATTGGCCCAAGTGATCACTGATGTCGATAAGAAAGTTAGAATAAAGGCGAATATTTTATTTGTAAACAAGGTAAAGAATACTGATAAAAAAATAGCCGGTAAAACAATCAAGCACGAATTTACTACCGCAAATATTATTTGTTCAGAAGCTAAGAATACTTTCGCAGACATAAAAAAAAGAAATTGAGCAAAACTTATCGAAAACAAATAATACAAAATAACTATGGTCCAACCTCCAAGGATTCTTGCTAATAAGTATTCCCACCTTTTTATTGGAAAAGACAAAAGTTGCGGTATGACATTATTCTCTTCATCAGATTGAACAATTGAGACACCTAATGTAACAGCAATGAGAACTGACCATGACTCAAGAAATGTATAAAAAGCAATGAGTGGAAATTTACCAATAGCTCCATCGGTTGGTAAAGGCGACCCTTCAAGAAGACCTGAAAAAAATCCAAACGCAGCATTGAATATAAAAATGATGGCAATTGTGAGAGCAAGTAAAATAAGGATGCTTTTATTTCTCATTTCTTTTTGAAATGTATTGATATAGACAGTCTTAAATTGTGATGACATTAATTTCATTTTTTAACCTTTGTATAGAAGAAATCCTCTAAAGAAACACCATTAAGCATTGTACTTAATTCTCCCTGAGCTATAATTTCCCCTTTATCCAATATTGCGGCATGATCACAAAGTTTTTCCATTTCAGACAAAATATGTGAATTAATAAATAATGTAATACCTTTATTTTTTAGTTCTATGAGAAGATCTTTTAATTCCTTAATAGCAATAGGATCCAATCCAGAAAATGGTTCATCGAGAATAAGTAGCTTAGAGTCTCCCATAAGCATGGCAGCAATGCCTGTTCTTTGAACTTGACCTTTAGAGCATTGTTTTATTTTTTTTGATACTAGGTCTTCAATTTGTAACGATTTGACAGCATTAATCGCTTGTTCTTCAAGTTCACTACCCTTGAGTCCTTTCATCGCTCCATAAAACTTTACGACACCTAAAACTGTGTAGTAGGGAAAGAAGTTGAACTTTTCAGGGAGGTAAGAGATTCCATCTCGACATTCAACATTCGTCGATTCAATTCCATTTAATTTAATGTCTCCCCCATCTGGTTTAACAAGTCCAAGAATTGATTTAACAAAAGTTGTTTTACCTGAACCATTTGGCCCCAATAAGGCATAAACAGAGCCCGCTGCGACATTTAAGCTTAAATTGTTAAGCGCTTTTATATTTCCATAAGATTTTGAAACATTTTGAGCATCAATGACTAACATTATTTTATTCCTTAGTTATCAAAAGAAGAATTTATACTTCGAGGTTTTTTATTTTTGTCTATTGCTACATAGATGAAAACACCTTCGGTAACTTTGACTTTAAATGATCCATTTTGTCTAACAGCATGTACTTCTATTTTTATTGAAACAGAGGTCCGACCCTCTTTGATTATTTCTCCATAACAACAAATAACATCGCCAACATAAATAGGTTCTATAAATGTCATCGAATCAACCGCGACAGTCACGGTACGACCTTGACATCTTTTTCTGGCCATAATTCCTGATGCAATATCCATCTGTGATAAAACCCATCCCCCAAAAATATCACCATCTGGATTCGCATCGACAGGAAATGCCTGAGTACGAAGTTGTAATTCCAATATGTCGTTTTTACCTGTCACGATTAAAATCCTTTCTATGGATATAAGTATAACAAATTATTAGTTAATAACACTAATTTCTAATACAAACCCCGAGCCTTTACCCGACTAAAACGTTCCCTTTACATTTATGAGAATTATTCTCAATAAATTAGATGAAAATAGTTAGTTATGATAAATTTATTTTAAACAATAGGTTATTAATGAAAATTATTTTAATACCATTACCCCATAAAGATTTCGATCCAAGTGAAACTGCTATTCCTTTTAAGTTATTAAAAGAGAAGAATTATTCAATTGTGTTTAGTACCCCAATGGGTGTAGAAGCTGCCGCAGACCCAATAATGCTTACAGGCAAAGGACTCGGAATTCTTAAAAGATTCTTTATGGCAAGAAAAGATGCTATTGATGCCTATGCTCAAATGATGATATCCCCTGAATTTAAAAATCCTATAGCTTATAGTGAACTAAAAACTGAAAACTATGACGCTTTATTACTTCCTGGTGGTCATGCAAAAGGCATGAGGGAATATTTAGAGTCTTCCACTTTGCAAAATGTCGCAGCAGAATTTATGAATCAAAAGAAATTAGTTGCGGCCGTGTGTCATGGTGTTGTTCTACTTGCACGATCTAAGGGAGCAGATGGAAAATCAGTTCTCTATGGAAGAAAAACGACAGGCCTTTTGAGGCAACAAGAAAAACTAGCTTTTAACATTACAAGACTATGGATGGATGATTACTATCTTACTTATCCTGAAACAACAGTCGAAGATGAAGTTAAAGAAAATCTAAAGCAGGAATCTGATTTTATTCAAGGTCCAAACCCTATTGGAAAAGACAGAGCAAATAATTTGAAAAATGGTTTTAGCCTTGTTGATGAAAATTATATTTCTGCAAGATGGCCAGGCGATATCTATTCCTTTACTGCAAATATATTAAAACAATTAAAGTAAAATTACTATTCGAGAACGTCATGACTATTTATGATTTAAAACCACTATTTCAAAACTTATTAAGACCGATAGTGCTTTTATTAAAAAACCTTGGACTAACCCCAAACCAAGTGACGCTTGCTACATGCGTTCTCTCTCTCGGCATGGCAATACTTCTCTACTTTAATTCGCACGTAAATCTAGTTCTCTTTAGTATTCCCGTGTTTATGTTTTTTAGAATGGCCTTAAATGCAATTGATGGAATGATGGCAAAAGATCATGACATGCAAACACCGCTAGGAGCGTTATTAAATGAGCTCACAGATGTATTGGCCGATTCAGCTCTCTACTTGGCCTTTGTCTCACACCCCTTAATAAATGCAAAATTAATTATTCCCATAAGTTTATTAGCTGTCATGACAGAATTAATTGGTATTTCAACTACAACTATTGGAGCTTCACGAAGGTACGATGGACCAATGGGAAAGTCGGATCGGGCTTTTGTATTTGGTTTCCTAGCTCTTCTACTAGGTTTAGAAATTCAGTATCCGATTCTCTATACTGGAATTTTATCTTTAACACTTTTACTCTTAGTTCTAACAATCAAAAACAGAATGTTTAGAGGTTTAAAAGAAGTTACCTAACTCAGTTAAAACAAATCCCAATTCGGGAAGACAAATTTTGCGTGATTTTATTTTCTTCATTCTTTATTACATAAATAATACTCCTCGTTTAAAAAATGGGGTTATAAGTTTTGACTAATTCTGAACTGAAATTAAGGAGACCCCTATAATGATAAGTCCTACTCCGCCTAGTTGCCAAGAATTAATAGGCTCTTGGGCCCAGTAAAAGGCTATGAGTCCGCCCCAGATATATGTTGTAGCATAGGCAGGATAGACCACAAACATCCTCCCCCCTAATCGAAACGCAAAAATAAAAAGCACAAGCACCCAAAAAAAAGAAATGAGTCCACCCATCAAATAATAATTTTTATAAATAGGTATATCTGTTAATTTCAATGCCCCCATTTTAAAAAAGTATTGAGCTAAAGCTCCTAGAATAGCAGCTATAAGGGATAACAAAATGGGATAAATTTGCGACTCCATTTTTAACATCATTTTTTTGCCTTAAATAAACCAACAGAATAGGGTTCAATATCAAGCGATTCAAATGAGAAAGTTTTAAAGCCAGCAGCTTTTAACCATGGCCCCATTTCATCCGGCAAGAATACTTCGCCCTTAACTGTTCTGATGCATAACCCTAGTTTATAGAGAGACCTAGCTAAGTGGCCATCTTCCCTTTCTGAAATAACATCGAATATTAATAATTCACCATCCTTATTTAAGCTATTATAAATTTTTTTGAAAATGGCTTGATTGGCCTCTTTTGTCAGTATATGCGTAACATTTCCTAAGGTACAAACATCAAATTTATCTTGAGGCCAAGTAGATTCATGAAAATTTCCTTCAATTGTTGTAATTTTTTCAGAAATTTTATTTTTTAACGCCGTCGCCTTGGCGACTTCTAAGACTGCTGGCCAATCAGCAAGTGTAACGCGAGAAGAGGGATCTTCATAGAGCATAGAAAAACTCCAGACTCCAGATCCAGCACCAACATCTATAATAGAAATACCTTTTTTATTATTTGAAAAGTAGTTTTTAGCTGCTATTGCGGCAGTAGGAGTAAGCATCCACTCTAAGGCCTTAACTTGAACTTGATATTCATTCTCAGACTCCTCAACAATATCCATTTTTTTATAAGGTGTTCCTTCTTTTAATAATGTTGGTAAATGTTCCCAATAATCGGCAGAGAGGTTTTGATAATTGCCTGTTAAAAATGCTGCCACCTTTGATAATGAAAAAAGATCTTCTTTTGGATTTTTATTAATCTTTTCTCTCTCAAATATACCTAAAGACTCTAATGTTTCTAACATGAAAAAACTTGGTGTCTCTAAATAGCCTAATCTTTCTGAAATTTTTTTTGCAGATAGTTTATCACCACCACTAAATGCCTGGAGATAGCCCATCTTAACTGCTATTTGGAAAACATATGAAGCTCCATTCATAAGCATTAACTCATAGTATATATGCATAGGATCTTTATTCATTTTTGACATTTCTATCCACTTCTTGGGTTTTATTTGTTTTTTTAAAGTTGGCCGTAGAAACAGTAAAAATGCCCCATTTATCAATTTTCATATCCGATTTTTCTGCACCGTGAATATTAAATAATTCATCCATCTCTTTTTGTGTTCTTCTTCTCATAATCCACTTAGCACCCTCTCGATTAGGTAATGTATTCGCTATAAGTTCCAATTGAGGGTGCCAAGGCTGCCCTGTATAAAGAATATATCCTCCCTCTTCTACAATTGCCGTTGCTCCCTCAATGGCCTTTAAAACAAGTTCATTACTAGGAAATAATTCAAAGAGCCCTGATACAATTAAGACATTAGGTCTAAATTCCTGATCTTGATAAGTTTGTGGATTAAAAGCATCTGAAACCATAAATTCTACATTATGGCAGTGAAGAGATTCTGCAATTTGTTTGCCTTCATTAATATTAGCTTTTTCATAATCTCTGACTAAGCATTTTAGATCATGGTGTTCACATTTTTTAGCGACCTCAGTTAAGTATCTTCCCGGACCACCGGCAATATCCATAATACGAATAGCTTTTCCTTCTGTGATCATAGCGTTTATCACTTGATCTAAGGCCTGTTGCAAATGTACTTTTCTCTGCCGTATTCCTCTCCAGCCAATCGCATTGATATAGAAGAAATCAATAACTTTTCCTAAGGGAGTTATTCCTACAGCTTTATTTTTATAAACATGATCTAAGGACATTCCAGAATCAAACCCATACTTTAAGCCTATTCTTATTCCTTTCGATAAACGTCCTAGAGTTGTAAGAGATATCCTTTGACTGAAATAGTTGATTGAATTAAGTATTGAGACAGGGTAATTGACAAGTCTATCGTATTCTTTATATGTATATCCTTCCACATCTGCTTTAACTAAAGATACTGAAGGGGTTTTCTCACCGTAACATTCTTTAATAAATTGAATACATTCATCAAAAGCAATCTGCCGATCTTTTTCATAGAGAACTCCATGGAAAAACCCTGATAATGTAATAAATTTCTTTTTTGAAGAAGAGAGCCCTTCAAAAAAATTTTTTTGTGGCTTGCTATGGACAATCCAATCTTTCTCTGCTGAAAATATAAGTGTAGGAGTATGTATGGCCCCAGCATCTGACACAACTCTTGCGGCATTATCATTAAGGCCTATCAAAATATTTACTGCTATATCAGGTGTAATTAACTTATCTTGATCATATTTCTTTTGTTCATTCACATCGTGAGTTAAAAATTTAGATTTAACATATGATGAAATGAATGCTTTCTTTTTTATCATATTAAGAATCCTAAGACTCAATAGGGCCATTGGAACATAAAGCTTAATTGTAAATGCCGGAGCTGCTAAAATCATTCCTTTAATAGCTGGAGCGTAGTCGTGAACCCATGTAGAAGTCACAACTGCTCCTACAGAGTTTGCGACGACAAACATACTTTCAATGGGTATGCCGTGTTTTTCAGAAACCATTTTTACAAATGTATCCATATCTTTAACTAAGTAAGAAAAATCAGGAGCATATCCACGAGGGCCAGGAGACAGTCCATGCCCTCTCGCATCATAAGCAAATGCCCAAAGTTCGTCACAATCCATTCCGTCGATTAAATCACTTAATCTGCCTGAATGTTCATGACCTCTATGCATTACCACCAACGCTTTCTTGTTGGATTTTTCTGTTAAAGGTTCCCAGGTACGATAATGTAATTCAGTACCATCAAAAGTTTTAAATTGATCTTCCTTTGCCTCACGTTTGGCCATGAAAACTCCTTATAAATACATATATTTTTATAAGTTATCGGTTTAAAATATGGGTAAATAAATAATAATATCAAATAGTTTTGACCTTATAGCTGACTATTACTCTCAGGAAAAGATCATGTACTTTAATTCAATAAAGATTCCCGGATTCACCGCGCCAGCATCGGAAGCGCTTATAATGACTTTGGGCCTTCTTGTTTTCTTTACCATCTTATTTTGGGGCTGGGGCTTCTTTAGAGCACAAGACAATATTGTAAACTTAAAGAGTAGGACAAAATCCTGGTGGGTCATCATCATCATTTATGCAACGATGATGGGAATAAAAAAAGAAATATCTTTCATAGGCCTTGGTTTCATGTCGTTTATAGCATTAAGAGAGCTTCTCTCTAAGCTGCAAATAAATAAAAACTTAAGACGTGTTTTATTTTGGGCATACTTGGCCGTCCCAATTCAGTTTTATCTAGCTTATATAGGAAACTTTCAGGCCTTCTTATTATTTATTCCAGTCGGAATGTTTTTTATACTTCCCTTTAGAGCAATAATAGAAGGTGTGGCCGAAGATTCTATCAAAACTTTTAGCCAATTACATTGGGCACTGATGCTCACTGTGTTCTCGCTCTCTCACATTGCTTATTTTATTTCTCTTCCTGAGATTCCAGGATTCGAAGCAGGGTATCAAGGAATCGTTTATTTTCTAATATTTCTAACTCAGATAAATGATATTTTTCAATTTATATCGGGTAAATTATTTGGAAAGCATAAAATCACACCTCAGATTTCACCTAATAAAACATGGGAGGGGTTTTTTGGTGGCCTTATCTTAACGACGTTGATGGGATATCATTTATCCTACCTAGTACCATTAAATGCAATGCAAACAACTATTGCAGCTGCCTTGATTGCAATTGCAGGTTTCTTTGGAGATCTCAATATTTCTGCAGTAAAAAGAGATTTAAATATAAAAGATATGAGTAATTTTATTCCAGGACATGGGGGGATATTGGATCGTCTTGATTCTTTAACATTTTCTTCATTATTTTTCTTCTATCTCATCTACTTTTGGATATATTTATAAATGAAACATATGATAAGAAAAATCTGGCTGCATATTTGTTATAAAATGATAATGAAACCATTTCTAAAGATATTTGTCGGAGTCGAGTTTTATTCCCAAGATTCGTTCAAAGATGTAGATCAATTTATTTTTGTAGCTAACCATAATTCTCATATGGATACTATGATGCTTTTATGTTCGGTGCCCTTTCGTTTATTAGGAAAAACTCATCCCTTAGCTGCTCAAGACTATTTTGGAAAAACTCCTATCACAACCTGGTTATCAAAAATATTTGTCAATGCCGCGCTTATAAAAAGAATAAAAGGGGATGGAGAAAATCCGATTCAAATGATGGTGGAATGGTTAGATCTAGGACATAGTCTCATAATATTCCCTGAAGGCAGTCGCGGAACTCCAGATATTATGCAGAGTTTTAAAAAAGGGATTTCCTTAGTTCTAAAAGAAAGACCAAATATTCCATATATACCAGCTTACCTAGAGAATACTTCAGGACCTTTGCCCAAAGGCGATGGTCTTCTTATCCCCGGATACTCTTCAATAAGAGTAGGAAGACCACATTATATTGATAATGACAGTAGTGATGAAGAGAATTTAAATCAAATTAAAAAGACTATTTTATCATTGCAGCAGAACCCAGAGTCGTGACATCTGTGAGCTTTTGAAATGATTTTTCTATAGATTTATACACATAGGTTTGGCTTTCAACTTTAGATAATTGAACTCCATAAATTAAAATAGAAAATACAATTAACAACAACCACTCTTTCACTTTGAACTCCTGTATTTACTTTAAGATAGCTGATAGGAAATTTTTATCAATATTATTAAATTAAGTCTGTAAGATTTATAGACGTAAAAACCTGTCACTCCGGAGGATGGTCAGAAGATTATGGAACGAAGATTATTTACGACATAGGAATACCCATTTCCTTGGCATAAATAAAGAGAACACGGCAAGGTAATACACTGATATTACGTCAATAGCGGTGTGTTACTCTCAGTACTTCCACCGTTTATACCGATAATATATACTGAATTGTCTTCACATGGAATTTGATATGACTATTTCAAAAAAATTTATGACTGTGATTATTTCTATTATTCTTGGAATTGGAATTACGATTTGTGCAATTCTTGGTTATAAGCTTACTGGAGGATTAACTGGAACAGGAACTGGAAATCGTCTCTCTGTCCTTTTTGGTGGAAATTTTCTAGCTGGTGGCTATATTCAACTTTTCACCTATATTGCTTTCTTCTGGTCACTTTTCGATATTATTGAAAAAAGAAGCAAAATAAAATACGAAAAGAAATCTTTTAAAAAATCATACCTCCCAACTAATGAACGTCATCTCTTAATGGCAACAGACATAAACGATCTTCAATTTAAAATGGGTGATTTAGAAAAGGCCAACAAAAGTTCTCTATTGTCCACTATGATAAAGAAGGCATGTGTGAAATTTAGAACAACAAAGTCAATTCCTGAAGTCATTGAGATTATTTCAATCCAAACAGAAATAAATAAAGAGAAAGCGGAGTCAGGTCAATCCAATATAAGGTATTTAACTTGGGTAATCCCCTCTATTGGATTCATTGGGACTGTTTTAGGTATTTCCCAGGCCTTAATGGTTGCAAACACTGGAGATATGAATATTATCACATCCACTCTAGGTGTTGCCTTCGATACGACTCTCATTTCACTCATTCTAAGTATTGTAGTTATGTGGTTTTTCCATGGACTTCAAGAAGAAACAGATAACCTCCATGCTGGAATAAAAGAATATGTAATTGAAAATTTAGTCAATAGGATTGAGATTTAAGAGATGAAAAGAAGAGAAACAAATGTATTTTCAATTGCCTTTCTTGATCTCCTGTCAGGAGCATTAGGGGCAGTGATTATTCTCTTTGTTACTGTACCTAAGGCCAAGAACCCAAACCCAAAATTAGCAGAAATCAAAGCTAAGGAAGGCTACGCAAGATTTATTCCAAAAGAGTCCATAATAGACAAACAATCTGATTACACGGCAAAATTTAATGAAAAAGAAGAGATAAAACAAAAGACAGTAAAATTGACTAAAACCATTGAGCAAATGAAAAAGAAGCAAGAAGAATTAGAGTCTTCAAAAGAAACGATGGCCGAAACAATTAAGAAGTTACAAGAGAAGATAGAAAAAGTTCAAGATAGAAAAGTCGCATCCGTTCCTGTAGATGTCGGTTTTAAATTCAAAGGAAAAAATATAGTCCTGGTTATTGATGTCTCAGGATCCATGTTCTTAGAAGATAAGATAGGGCAAGTGAAAGCTGGTCTTAAGATGTTAATTACATCTATGGGTGATGAGTTTAATATCGATGTTGTTCATTTCCCAGACGGAATGACTCATGATTATCGCACGTTATGGGGAAGAACAAAGAAGATGTCTAAAAGAAATAAAACATCGGTCTATGACTTTTTACAAGATTTAAAGCCTTGGGGATCAACACCTACAAGATCTGTTATGAAATATGTCTTACGAAACTATAAATCTGCAACAGATATTGTTCTCCTATCAGATGGGGCCCCTACAAAAAAGAATTCTAAAATGATCGACAATATTGATTCTGTAGCCTCTGATATCAAAATCAAAAACAATAATAGAGTTCAGATAAGTACTATCGGTGTTGGTTCGGACTTTCTTCGAAATACGAGAAATCCTAAATACAGATTTCTTAAAAAAGTTGCAGATGAAAATGGTGGTTTCTTTGTCGGATTCTAATGATTACTTTTTCTGATGATAGAATGCCATAAAAACAAAAAATGAGCCTGTCCCTAAATGTATAATTTCTACAAAATATTTAACATCTTTTGAACCAATAATGAGTAAAGACTGACCTGTGATTACTAAGATAATAATGGTTATAATATTACTAAGCCCAGTTCTACGATTCTTTTTCATTCCGGATTCGTAATATTTTTTTATATGTCCATGCGTAATAGTGCCGATTAGAAAAACAAGTATTGGAGTTACAAAGTAATGTGCCGCTTTTGTGTAAACAAGAAAAGGATTTGCCTCCCTTCCAAAAGCTCCTTCTACATGGCCCCATTTTTTTAATGCGAAAATAAGAATACCTGAGAACGCCGCAAGGCATAGTGATATATTTAAAAAATTTTTATTATTTTTTGTCATGGAAATTATTTTCCATAATTTTAACCTGGTTTAAAAGGTTTTTTGTGGTTTGAGTTGTTAAAGTTGCTCCAGAAATTCCATCTATCTCAATATTTTTTTGAAATGACCTCCCATTTAACGCCTGAAGCCAGTTTACTTTTGGTTTATATTCCGTAGGTTCGGCAAAACTGACCAACTTAACGTCTTTCACTTCTTTGTTAACGGCGTGAATAAGTAATGTCATATAATGAGATCTAACTAGGCCATTCATGATGTAAACGGATCCTTCTTCATTTTTACATTTTAGTTCATAGCGCCTAAAAATTGCGGAGTCAGGGTTCTTGCCGAGCTTTTCCTTAAAAAGATTCATTTTATCTTTATTGAGATAGAGATAGTTTCTCAAGGTTCTACAATTGGAATGATTTTTAAAAAAATTTAAATCAAGTATCGGGTCAACAAGACCCCAAACAGGAACTGTTATAAGAAATAGTGATAAAAATATCAGACGTAATCTTAGAAGTTCCATCCAGCTCCTAAACTCCATGTATCATAACCAGTCTTCGCTTGGTTTGTTGTCTTCATATAATCTGCTTTGAAAACAATATTAGCAAGTGGTTTGTAATTGATACCGTATGTAAAATTCCTTACATTTTCAGCTACTGTTGCTATCGATCCCGTTGGCATTGTATCTTGTGTATTATAGGCTTCATACATGACAAATGGAATGAGTTGACAATCACTTTTTCCATGAAAAACATCATACCCTAGGTCCACATAATAACCTCTCATTTTTTCGGCAACATTTTCACCTGTCTCAGACTTTAAAGCAGCAGCATTATCTATAAATGCTTCTGTATAAAGTACTCTTAATGATAATCCGCTCATATCAAAAGCTGCGTGAAAGTCCCAAACATTATGTTTAACTTCTGTTAAGACACCATCTGCTTTACCTAAATAATAAGATACTCCTAGATCTAGATTAGATAAAAGGGAATAATCTAATCTACCAACAATAGAAAGATCTCTTGCTTCAGCTCTGGCTGCTTTTTTACGTCCAGCTCGAACTCCACTAGATGTGAATTCATCAGCTTTTAAGCTATTGAATAAATATAATTTATAATCAAATTGACTGATTGTTCCTGAGAATCCTATTCCCATTTCACGCCATGTCGAAGGAATGATTTTATTTTCAGTCCCTGGTCTCTCAACAGAGTGAAATGCTGTCGGTTCATGGTATAGGTTTACTAATCCTACAGGAACTAACATTACTCCCACCTGGAAACTAACAGCATCAGATAGCTTATTTGTTAAGTAAGCTTGTTCAAGAAAAATTTCTGAAACGTGCTCGATCTCAACTTCAGAAGTTAAACTCCAATTCTCATTAAATTTATATCCAATATATAAGATGAATCTTTTTGCATCTACATTTGGTTGTGATTGTGATGTAAACGTTCCGTTTTGTTGCTCAGTTCTTTTATTTGTATAGGTAAATTCTCCATAGCTACCAAAACTAAACTTATTAGCTGTCGTTCTAGAATTTAGTTTTAAGTTTTCTATTTCTGTAGTGATTACATCTAACTTATTATTTAGACTCTCTAAATTTTCTACACTATGTGCATTTCCTGCTAAAGCTAGACATAATATTGCACCTATTAAAAATTTCAATCAAAACTCCCTTATTCTTCAATTTAATTAACATCTGTTGACTTTACCATCAAAAGTTTGAGCAGTCAAACTACTGATCGAAAAGCCGAACCCCATTCGAATAACGACATAATTACAGGCGTTTGACTTGCCTAATTAATTTAGTGATTAGATTTTTATCCTTATATTTCATATACTTGAGTTGATTAAATTTAATTAAAATACTAGATAGCTCGTGGTAATCATCCCTTTTTGGATCTAAAGTCTTAAGCAGCGCCAGAGGGCCTTGGAAGAGCTCCCTATGGATATGGCGCTTCTCAATCTTTCTTAGAAAATTATTATAACTCTGATCTATAATCGAATGGGATAATTCAGTTTTGATAAAGAAGTAATTATAGATAAAGAATAATAGGCATAGCAATAAAGTTAGGCCAATCATTAATTGATAAGGCCTCCTTATATTAAGCTTTAATTTTTTAAATAAATTTTTCTGGGCCTCAAAGTCAAATTCTAAAAATCGTTGGTTCATTTCATAATAAATCATGTCTAGACTTTTAAGAAACTTCAAAAGACGATTATTTTTTAAGTTAACAAGAAAATTGTCTCTATCCACTGCTGTTGGTATTTGTAATAATTGATAAAATACACTCGCTCCTAATTGAATTCTTGACGGTGCAATCCACGCCGTGGGATCTAGACGTTGCCAACCTTGCCTCTCATTGTAATACTCTAGCCAAGCATGGGCATCTTTTGTCTTAACAAGGAAATAATCACCTATCTCGTTATAATCCCCTCCCTGAAATCCAACAACCACTCTCGCAGGTACGCCATTTAACCTAAGTAATACGCCAATTGCTGCTGCATAATGTTCACAAAAACCTTTTCTTCTTTTAAACAGAAAGTCATCTATTCCTGTCGTCTTATTATATGTGCCAGGTGATAATGTATATATAAATTCATTTTTTAAAAAATAGATTTTATACGCTGCAATTAAACTTTCAGTTGTCTGATATTTATTTTGCATTTCCTTTGCAAAAGATTTTAACTTAACAGAAATATTTTCTGGTAGTTGCAAGTAATGAGCACGCATATTTTTATTTAACGGTTTAGGTGATGTTTTGGTCGTCACTCCTTGGTAACGAATTTTCTGATTATTGTAAGGGACAAACTTCCA
Organism: Bacteriovoracaceae bacterium; assembly: GCA_018675575.1. Lineage (GTDB taxonomy): Bacteria > Bdellovibrionota > Bacteriovoracia > Bacteriovoracales > Bacteriovoracaceae > M0603. Next base: position 16,088 of record JABGXW010000134.1, on the reverse strand, counting down.
TGTGTTTGTAGGTTGTTTAAGTATCACCCCTGAACTTTTTTTAATTATTTTTTTAGTATTGGGCAGGGCAAAAACTTGGCTTGCTTGTAACTCATTGAAAAGAACGTCGTAAATATAAAGGGGTTCGTTTCCGAAGTTATAGTTGTGCCCATTTTCAATATTTGATTTTTTCCAAGAGAGGCCATTTGTTTTAGCTAAAACAGAACCTCTGAGATACATCTCATCTTGTTGAAGTTTAGAATTATTTTTAAACCCCAACCTTAGGACCGGATCATCTGTACTCGCAACTTTTGCAATATCTCCAGGATTGATCTCCCCAGTGAAACCGATCATAGATTGTGTGTTTATTGAGAATGGGAAAAGGTATCCTGTATTGAGTCTAGGAAATACAAAGTAAAGAATTAACATTAAAGGCATTGAATGTATAAAAATCCTTACTGTCACCATAAGTCTTTCTTTATCATATAAAAAATCCTCTTTTGATTCACCATTCAAACAAAATATTAAATAAAATAAAAAGATTGTCGCAACGACTACGTAGACAATAATAACTAAGGAGTCTTCTGAAAGGACCTGTGCAACAAGAAACAATTCAACAATAAGGATAAAAATAAAAAAATCTCTTTTTTTATTCATCTCTAGTACTTTTATGCCTAACAATAATGAAAGAAATGCAATCCCAGGTTCTAGCCCCCTAAATGTTCTAAATGTTTGTCTAATATAGAAGAGGGCCCCTATAAGAAGAAGGAGTCTTAAAAGAGAAGAGATAGAAACATTCTTAAATTGCGCATATCCAGCGAAAGCAAAAAGACTAACTGTCATGATAATGACTACTAAATTATGTTTTGAAATAAAGGGGTATAATACTGACAAGTATAATACGAAAGACCAAAGGATCATTTTCAATTTAAATTGCTTTTCCTTTAAAAACTGATCAAAGAGCAATTTCAACCTCTTCTTTATTATATTTAGCTAAAGAGATCAGGCATTCATTAAAGAAGCTGTCTCCAGTATCTGGCTTTGTAACAACATTACCTAAATCGAGAACCCAATATTCTTTATTTTTATTTGCTACTTTAATCCAAGACGCTAATTGATTTAAAGCTAATTCTTCATCTAATTCAGAGAGATTTTTAATTGAAAAATAATAATAAGAAGAAGAATCTCTTTCAAAAGTTTTGACATAAAATCCTTTATCCTTGGCATATAGTTTCCAATCGATATGATTATAAGGCATTCCTTTTACATGTTTCTGGTGTTCGCTGAACTCTTCAAGCCCTATAGATTTACTTATCCCCGCTCTATCATCTTCGAAAGACTTCATTGGAAGTTTTAACTTTCCTGTAAAGCTTGGGGAGATATAAAATTGACTCTCAACATTCGCATAGGTCCATGAGTAAAAAAGTCCAAAAGGAAACTTTGTTGTTAATGTAACTCGATTAAAGAAATAACTTCCTCTTTTTAAATTATTTAGGCATATATAAATAAGCTTTCTTTCATTATTAGATATTTTGTCAATTCCTTTTATCTCTGCATTTTCACTTAAGGCAGTTATATCAAATTTTTTGCTTCTATTATCGTGAACCAATATAAGTTCTAATTTATATTGATCAGACTCTGAAGCGACCCTTGGGTTTGAAAAAGAGAGAACGCGAATATTTTTAAGATTAAAATGAGTATGGGTAGCTGATGTCATAACGACACTCACAAATATAAATGTACAACTATATGCAAGGGCATTTCCATATGCCAATGAGATTACAAAAAGAATAAAGACGATACTAAGAAAATAAGTCCCCATAGATGTAGGCAAAATATAAACTCTATCTTTTTTTTGAGGAATCTTACTTAATAGGTACTTTTTTAAGTAATAATAAGGTTTCAGAAACTCCATGTTTAACCCCACTACTGCTTCCAAGCCTGTGACCTAGCACATGTGGAGCAATTAATTGAATATCTTCAGGTGTTACGTAAGATCGACCTGAAATCCAAGCATGACCTTTAGATGCTTGGACCAAGTTTTTCCCCGATCTCGGAGATAAAGAATAACCTTTTAATAATTTTGACCTTCCTACTTGCAACAAGTCTAAAACATATTCTAATAATGTATCTTCAATATGAATTTTAGTAATTTCATCTTTTATATCATTGATTGCTTCATTTCCTAGACCTTCAGAAAATTTTTTTAATAATCCCGAAGGTTCTTCTTGTGTGAGAATAAGTTTTTCCATCTCTCTGTCAGGAAAATCTAAACTAAGACTCATAAAAAACCTATCTAATTGGGATTCAGGAAGAAATGAAGTTCCAACTTGCTCATATGGATTTTGGGTCGCTAGAACCCAAAATGGAGTAGCTAATTCATATGTTGTACCATCTACGGTGACACAACCCTCTTCCATTGATTGTAATAATGCAGATTGAGTCTTTGCTGTAGCTCTATTGAGTTCGTCTCCAAGCACAAGATGATTAAATAGTGGTCCCTTCATGAATTCAAATTTATTTGTGTCTTTGTTAAAAATAGAAAGTCCTGTTATGTCCGAGGGTAAGAGATCATTTGTAAATTGAATTCTAGCTACTTTATGGCCTAGTATTTTACCTAGAATATGCACCAATGTTGTTTTACCTACACCTGGAATGTCTTCTAATAAGAGATGTCCACCCGATAGTACACAAACGAGTGCTTTTTTTAAATGTTCACGTTTTCCAAGTAAGATTTTAGAGCCTTCATCAAGGAGGATTAAACATTTTTCTTGGTTTTGGAGATCATTTTTATTATGATGATTAAAGGATTGATTTAACATCTTAATATTATAGTCGGGGCCAGACATAAATGCCAAACATATACGATTTTACAGTTAAAGATTTGCAGGGAAATGACCTTACGCTTTCAAAATATAAGGATAAAGTTGTCGTTATTGTTAACACCGCCAGTCAATGTGGATTTACACCTCAATACAAGGAACTTGAGGAGATGTATCAAGAGTTTAAGAATAAAGGACTCGTCATTCTGGCATTTCCATGTAATCAGTTTGGTTCACAAGAACCTGGAACTGAAGAAGAAATTAAAATATTCTGTGAAACACATTATTCGATAAGCTTTCCTATGTTTGCAAAGGTTGACGTGAATGGAAATAAAGAAGCTCCGCTCTTTGATTTACTAAAAACTAAATTACCAGGACTTCTAGGCTCAACAGCAATTAAATGGAATTTTACAAAATTTCTAATTGATAGAAATGGTGTTCCTGTTAAAAGATTTTCACCAAAAGACAGTCCAAGAAAAATGATTTCTCTGATTGATGAGCTTCTATAATTTATTCATTTTTAAAATAGAAATTTGAGAATATATTTTTTTATAATCATTAAATCTTTCTGTGGCAAGTTTTGCGATTTCATCTTTTTCACCAAAATATAAAGACTTCATTTCTGCATTTTTAGCCGCCAACATATCGAAGGTAAAGTCTCCGACAAATATGGAATCACATGCTATCATAGAGAAATGATTAAGAATTTTAAAAAGTCCTTCGGGGTTCGGTTTTTGAAATTTTACATCGTCTCTCGTACAAATATACTCAAATGCAAGTTGATGTTTCTCTAATGTCGCTTTTGTACAGAAAGTAGAATTTCTGGTGAGTATTGCTTTTTTTATATCTCTGTGATCTAAATATTTCAAAAACTTCCTAACACCTGGATATATTTTAGACCTTAACGCTCCCTCCAATTCATGTTGATGAATAATCTCGAGCATTTTATTTTTTCTGATTGGGTCGGTGATTGCTTCTAGCTTTTCTAAAATTGGTTCACCAGCAGAAATACCTAAGTCAGCGCGCATTAGATCAAAATCAAGGGCAGAATCAACCAAAGTTCCATCTAAATCAAAAATTACAAGTTTAAGTTCTGACATAATCAAATGCTATGAGTAAAGTAATTAAATGACAAAGAAAATATTGATAACAGGATTTCCAACATTTCACACTCATAAGTCGAACCCAACAGAGTCAGTATTTGAATATATTAATTTCGATCCCAAAATATTTAACTTAGAAAAGCTAATTCTCCCTGTATCTTTTGAAAATGGTTTTTCTCTTTTAAAAACAAAGCTTTCTCATGACCCTCCTGACGTATTGATCATGTTAGGATTAGCAGCTTCGAGATCAGAAATCAGCCTAGAAAGAGTCGCGATTAATTTATTACATTGTGATCGAAAAGATAATATTGGAAAAGTTATACAAAATACAAAAATTCGTGTGGATGGAAAAGCGGCCTTCTTTTCTACTTTGCCTTTAGAAAAAATAGCTCATAAACTAACATCGAAAAATATCCCTTTTCATTTTTCTAATACTGCAGGAACTTATATCTGTAATATGATTTTCTATCAAGCTTTAGAATTTATTGAACAGAGCAAATTGAATACTCTGGCAGGTTTTATCCACGTCCCCCCCACAAAAGAGCTCCTACCAACAGCTAGGCTAAGTATAAAAGAATTAGGTCATGAATTATCAATACTTATTCAGCCGTTAACTTAGGCCCTAGGAAATTCTTGATCTAGTTTTTCTAGAGCTTCACTCATTAAAGCATGACATTTTTTGGCCAGCTTTGCAGCGTCAGACTTTACAAGGCCAGTTGTTTGGATCGGATTGAGTACCTGGCAAGCAATAGTTCCGGAGTGTAACTTGTTGTAGTTTGCTGTTTTAGAATAGGTGTTAAAGCAGATGGGTACGATTGGAACCTCCGCATCAATTGCCGTTCTAAAAGCACCATTTTTAAATGGCATTAAACCTCGACCGCGCGATCTAGTTCCCTCAGGCATGACCCAAACAGAGATATTTTTATTTTTAATCGCATAAGTAACCTTTTCCATTGATTCTTTTGCTTTTCTCTTATTTGTTCTGTTAATAAGAATATTTCCCGATAACCAATAAAAAAGTCCAAACACTGGTATATAAAGTATTGAAGTTTTACCAAGACTTACAGTTCGATGAGGTAAAGCTAATGAACCTGCTATTAAATCTATATTATTTTGATGATTTGAGATAAAAACACAAGGTCTACTTGGATCAATGATTTCTTTGCCTCGAATAATATACTTCAACCCCATAATTAATTTCATAGGCTGACCCATGAATTGGCAGGTGAGCCAAGAGTTATCGGCATGAAAGGGTCTAAAAATACAAATAATGAGTCCCACAAGACCTGTGTTGAATATTAAATAAAGAAAAAAGAATAAATATCTTATTTTTTGTAACATAGTTCTTATTCTGACGAAAAAGGTCTTATTTGTAAACTTACACCCTGTAATAAGAACATCTTTGGTTGTTGGAGTTATTATTAAATGCTTAAATTTTTATATGTTTGAGAGGTATTTAAAACAATTAAAAGAATTATTTTATTTTTCACTTCCATTAGTCGCTGGCCAAATTGGTCAAATGCTTTATGGAACTGGTGATATCATGGTTGCTGGCAGATATTCAAATGAAGTAGTAGCAGCATTAGGTGTCGCTTCTGCGATATTTGGTCCTTTTATTATGGTTGGACTTTCTCTCACATACGCTGTTGGATCCTTAACAGCTCAACAAATCGGTACAAATGATAAAAAAGAAGGCATGCTTTTAACCTCTCATCTTGTTGCCGTTGCCTTAGGACTTTTTCTTTATTTAATTATAGAAATCTGTCTCAATTATATTCATTTATTTGGATTCGAGACTTCGAGGGCCCTATTAATTCATCAATATTGTAAAATTGTAGGTTTTTCTATCATTCCCATTTTAACGTTCCAAGTATCAAAAGAATATCTTCAAGCTTATTCTAAAACTTATTTCGCAAATGGATTAATCTTTATTTTCTTAGCTATAAACGTCGGCCTAAATTATATATTTATGTTTGGTAAGCTTGGCCTCCCCAACATGGGGATAGAAGGTGCTGCCTATGCTACCACTCTCTGCCGAATTTTATCATCGGTTATTTTATTTTTTTATCTTACGCGTTTGGAGAAAAAGAAAGATAGCTTTTTAATTAATAAAAGATTATTTAAAGAAATCATTAATCTTGGAATTCCTATTGCCTTAGGAACATTTGTAGAAGTTTTGGTTTTTACTACTGTCACAATCTTAATTGGAAGAATGTCTGTTATCGCTTCTGCTGCCCATAATATTGTTCTTAATTTAGCCTCGCTAACATTCATGTTACCTTTGGCAATGAATTCAGCTGCTGGAGTTAAAGTCGGAATCGTTTTTGGGCAAAAAGATAAGGACAAAGTAATCATCACCAGCTTAGCGGCGTTAACCATCACTATTATTTGCATGAGCATTACAGCAACATCCTATTTTTTAATTCCAGATCTCATTTTAAGAATGTTTTCTGAAGATCAAGAGCTTATTAAGTATGCAGCAGGGCTCATTGTCTTCGTTGCTATGTTTCAAATCCCTGACGGTATCCAAGTCACCTTATGGGGGATCCTACGCGGCTTAAATACTACAAAGTCGCCGATGATTATCACCTTGTTAGGAAATTGGGCGATTGGAGTTCCCATGGGTTATTACCTGGCCTTTTCAAAAGGGATGGAGGCAAAAGGTCTCTGGGCAGGCTTAGCGATTGGATTAACTTGTGTAAGCATCGGTCTTATAACTATTTTTTATCTTAGAATTAAAAGTTTAGACCATGAGTTTAAAAATTTAAATTTTGAAGATGCTCCGAAATCCTAAGCTAATTGAGTTCTTATCCCTTTGGATATCTCTCCTTTGTGATAACCATTAGTGTCAATAAGAGTCTATAAAAAAAGAGTGCTGCTTGGGTAAAATCTGATTCGCCCCAAGCAACACTCCTAAAAACTCATTGATTAACATTAACTAACGTAAGTTCCAATTAATTTTCTAGCGGCAGATTCTAAATGTTCTATACTTAAAATCACAAATGTATCTCCGCATAGATCCTGAATCATAACAGATCCATTTTTTAGTATTTTCGGCCAATCATCTAGTTTTGTTTGGATGTTGCGTATCCCTGAGCTTGTAATCACCTTAAAGTTTCGTAGCTCCACTTCTTCTTCAATAGAAATAATATCCGTTATTTTCATCATAAAATCAGATTGTGATAAAAATTGAAGAAGATCCTCTCTAGACCTGTCATCTAATTGATTAATATCAGGAAGTAGCAAAACTTCTTCATCATCCTTATTTCGAAAAGAAAGAAACTTATCTTGATGTGACCAAGGGAAACATTTTTTAATATTTACTTCTATCTCTTTATTTTCGAATATATCTTTTAATCCTGATAGATATAACTGATTATTTTCTTTTAAGAATAAACGAATATCTAATAATTCTGTCGTCATTTTCTCTCCTTTAAACAAAGTTTTCACTCATTTCTTGTTGCATTCGATGGAGTTTATTATAAAGCCCATCTTTCTTCTTCAATAAGTCATTATGAGTTCCCGTTTCTTTGATCTCACCTTTATCCACGACAAAGATTCGATTAGCTTTTCTTAATGTTGATAACCTATGAGCGACAGCAAATACGGTTCTCCCCTCAATTAATTTATCAAGAGCATCTTGAATTTTTCTTTCAGTTTCAGTATCAACAGCAGAGGTTGCCTCATCCAAAATTAAAATTTTGGGATCGTGAAGTATTGCTCTCGCAATTGAAATCCTTTGTCGCTCACCTCCAGAAAGGGTATGCCCCCTTTCTCCTACAATCGTTTCATAACCAAGTTCAAAGCTCATAATAAACTCATGAGCATTTGCAATTTTAGCAGCTTCAATTACCTTCTTCAAAGAAACATCTGGCAATCCATAACGAATATTATCTACAAGTGTTCCATGAAATAAATATGGGTCCTGTAAGACCATTCCTACTTGTTTCCTAAAACTTCCTACTTCCAATTCTCTTAAGTTCTTACCATCAATAATAATTTCCCCTGTACTTACATCAAAAAATCTTGCGATAAGTTTTGTAATAGTAGATTTCCCCCCCCCCGAAGAACCCACAAGTCCAATCATCTCTCCAGGTAAAACACGAAAATTTATTCCACAAACCACCTTTCGAACTCCATCATAACTAAATGAAACATTTTTAAATTCAATATCACCTTTTAGCTCACCTTTCTTCAGTATAGTTCGACCATTTTTTAAAGATGGACTTGTATCTAAAATTTCAAATATCCGATAAGCTGAACTCAAAGCTCTGTTTAACATTCTTGCCATTTGACCGATGACTTCGATAGGTTGACTAAACATAGTTACATATAGAAGAAATGATACAAATGTTCCCAATGATAAATAATCAGTGGTACCTTCCTCAGAAATTAACCGCGGAATTGCTAAAATCCATACCGTCATCACTATGACTTGAATTCCCATCATCAATAATGGCCAAAATTTAGTCCAAGCATAATGAACAGATTTAAACTCACCAGTAACATCATCATTTGACTGATTAAAGCGATCTATTTCCTTTTCTTCTTGATTAAATGCCTTGACCACTTGAATACCTGGAATTGTGTCAGATAAAACATTTGTTAAGTCTGACCATTTTCTCCATGCTCTAATAAAAAGCTTTTGCATCCTTTCTCCATGGTAATAAATACTTAATAAAAGAATTGGAACCGGTAAAGACATAGCTAATCCCAGTTTCCAATCCAAAGTAATCAAAACCGCAGATAAAGAAATCAAAGTAACTAGTGCAATACCAACTTCGACAATCCCAAATGCTACAAAGTCCCAAATTCTATCAGTATCAGAACTTACACGACTGATAATAGAACCCGTTTGCTTGCGCCCGAAGAAGTCTAGTCCCAACTTCTGTAAATGAGAAAAAAGTTCAGTTCTCAAATCCATTGCAACATCTTCACCCATCAAAGACATTTTACTAAGTCGCATATAAGAAAAGACTTCCTTTAATATAAAGACTAAAAAAATTGCTGCCAATATCCTCCAAGCGGCATTCATTGCTAAAGTTTTTTGAAGTCCTCCTTCCTGAAAAGGCTTAATAACTGTATCAAGCAAACGTCCTGTTAAGTAAGCTGGAAGCAAAGCTGATAATGTACTGCATATCGCTCCTACTGTTCCCCAAAAAACGTCTTTCTTATAGGGTTTTAAATATCCCACTAGTCTTAAAAAAGTTTTCCCCTGTTTGTCTGAGAGGGTGCTTTGCGCCTCATTAAGATGCTTTAGTACTGCTTTTTGATATTCCACATCAGGATTCCAGTCTTTAGGTTTATTATATTTAACACTCTTCATTTTAGTTTCAATGAGGTATTTAATATGACCTAAAACAATCTTTTGCCTGCCAGTAAAATGTACTGATAGCAAAGGAGGCATATCATCAGCTGTTAAGAACTCATATTTAGACGAACTCAAAGATTGATGTTCTTTAATTCTCGAAATACTTGTAATAAGTAATTTCGTATCTAATACATGTTCCTCACCATTCTTTTTAAATAGGTAAAGCGTATTTTCTCCAAGTACAAGCCAAGAACTTTGAAATTCCATGGACTCATTTAAATCAATAAGTCCATAGAGTTCTATCTCAATATTTAAGAGATTTTCTTTAATTTTTTTTGGCAATGACGATTCCTGTTCGTAATATTTACTAATTGTATTTTTTCTTTCTAATTCTAAATTCATTCTTTACTCCTTTATGGGATTTTTCTAATCCCAATCATCTAAAATAGAGCTGTCCTGGCGAGTGTGGAGAATGTCCACTCCACCTCGAAACTTCCAACTCTACAAGTTCAGGCCTTTCATTTGGTGATTGTCTTTTGACCAGTACTGGCCACTTAAACAAGACAAATACCCATCTGAAAAGCGGTTGATAAAAGAGTTTTAATAATTTTAAGCTACTGCTCAAAACCATCTTCATTCCCTCTAATAGAGAACTAAACTCGACCAAAAACGATTCTTTAAATAAAAATTTCGCGTACATAAATCCTCCATTAGATTTATAAAGTTAATAAAATTGATTTCCATGTGTAGAAATCAAAGGTTTAGGTTAAAAAGTCAGATGAACTTGAATGTAATATTCAGTTCTGTCTAACTTTGTTTGTTAAAGTTTTAAAATTTGCTAACGTTTGTGACTTTTTAATCTCTAGTTTTTACTAGAAATCCCGGTGTCAGTCCCGACTGGGACTCTTCTGTTGGTATCGTCAGAAGAAGTCCGTAGCTTTTCAGCTCTTTTGAAATGAATGTCATATTGCTCACTTCAGACCTCCTTTGAGATTTGATTATTGATAATGTTTACAAAATAGATGATTTTCAATAGAAGTCAACAAGAAAAAATTATTTTTCCAAAAAAAGTAAAAAGTATTTTGAAGAGTAGTTTAGATAAGAAGAATAAATTTCTAATGCTAGTCCTGCAATTCCCCAAAAAGGAATAAGATTCCAAAGAGTATAACCCTCATAAAATACTTTGTAAGGGGAAAGCTTGTAATAATCCCACGGATAAAACTTTAGTAGTTTGTGACAAACAAATCCTAATAAAGCTTCCGCAGCTGTAATAGAAAAGCACCACAGAATGTACCGGAAGAATATATGCCATGAAGAAATTAAAGACAGAACGGGCTCAAAGAAGAATGGTAAACCTATCGCATAGATGGGAAACATATATAAAGAGATAAACCCTTCTAAGTAATTAGTAGGAACTCTCCTTGTAATTGTCTTTCCTACTAATTTTTCAATTCCTATAACCGAAAAAACGACTTCCATCGTACATCCAAACAAAATGTAGAAAAAAGCTTTGTAGATATAAATCAATACTTCATTACTCATGATATTGAGTATAAATAGCTCTGACTTGTTTTACAATTTCTTGCGATAAATTATTGCTAAAAATAGTGAATAGTTAGTACTCCTATACTGCCAACAAAATGGCCATCCAGGAATCGAGAAGTACACTATAACTCACTGTAATTGCTTTAGTGATAAACTCACACCTAATCTTATCGACCAAAATATCAATTTTCCGTACAATATTATAGTTCATATTGAAGTGGTGCTAGAAACAGTACGTGACTGGTTAATTATAAATTTAAAAATGGTTCTTTTTACCAAGACTAAATTAAAACTCGTATCCTAAAATTAACCCTACAGAATCTTCAGTATATTTAGCTTTAAAATCATTATTAATCGCCGTACCACCAACTATTTTAACATCTTGATCCTCCGATGTATGCCTCATATAGAGAGCAACAAAGTAACGAGTAAAGACCTTCCATCTACCCTCTGCTCTAAAGTTCATTCCTATTCCAGGCATTAATTCTACAACTTCAGGCGATTGAGTATTTGTAATAGATACCGCAGCAAAGAAAATTATGTCAAAGTCTAAATTAAAAGTAAACATGTCTCCCTTATATGCATGATAAGTAGTGCCTAGAGAAAACCTTGGTGAAATTTCCTTTAATAGCTCTGAATAATCATTCCCCATATGCTGTATACTACCTCTAATTGTTGGGACCAAAATATCTTTAAGAATGAGAGAGAATTTTGTTGAAAAGCGACTCCATGTTTTATGACCTATAGTGCTATTAAGATACAACAGGGTTTTAGTTTGTTTTTCTGTATTAAAGGAATTATAAGATTGCTGTACATCTGCTTCTAATTGAGAAATTTTAAATTCTGATGAAATCTTCTTACCCCAAACTTTACTCCAACTGAAAGTATACTGACTGCCTCCAGATTCTCTTGCTACGTTATTTGTGTTTGATACTAGATTTATATCGGAAAGTTCAGAATTAATACTCGCTGGGCCAAGTGAAAAATAAAGTTGATGTTTGTTTATCTTGCTTTTTTTGTTTATTTGTTCTTTAGGTATTGGAAGAGAGGTGGCAATTGTTTTATTCAAGGCCTTGATTTTTTCTTCATCTTCTTTGTTGTCAACAGCTGCGATGGCCACAAATCCCTTATTTGAGTCTAATGCTAATCCTGCGGGGGGAATATAACCACCACCCACAGAAACATGGCCTATCGATTCATCTATCTCGTAAGCTTTGGTGCCATCATTATACTTTGCATCATTTGGGGGTTGAACATATATTCCTGTAGAAGTGTCTAAAATTCCACCGGATTTAGGAGCAAATTCACCTGTCTTTTCATTAAAAAATCCTTCCTTCTTAGGATCCACAACTTCAACAGCATCTATTTCCTTTGCAACTTCTTCAATTTGTTTAGAGCTAATACCCTTTAACTTGGTAGCTTCTTTGATGTGGGATTCGAGTGCTGCATCTTCTCTCAAGGCTATAAATTGCTTAGCTGAAATTTTAACCGGCTTAGATGCCTTCAAAAAGTTTGAATTTACTCCCGAAAATCGTCCCTTTTTGATAATCACTGTATCTGATTCTGAAAGAACCTTCTCGAAGACATCAACTTTTGAGGTAGAGCTATTTGCAGCTTTCTCTGTCATGGAATTCACGTGAGATTGATCGACGATACCTCGCTTTTTTACCACTTTTTTCATGGCAACTTCACCCTCTATAGTTACCAATGAAGTATTTTGACCAGTAGGATTATAGACAGTTAAAAATTCTGTGCCACGAACTCCAACTGCTGCAGTTCTCGTTTTCATAATAAATTTATTTTTTGGTTGTCCTGTCTTAGCTTTATCAACTTTAGCTCTTAGTTGTCCCATCAAAAGATTAACGAGGGTGCTTTCCTTATTTTTCATTTCCTCAATAATAAATTTACTATTTTGTCCAAGAGTAAGAACAGAGTTGTTTGCAAATCGAACTCGTACAATGGATTTTTTTGAAGTCACAATAGATGTGTCTTCATAAAGCAGGTCTCCTTTTTTAAGAATTACTGCTTTCTTAGAGTTTGGATCGAGTTTAGTAACATGTCCCCTCACCCAATCGGCTTTTGCTATAGATGCCCTTGCGTAAACTTTTGAAAGAGAAATAAAAGTCAAAGATAGTATTATTAAGATATTTTTCATTTAGAAATACTATAAAACATTTCATAAGACTTATAGAGTCAGTGCACAATAATCTTACTTGTCTTGTAGGTTGACTATACTAATGTTTCTAGAGATGAGCTAAGATTAAAAATGAAGTCCTTGACGATTTGTGCAGATGAATAGTCTAATTATTTTATGAAAAAAATAACAATTTTCACATTTCTAATCTCTAATTTGCTATTGGCAAATACTCGGACTGCCGAACACAATGCTGCAGCCGAAAAATTTTATAATTGGCATTTTTTTGAAAATGGGCGAGGAATGTCTATCTCGCCAAACTTATCAAAACTAATGTGGATGCTAGGTGCAGATAATAGAGATGGGCCGTTAGGAGACAGCGAAGCGGGAGCAACCTCATTCATCGAAAGAAGGTATGGTTTCATAGAAAGAAATAAAAAACTCATGGGAGTCTTCAAAGTAAAATATAAAAATATGGAAATTGGTGTTCTAGGCTGTACAGCATGTCACTCAGGAAAAGCTGCAGGAATTATCATCCCAGGACTTGGGAACAAAACTATTGATCCTTATAAAGTTGGAAGAGATACCTATAAAATTCAAAGATTTTGGGGATCTAGAAGTTCAAATCCCGATTATAAATATATTTACAACAAGGCGCAGCACTTTGCAAAAATTACCTCAGATAAAAAGATTAGCTCACTTACTAGAGGCCTAGTTCCAGACAGCACGATTAAAACGTTCTTCTATGAAGACCAAGGACTCCCGTATCCCAAGGACATGGGTAGGGCCCAGGTAAAAGTTCCTCATCTATGGGGTATTGGAGCAAAGAGGGAAGCTGGAATTTTTAATGATGGTTCTCTTAGCGGAGATAATTATGCCTGGATTTTTGGTGCAGAGCTTTTTGCTTCTGACAGTGGTGAACATCTCCGAAATGTCCTTCCTCAAATAAAATGGTTAACAGACGAAGTACTTTCAAAATTATTACCTCCAAAGTATCCTTTCACAATCAATAATGCTTTAGCAGCTAAAGGAAAAGTTCTTTATAAAAGCTCTTGTTTAAAATGCCATGGCCCTCATCACTTAGATGCTAAAAAGAATCCCATCTACACAGCTCCAAAAGTAATTCCAAAAAATAAAGTTAACACTGATTCAGAAAAGCTATTGGCAATTAGTCCAGAATTTGTTGCTAGAGTTGAGCAAAGCTCCCTATCAGATATTCTAACTTTTAATTACGATCTAGTTCAAAAAGGTTATTTCGCGCCGAAACTTTGGGGTATTTGGTCTAGATTTCCGTATTTACATAATGGCTCTGTTCCAAACCTATATCAATTAATGATTCGCCCAGAAGAAAGGTCTAAAATTTTTTCTATGTATCGAGCAGGAGACAAGCATCGGTTTGATGAGAAAAATATTGGTCTAACTTTATTTACTAAAAATGAATATGCAAAAATGCTACGAAAAGCGAAGAAAGGTGATCGCGATATTTATTTTATTGAAAGAGAAGGTCAGTCAAACGTAGGGCACTTCATAAAAGGCTTCGAAAAGTTTACAAAAGAGGATCGGTTGGCCCTCGTGGAATATCTAAAAACATTGTAGTTTCTTAAACTCCAGATTTTGCTTCTAACAAGTCATCAACTAAATGTATAAGCTCCATAGGATCAAATGGTTTAGAAATTACTCCAATAACACCTGTATGGTTAAAGAGTTCTTTAAGCTCATTTTTATCATTCATACCTGTTAAGAATATGATGGGAGTATTAAATTCAGGATGTTTTTCAACAATTCTATCTACCACTTCTGTTCCCAACATTTCAGGCATATTAACATCGATAAGTATTACATCATAGATATTTACATGATCTTTGATGTAAGCTAAAAAGTCTTCGCCGGAAATAAAGCTTGTAACTTTTTTACCTCCAATCTTTGTTAAGACCGTGGTTCCAATTTTAATGAGATTTGGATCATCATCTATTAAAGCGACTGCATTAAAACTCATCAATCCCCTTCGATTAGAGACAATTTAATCATTTATTAGTTAGTTTTAATCTAAAACAATGTACTTAAGTTTAACATCTAATTCTACTTCAGTATGTTGGCAATCTGATCTGTCGTTATCTCCTGTACTAATGAAACCAATTTTTAATGGAGTAGGAATATGAACGGCTTCTCCATCATCAAAGGTCAATCCATTTAACATTCCAATTTCTATTATTTTTTCACTTGGAATGTCGATATTAAATGCGCCTGCATGTTGTGAAAGCGGGACATCACATGTTGCTGCAGTTCCACCTAAACAGTATTGTGGAGCCTGTTGCCATCCGTAAAATAATCCTCTTAAACCATGCTCACCACTAGAATTACCAAGCCAGCTATATTCAACAAGTCCTAAACTATTTACTGAAAGTCCCTCTGGATTATATTTAGATGAAGAAGAGTTTGTTGAATAATCCTGAGTCATAAAGAGAACCTTACTACCAAGAGTTAAGATTAATTCATCATCATATAACATATTTGGATCTTCTTTAAAATCAAATTCAATATCACAAAGTGTGGCATTAGTTGGAAGGTGAAGATCAATGTATTCCTCTGCACTCGCTCTAATTTTACCATCACGCTTAGAAAGATTATCACCAGCATTCCAATCACATTCACCTTTTTCGGAAAATATAATATTCTGCTCACTACTTACTAATGCTCCATCTTCTTTTGCTTCGGCACATTTTATTGAAGCCTCTTTAATCGTTGTCACAACATTTAAGGGGACTAATAAGGATTGATCTAATTCAAATTTGACTCTTCCACATGCACCCATTAATACTAAGGTGACCAACATTAACATCAGCTGTTTTCGTTTCAACTTTTTGAACAATTTCATCTTTCCTCTCGTGTTTTGTTAAAAACTTGCATTTAAAGTGCTTTGTTATTAATGAGCAAGAAATATGCCAAAACTTAAGTTATTTGGATCAATAAAAACAATGTATTAGTTATTTGGCTGTTAACCCACACAAAAAGAGTCTAATCTTTAGACAATTAAGTCGTCCAAGTTATAAAGGTCATAAATGCCTTGACGATGCGGTTATTTAAAAATTTTCAAGTTAACACGACGGTTGGTGGCCCGTCCTTGATAATTTGCATTATCTGCGATTGGAAATTCTTCACCGTATCCTGTTGAGACAATTTGGTCCGCATCTATA
>JABGXW010000133.1 GCA_018675575.1 Bacteriovoracaceae bacterium | reverse complement strand
TAGCAGCAGGTTGTGGATTGCTTGAGGACGTAAATAAAAAAAGGCCTTCTAGACTGGGAATAGTTTTTTTATTTGTAACAGCTATTTTTTTTACAGCTTTTATATTTCTCTTCAATTTATTATTGAATAGGAAGAAGCCCTACGGTACTTTAATATCTATACATAAAAATGTGTAAGGTTTCTATAGTGACGTTCTCGTTACTTGTGATAATTTATAACATAGTTAAATCACGAAATGTGGTGCAGGTAGCTTATTTAGACTCGGAATGTCACCGACTATTTTCGTCAGGTAGACCGGTTTTTGCTCCATTATTGATATAAACTGACATCTAATACAAACTCATTCCTACTTGCTATCATATTTCTAATTTATAAATTCAATTTATTCAGGGAGAAAAAATGAAAAACATCATCTTTATTTTGATGGCGCTATTAATGGTTTCATGTGAAACCTTAACAGGTCAATTAACAGTATCTAATGATTTAAAATTCAAAGACGGAACTACAGTTTCTACTGGAACTTATAATGCCACAGTAAAAGCAAAAAGAAGATCACTAACTTTAGGTTTACCTTCTGAAGTATCAGTAAAGTTTAAGATACCAAAAGGAACTGACCTACCATCAAGAAATGGAAATATTTCCTTATCGAGTGGAGATCTGAAGCAACCTTATGATATTCAAGGACGTATTAAAACTACGACAACAAACTCTGACTCAAGAAGAGATTATGAGAGTTGTACATATCAAAGACCATATACTGTCTGTCACACTGATCAAAATGGAAGAAGAACTTGCTACACAAGATACCAAACTATTCATGGTTACCGAGACGTTCAGTATAGAATAAGAACTGATCATAAATACCTATCTGTAACTCTTCTCACTCCAGGAACAAATGTTTCAAATGGGCAGTTTGAAGGTGAAGATGTGAGTCGATATAGAATTTATGAATGGACTAGTACTTGTAGATAAATTAAATTGGCCCTGGAAGTATGAGCAGATATATCTTCTAGGGTATTACCTCAAAATACTGCATGTTCGGTGCCTCCACTTCTTTTAACCAAATAATATCTGAGATGACCAGATTTTAGTCACAATCAAGCTTTATGACAATTTGAAGGCCCAAAATACCCCATATTTATCCATATAAATAAGCAGTTACGTGTCTAATTGAGATACAGCTTATGGCCTTATGTTTGCATGTATTTCATATATGACAAAAACAAGTTCGTTCAAAATACATTGGCTTAGCATGTTCTTCTCAGTGATTTTATGTTCAACCTTTATTTTGGGTTGTTCGAGTGATATTGAACAAATTGAAAATGAAAACTCTTCATTTGAGCTAGGTCAGATTAAAAGTGTCAGTTCTCTTTTTGATTCAGGTAATGAATTAGGAGAGTGGAATGCTATTGCGTATTCAAATCATCTTACCATGAAGGCATGTTTTCTTGATAATGCTATTGATGGAATTCCAGTTCGAAATGAAAAGTTCAGGGTTATAACAATCAACGGAGAATCAATTGCAAGGACAGACCTTGAGGGCTGCCTAACATTCAATGATAATGTCTCATTTAATTATCTTGCTTTAGAAAAGTATTATTCATACCCGGTTATTTTTGAAGGTCTTTCTAACTATAAGGGTAGAAGAACAAGAGAGCTTGCCATTAATCCATGGAAAAAAGATGAACAAGCAGTGCAAGATCTTAAATATATAACAACAGTAGATGTATCTTCAGAAAGACTTAATGAAGCAGCATATAATTCAACACATAGAACAAGTGCACGAAATTTTAAGGTTAAAGATATAAATATATTTTTAAAAAGTACAAATTTAAATGCGACCTTAAAAACAGAACAGCTAAAATACGAATTCTCAATGAGTCCTTATATACTTAGACATTCACTTGAAGGATTAGAAAAAGAAATTAAAGTCTCTAAAGGTCAAGTAAAAATTCAATTTACCCTCTTTGAAAGGCCATCAGACAGCAGTCAGTTTCGTGTTGTCACAGATAGCGAACAATATTATAGGTTTAAAGATGGAAATATCACAGGCGAAATCGATATGCTGCTCACAAAGTCTAATAGGTTAGATAGTGACGGAGTCTTAAAACTAGTTATGTCAGTTATACCAATTAAGGCCCCACTAAACTTAGGGGCAGAATACGCCATGACTTACATGGATAATCTCAACACAAATACAAAGTTAGACGTACAAAGAGTTGATGAAATAGACTCTCACTTTAGAAATCTGATGAATCAAAATCAAGTTGATAATGAAATTATTGAAGTAGATGATGATTTTGGAGATATTGAAGATAGTGAATTTGGATATATGATATCTGAAGTTGAAATTAAACGAGGATCCATTGTATCGGACAATTACAATCAAGGCACTAAGAAGAAAGTACGCGCATTAATTAAGATATGCCTAGTTGATCCGAGGTCAGATAATAAAACAAGGCCCATCACTCACAAAATATTTAAAGTTACATCGAGTTTAGGTGGAGATAGTCAAGACAAAAAAACATCTTCAGATGGCTGCTTAGACATGTCAGTAATTATGAATTTTGATAAATATGATTGCGAACAATTTAAAAAGTTTAAAGTCTCCTTAGAAGGAATAGATGGTATCTATACGGATATAAAAAAAGATAGAATTCTTGCTATTAACCCTTGGGCAAACGATGGACCTTTTGGACTAGATATTACAAGGGAAGGAATACCAGATAGACTCGGCTGTAAGGCACCACAAATTAATATTCCAAATTTGAGTTATTCAAATGAGGGTAATGTTATTGATTCTTACAGAATTAATTCCTATCTTCATTTATCTTTTAAAAAAGATTTCCTTTTTGATTTTAAGTTATTTGCAGAAAGATTTCATTCTTACTCAGAAGAGAAATCAGTAGAAGCTATAACTATGGGTGAGTATGAGGCAACATTTATATTAATGTCTCCAATAGCTAAAAGAATTGACTATAATAATATCAATTTAGTAGATTTTGAAATCTTTTCAGCAGTTAAACAAAATATTAAAGTAAGTGCATCAGGACAGGTTACTACAACGGTAAATTTTCCACTTATAGTAACGGATTCATATTTATTATCTTATAAAAATATTGTAATGGTTAAAATTGCCCCAAAAGATCCTGAGTCTAAGCTAACACCAATAACAGTTACAGCTCCATTTTTTGGTACTGGAACCGGTGCAAGTATGAATACTCAGAAAAATGACCTAGAGGCGCTTAGTTTATTGCAAAAGAAAGACATGAATGAACTAATTGATAAAGGACATAAGCTTCTTAATTTTAAAGAGGACTTGTTTGATAGTCCTATAAATCTCTATAAAACTCATTATCTACATGCGGCCAAAGAGAAAGATTCAAAAGTTTACTTTGTCACATTAAAAGAACTAAATGAACTCCCGCGAACCGGAGGTCAGTGGATTGATAGAATAGTAAATAAAAAAGAAAAAAATAGAATAACAAAAGAATATATTGATAAATTGAACCTAGTAGAATTAAAAATGTTAGTGACTACTAATGGGATTATGCCAAAAGTTACATTAAGAAAACTATGTCACTATTTTTTCAATATTCCAGAATATAAAATCACAAGAGATATGGGTCAGCGAAGTATACAAATGCCAGGATCTGACTTTCTTTCTTGCATAAATGATCCAAGAGCATTCCTAAAAACGACTCCCTTACAACATATGAAGAAAATCATTCCATCAAGAATAAGAAAAGATGGGAAAGTGATTGGCAAGAAATGGGCAACATTAGTTAGACAAGAAAATGGAAAAGTTTATCGTGGCGATGCCTTCTTTGCAGCTCAAGGTAATAGATATTTTAAATCTTGGGGCGAGAAGAGTACAACATACAGATCTGCAGGTCTCGATTTATCACCTTCAATCCCCTATTTATTAGGAATGAAAGCGGGTACGACATACGAACTAGCAAAATATAATGGTTATGATGAGGGCGTTATGCATATGGATTATGATCGTTTCTTTACTCAAAGAACAAAATTAGATTTGTCTTTTAATGCGGTTACTTTAAGATTCAGAGCACAGGTTCAAAACTGCGTCTCTATAACCTCTCAGAAGAGTTTTAAAACGAGGATTCATCTCTGTGAAGACCAAGATCAACTTCTACCAAGAATTGAAGAGACATGGTATTTCATTGGTAGAACAAAAACTCGAGAAAATGGAATTCTTTCAGACTCTAATGCAAAGGCATTTGATAATGAACACCAATTAATTAGAGGTACATATAATTACAATCTCATTTGGGATAAGTTCAAAGGCGAAGATGTATTAATGGTCATAGGTCAAATGGGAACAGCTGATCTCTCAGGTTCTTATCAAAAAGTTTTAGAGGGTAGACCCCTTGCCGTTCCATTTGAAAATAGATCGGATAATTCTTTTCCAGGTCTAATTGTACCAGAGAAGTCTAATTAATAGTCAGGACATTTATCATCAGGATCCATAAATGTTTTACATTCTTTATAGGGACGACTTTCTGTAAGCGCTTCTTCCCCAGTATCTTCTTTATGCATTATTAGACATTCTTTCATTGCACGGCAAAAGGGATTATCCATCATTTGAAATTCTGTTCGCACTGTAGGATCAACAGTTTCAAATTCAGTCGCTTCATCTTCACCAAAAATATCAATTCCCCTCGACTGGAGTACCTCTGCTTGATCTAATATGGAATTCATATCCCTTGCAACTTCTTCTAGCATAAAATTCTCTTGTCGAATTTTATCACCTTCATAAAACTCATCAAGAATTACATAGCTTAAATATATAGAAATTCCTATCATATAATAACGACGAAGTAATTCATACCCTGTTCTATATTCTAATTTAATTTTCAAGCCTTTTAAGACTTCAATATTTAGTTTTTGCATCATTTCTTCAGTGAACCCTTTTTCAAGAATTTCACGCGCCAATTCGGGAGGAACTTTTAATTGTTTTAATCCTGGAAGATATAATGGAGGAAAACCAGCTAAGACAGGAAGATTAAAAAGCATGGTTGCTAAATATTTTCCCTTATAAGAATTCATAAATTTCTTTAAAAACCTTTTTGTAGGAAGCAAATTCTGATTTTTACTTAATATAGAAACTAATCCTTGTGTTAATAATTCTTGCTGTACAATTCTTGTCATGATTTTGTTTTTTGCTATTTTACTATCCATCAGATGAGATAATCTAAACTTATTTCCTAGAACAGTACTATAGACATTAGCAACCAAATCTTCGACATGTTCTAAATCTGGTTTGTCAATAGATTCAAATGATCTAACAAGTCGTTCAAGTTTTCTTCGTTTTAAAAAAGACATACCAGCTAGTTCAGGGTCGAGAATTGAGGTGATGTCTTTATTTATGGCCTCGCCTAGTGCTAATATACCTTCTGGTGTTTTCTGAAAGTCTAAGTTTTTTACTTCTGTAGTTAGCAACTCTTCAATATATTTTGCTTTTAAAAATTTATACTTTTCGAAATCAAACTTGTAAGAGTTAGAAATATGATTTAGCTTTTTCCATGCCTTTGAGGGGATTGAGTCATTTCCAAGTAATCCTTTTAGTAATTGTCGAC
>JABGXW010000132.1 GCA_018675575.1 Bacteriovoracaceae bacterium | reverse complement strand
TTGTAAGCTAATTAAGCTCAACCCTCGGAAGTATCTATCAGATATGGCCAGAAGGCATTGGAATGGAAAGAACCTCATTACGCCCTTTGAATATGCAAAAGAATTGAACGAAGAAATTTAATCGAAAGTCTAGCGTCATCAGACAGCTCTAAAATTAATTAAAATTTAATGGTATTTTACTTAAGTCAGACAGCTTAAGCATGAAGCTCTTTAACTTTCGAATAGAAACGACGACCTTGCCCCTCCGCCTATTCCGACTGAGGCAAGCAAATCAAAAGAAAGCAGCAATGTAAAAAGTACTCCTCTTGAGATTATCCGCTTCTAAAACAATTTCTTCGACTGCTCATTAAAGACTGATCACTGACACAATAAATGAAGGCCAAAAAATTGGCCTTCATTTTATACTCACATTTAGTTAGGGTTTGAGTTCAAGATCTAGAGTAAAACCTAGAGTCATAAGTTACCCATTGCGTAATCTAAACCGATTTTTTTACTCTCTTGAATTTTTTGATTCTTGTTCTTCTGCAGTACTTGATACTGGAACATTCATCATTATTGTTTTTGGATTTTCACTAGCCTTTTCAGTACAAATTCGTGCTTCTAATTCAGTAAAGCTATTCAGTAAGCATTCAATCAGAACGCAGCTTGTACAGTCGAGGCGTACTGAAATATATGTTCTATGTTTTTCTGGTGCAATTTCCCATAGGCCATCTCCCAGCTGATGAATCATTAGCGAAGTCACCCCTGCAGACATCTCACATCCAGACTCACCAGGGTCACATCCCTTGCATGCATGTGTGTTTCCATAAATATCTTCCCCCGTCTTTCCTTTTGAATCGGATTTATTAAGCCCTGCTACATGTTGCCCTGCTTTTTTTGCAGCTTCTTCGCGTGAAGTTGCCTTGACATTGAATTTCGTTTTCACAAAATGAGCATAGGAGGAGTCATCACAAGCTATTTCTACTTCCGTTGCAATTGACACTCTTGAGAAACTCAGAAATAAGAAAACGGTGATAGTAAGTAGAGATAAAAACTTTTTACTGATTGCTTCATTGTTTGCATGCCCCATTTGCTCTTTCCTTTTTTTAAATTATATAGATTAATTCTGTCGAAATTATTTATTGCATTAAGGTATTATCAGTCGGTTATGGTTTTCACTCAAGCGTATATCAATATACCTGCCAGCTGATACTTAAGTACCTGATTTATAAAGTTACTCATTGTTTTTAAAATAAGTCCTACCAGTCTTTATCCGACCACTTTTTTTGGCATTTTCACTAATTACTGTTCTGACTTAGGCATTCTGTCAGTTTAACGACTTAGCGATTTTGACAGTACCACTATACACAAGCTTTAAATGATGTGAAAAAGTATTATCGTTCTTATGAAGATGTACTTATTATGGAACAAAATTTAGACTTTTTTAAGAGAAATAACTCTTCTGAGATGAGAAAACTACAAAAGTTAATAGAATGCGAAAACTCACCTGTTTAATATTTATATCATTTATAAATATGTCTCTGGCTTGTTCTGAGAAGATATTAGAACTTAAAAAAGGTCAAAAATATTACTTTGCAAACTATAACGTTTTGAGCGCAATAAAAGTTCTACCAATAAACACTCTACCAGAATTAAAAAAAATAAAGAATGAACCGTTTTCAGCAGAAGTAATTATTGAAGAAAAATGTAGTAGTGATTGCCCGATCAGATTTTTAAAGTTCATAGACATTAAAATAGAAGGGACCCCCGTTGTCGGCCTGGAAAATGCCCCTTCCAAAATTGTAAAAGAGTCAAAGTGCAATTTTAAATAAAAAAAATATAGAAACTAGATTTTTTGAAACAAAGCAATTCGATTCCCTTGTCAATCTTTAAACTCTGCTGAGAAACCCAAATCAGGAACCTTTGTCTTACGAAATAACCCTGTTCCACTCTATACTACTCAAAGGCAATAAACACTTAGAGATGTATTGATTTGGCATTATTGTTGTAATCTTTACAATATTATTGAGAAAAACCTAGAAACCTCTAGAGTACGCATAATAATTAAATATACATCTGGATTTTCTAATGCGAAATCTTAACATATTTATAGCTTCACTCTGTAAAAATATTATTTTTCTATTATTTATAATATTTGTATCAAATCCTGTTTTATCAAATGAACTAGTAAGTATCGAAAGTACATTTCCTATTCAGGGACTCAGTGAGGACGAAATAAGTCGTTCAAAGTTAATTATTAATCGTTTTAAGTCTCCAGTAGAAAAAAACAGATCCTGTCCACTTAATTCAAATAATTATAAAGATATTGTTGGAAGAATTAAGACAATAAGAAATCTTTTTAAAGACAATTGTTTAGATAGCGACCAATCAAGATTAGATGCTATTTTGAGTGGGGCACAGTCGATACAGAATGATTTAAATAGTGCTGTTGTTAACACAACGTCAAATCAAACTGTGAATGATATGTTAAATGGCACAATTTCTACAGGCAAAGATACTACCATTTCAGGTGAGAAAATAGCATCCGTTTTAGATAATATAAATTCTATATTTCTAAACGGTAAATGTGATCTTAATCGAGGATCATTTCTTGTGCAAACTGCTGATGTAATTCAATCCTTTGCAACCATGGGTATGCTCGTTCCAAATGCCAATGGATTAATTGTTGCCGGTGGAGGATTGGCGTTCTCCTCTATACTAAGAGCAATTGATGCAATCTTTGCAGACCGATTTAACTTTTCTGATGATAAAGACAGGCAAACATTTATTAAACTTAATTGCGCATTTTACGACTTAAGACAGGATATTCAAAGATCAGGGCTACTAGATGTTTCTACCGAGGAGTATCGAAGTATTAAGTTTGAGACAAAATTACTGATAAGCACTATAGAAGCAAAAATTAAAGCAATAATTAAAAACAAGAAAGCAATTGAAAAATCAATTAATATTGCACAAAAAACTAAAGTAACTACAGAAATAGAGAAACTTATTAGTCTTGGTAAAATTATTGATCAAAGTTTAACAATTATAAACAAAGAAATAATGACATCAAATGGAATGCCTGTTGAGACAATTAAATTGAAGATTATTAATAACTTAACGAGGCTATATCCACTGCTTAGTAACGAGTTGCAAGTTTATTTTGCATCAGGTCTAAATTCAATACTTATTCTTGATGAGATGCTTCTTTTTGAATTGAATAAACTTGATCATCAAAATAATAGCTCGGCCTATCAGCAATTATTAAAACAAGACGAAAACTCTTTTGAAACTGGATTTAGGGCCAATCTACTTTTCCATTTTATGAGAATAAAAGAAGATATTTTATATTCAAAAGAAAAAATAGAAAAAGAATTTATGAAAAATAATTCTATAAACGGTTTAAATTTATTCGCATATAAAGACGATCTTGAAAAAAGAACAAAAAAATTATTATTAGAATTAGTAAAAATGTCTAAACCTCTTAAGACTTCATTTCAAAAACTACAAAATATAACCTCTGATGGTGATTACTCTTCTTCAGATGAAGGGTCTGAAAATGTTGTGGCGATATTAAGCCAATATGAAGAAATTTCATTACAAGTGTATGGCAAGTGGGGATATGAATTTCTAGAATATACTACTGATGAAAGCGAAGATAGAAATGATGATTTTATAAAAAAGTTCAATAAGTTTGCTAAAGATCATCTTTCCGTCAGAACGAATTCTGAAGGACTTGATTATTATCAGATCATAGCGCCTTCAGACTTAAGTGAACTTAGAGTTATGTATGCCTGTCAGGATGCCATGCCATTTAGAAGAATTTTTAAGCATTCAGATGCACTAGTACAGCAAGGCCATGATTTTGTAGAAACAAATAAGCGTTTATTTCATTCAGATGTACCCCAGGGCCTTTTAGGAGTAAAATCGAAATTCAGACATATACAAAATCATCACAAGTCTTCAATTTTTGCTAAGAAGATTATAAATGGAGAGACTGTCGCACAGAAGTATATAGATAAATATATCAATAAGACCTATACTAGTAAGAGAAAAAAATATCTTGGAAAAATGATGATTAAAATTCATAATAGTCGAAAAAAAGCAACCTTGCTTCAGACCTTAATAGATAGATATAATTGCAACTCTATTACTCTCGATGAGAAATAGCTAAAGCTTATAGTTCTAACTATCCCGACAGAATTACTGGGACAATGCCATGGAAGAGGAAGTCGCTTCTCCTATGAGTCTAAATATCTATTTTTACTTATAATATTCCTATGAGATTAAAAAAGAGATATTTCTCCGCTACTATTTTTTTAGCTTTGCTTGCATTTATTTTATTCTTTTATTATCTACTAATTCCAAGAAATGATATAAAAAAATTAGCTACAGGTTATGTACAATCAAAAATTGATGCTCAAAGAAAAGCTAATTACAAAATAGTCTATAAAAAACCGTATAAATGGATTAAGTTAAGAAATATAAATAAAAAATCTTATCAAGCAATCATGATTAGTGAGGATTCAATCTTTTATAAACATCAAGGAGTAGATTTTGATCAGGTCAAAGCTGCTGTAAAAGAAAAATTAAAAGGCAAGAGACTAAGAGGGGCATCTACTATTACTCAACAACTTATAAAAAACTTATTTTTAACACCAGATAAAAATATTTGGAGAAAACTTAAAGAAATGGGTTTTTCTGTGTATCTAGAAAAGAATGTTAGCAAAGATAAAATTCTTGAATTGTATTTAAATATAATTGAATACGGTCCTGGGATTTATGGTATTGATGCAGCCGCGGAACATTACTTTAAAAAATCTCCTGCAGATTTAACAGCAAAAGAGGGTGCCTTCCTCGCAATGTTATTGCCAAATCCTAAAAGATATGGAGAGTCGTTTAATAAAGGAAAGCTTACACCATATGCTGAAAAAACGATGCGTAATATAATTAACAAAATGAAAATTGCTAAATTTCTTGATAAAGAAGAAGCAATTATTGAAATGGATGAACCTTTTAATTGGGAGGAAGGGTCTACTGATGAATATGAATCATTAGGAGAAGGAGAGTTATTTGATGGATCCGCTTATAAAAATATACATCAGAAATTAAAACTACAATTAATTAAACATACTAAAGAAAATACTATAGATAAAAAGTTTAAAAATGGCGGTAAGTTTGAAAAACGCTTTAGAGATGATGTAGATATTGTAATTCAAGATGATGTTGATTATGATCCGGATGTCTTGATTGAAGACAACTCAGGCCTTGAAGAAGAGTTTAAGATTGATTAAATATATTATAATAATTATTTATTTATTTTTCTCCGCTTCATATTCCGATGATGTAAGGATTTCTATATCAAATACAGTTAAATATCAAAAACTATTAAAGAAGGCCGATGCTTTATACGCACAGAGAAAAAAATTTGAAAAGGCAAAAAAGGCCCTTTTATTGTTTCAAGAATATAATAGAGAAAATCCAAACTCAGTTGAAGGGTTATGGCGTCTGAGTATGGGCAATTATTATGTTGGACATTTATTGGAAGGGAGAAAAAATAGTTTTAATAGAAAGAAACACTTTCTAGAAGGTCTAAAAGCTGGAAAAGAATGTGAGCTAAATGCTAAAAAACCAAAAGTTGAATGTTATTTTTGGCAAGCAACAAATTTAGCATTATTAGAACAAGAGAATGGAATTATAAGTTTAGCATTCAGCCTTGATGATATTATTAAATTACTCGAGAAGGCCAAAGAAACAAATCCAACATATGCATCGGCTGGTGCCTATAGAACGCTTTCAATACTTTATTCAAGGTCTCCAGCATTTCTTGGTGGAGATAATGAAAAAGCGCGTTCCTATATTAAAAAAGCAATTTCCTTAGCACCTAATGAGCCGTTAAATGTTGTTTTCTATGCAAAATTCTTAATTAGCGATGATAATAAGCCAAAGGCAATTCAAATAATTTCTAATTTTATTAAAAAGGCTGATCCTCAAAGCTTTCCTTTTTATGAATCTAAAAATGCTTATAATGAATTAAATTATTTTCTCAAGCATGAACAATGGCCAGAATAAAGATTTATTATGATCTTTATGAATTGGCCTGATTCTTGAATCATATAATTATAGAATACCAGCGAATGCTATAACTTATTAATAATATGTAAGTTATAGCGTTATATTTTTTAAACTCTGTCTACAGTTTAGACAGAAGTAACATTATGATATTAGGGATATAGAGGAGAAATGTTGAGTTTACTTAAAAAGTTAATATTGATAATGACTTTTATCCAATTCATGGCCCATGCTGCCTATGCTCAAGATTTAATCCTAGAATCGAACAATAACTTCAATACGCCTGTCATTGCAGGACTAGAACTTAGCAATAATCAATATAAAATTTTAGCAACAAAGATTTTAGATGTTTCAAAAACAGTAACAGATGAATTTAAACTTTCTGATACTTTGTCTTTAACCTTTTATATCTTAAAATATTTTTCTGAAATAGGAGAATATGAAGTAGAGGGAGAAGATATTATAAAACTCGTGAAAGGATTTTTAAAACTTTCAAAAAAATCCATTCCTTCTGAAATTTGGAAAATAATACAGCAAATGCGAAAAATAAAGTTTGGAAAAAAAAGAGGACAACATTATGTTCAAATCTTTAGCAAAAAAAATGAAGGTATAATATATAAGATAAATGAATCCCTAGCCTCGGAAGATGATCAACAAGGTACATTTGTAAAAAACTTAATAATACAAGATAAAGCAGAATTATATTTCAAAGATATTAAAACTCCTCAACAATATTTGGCCTTATCAAAATATGTTCGAGTAAATATAAATGCACTTAAAATACCAATGAATTGGTATAAACAATTAAATGTTGTCAATCTAGATGTTCAAAAGAATATTGTATTTTATTTAAATCTTGATAAAAATGTAAATCCTTTAGCAATAAAAATGAAAGGTATTACAATATCTATAATTACAAATTCTATTTTTAAAAGACTCGACTTTAATATTGAAGAAGCTTATGCGCTTCCAGGTATGACTGATGGGGAGGAGGCCCTTCCAAGTACTGTTTTCAAAGCAAAAACAAAACTCTTAAATCTAAAATTAACTATTGATCAATAATGAATTATTATGTATTTTTTGAATATGAAAAATGATAATGGCCCAAGCTCAATACGTGTACTTATTTCTGAAACATATGATCCCTGGTTTAATCTTGCTACTGAAGACTGGATTTTCAATGACATGGATCCTTTGACCCATATACTCTTCCTATGGAGGAATCAAAATACTGTGGTAATAGGTAGATTCCAAAATCCTTGGACAGAATGCCGTGTTTCTAAAATGGAAGAGGATGGAATCAATTTAGCACGTCGACAGTCAGGAGGTGGGGCCGTTTTTCAAGACCTTGGAAACACAAATTTCACATTTTTGTCAGGTAAGAATACATTTTCAAAAGAGCGAAATAATTTCATGATTACTGAAGCTATTAAAAAATTTGGAATTGATAGTTACGCATCTGGACGAAATGATATTATGATTGATGATATTGAAGGACCCAAAAAAATATCAGGTTCGGCCTTTAAAGAGAAAAGAGATCGTTCATTTCATCATGGTACTTTATTAATCAATACAGATTTAAATAAACTTGAAAACTATCTTAGCCCTTCTAGAAAGAAGTTAACTAGCAAAGGAATAAAGTCTGTTCGCTCCCGAGTTACTAATCTTAATGTTCAAAACTCCGAAATTTCTCATGAACTTTTAATTGAAAGCATTATTGAACAATTTCAAAAAGCATATGGAAGCAATTGTGATATCGAAATATTAAATAATGACTCTCTGCGGAAGATAGAACCTTTACGAAATTATTACAATAGATTAAAAGATTGGAATTGGAGGTTTGGCGAAACACCCAAATTTAATCATCACTTGAATCATAAATTTGATTGGGGCGAAATTGACGCACATATCGACTCACATAAAGGTTTAATGACGAAAGTAACAATTTTTTCTGACTCTTTGCACCCTGATTTAATTGAAGAAATAATAGAAGTATTTCCCGGAAATGAATATACAGAAAAAGGAATAGAAAGGGCCATCAGTGAATTACTCATAAACTTGCCTTTTTACCAAGTGGAATTAAATGAATTTCGTACATGGCTTATCAGTGAAATTGCATAATTAAACGATATTTCTAGGATATGTTTCTCGATTTAACTTTTCATCTTATATAATGATTACTACAATTTTTTATGTCTTTGGCAACTCAATCTTCACATTTATCTCAATCAACTCCTTATATAAAAAAAGAAGCACGAAAACTTTGGACCAATTTTATTTGGAAAAATAAAACAATTTATTTGATAGGTATAGCAATGGTTATGCTGACTAATGCAATGCAAGTATTCTCAACTCGATTGATGGGTTGGATTCTAGATTTCTTTACAAATCAGAAAATACCTAACATTTTATCAGGGAATTCTAAATGGGATACATTTTATAAATTATTTTGGTTCCTTCTTGCTGCTAGAGTCATAACGACAATTGGAAGATGGGGCTGGAGAATAACTCTTGCAAGACAAACACATCGTGCTTCATCAATGTTGCGAACGAATATCTGGGATAACGTTAGATTTTTTCATAGAAATGACTTAGATAAATTTTATACTAAAGGTGTTCTTATGAATGCCTCTACTTCAGATGTCAACTCTGGGCGTTTTATCTTTGGATTTACTCTTGTGGCAGTAGTTGATGTTGTATTTTTAGGAATTTTATCTGTTGCCACAATGCTTAGTATTCATGTTCCTATGACATTGTTAAGTTTGGTGGTCATGACTTTTTTACCAATAGTAGTTAACAAATTAAGTAAATTAGAGATTACTAAATATGAAATAGCTCAAAATACTTTATCAAATTTTAACGATCTTTCTAGCCAGGTGATTGCAACTATTCGTCTACAGAGACTTACACAAACAGGAGATTATTGGGAGAAAAGACTTAATGGTTCTGGAAAAGATTATCAAGAAAAACGTTATCATTTATTAAAAACATCTTTGAGATATATACCGATTATGGGAGGGGCTTCAATATTGTCATATATTGTTCTTTTTTCTTTAGGTATTCATCTAGTGACAAGTAGTAAAATGAGCGTTGGAGATTTCGTTGCCATGCAAGGATTGATTTTTTTATTACAAGACCCACTAATGGAGTTAGGATTTATAATTTCCGAATTACGGAAAGGTTTCACATCACTTGAAAGACTCTCTAGGATTTTTCATAATGAAATTGACAATAACTTAACTTCAGATGGGGCAATAGTTGATGATCATAAAGAAATCTTAAATATAAAAAAATTAAGTTTTAGGTTTAAAGAAAAAGATAAGTTTTTGTTTAAAGATTTAAATTTAACTTTAAAACATAAAGACCGTTTAGGTATAACGGGATCAATCGGAAGTGGGAAATCTATATTGATTAATATCTTATCTGGAATCCAAAGGAATTTTGATGGAGAAGTTTCTCTCGCAGGAAAAGACTTTGACGATTATTCTCATAGCGAATTAAGAAAATATATTTCTCAAGTACATCAAAAACCTTTTTTATTTGCAGAGTCTATTAAAAATAATATAGCAATGGATCAGGATATAACTGATGATGAAATTTGGAGAATTTTGGAAATTTCAGGATTAAAGAATGATGTCGCGAATTTTGATAATGGGATAGAAACGTCACTTGGTGAGTGGGGGGTTAACTTGTCTGGTGGCCAAAAGCAAAGACTGACACTTGCAAGAGCGCTTTCACGAAAACCAAAGTTATTATTCTTAGATGATTGCTTGAGTGCAGTAGACACAATTACAGAAGAAAAAATCTTGCAAAATTTAGATAAAGAATTAGTTGATACAACTCTAGTATGGGTTGCTCATAGAAAATCTACCTTGAAATATTGTAACAAATATTTACATCTTGGAGATAAACATGAGTAATAAGAATAATAAGAAAAATACATTTTTAAAAAGAGACGATCAGCATGAACACTCCTCAGAGGATAATCGTATAGGTGATTTTAAATCTTTATTGTTTCTTTTGAAGTATGCAAACTCTTTTAAATTCCATTTTCTTCTGGCCATTTCTTTACTTCTTTGTACTACTTTATGTGCGATCCAGAGTGCTAAAATTATGGGATTTCTAGTTGAAGATGGACTCATTCCAAAAGATTATAATCAAGCTTGGAAAATTGCAGGTGAAATTCTATTGCTCGAACTTTTATGTCTTATAACCCAATGGGCAGGAAGATCTGTTTTAGTTAAATATTCACTAAAAACAATTCTTAACATCAGAAAAGGACTATTCTCTCATATCCAGAAATTGCCGATGAGCTATTATGACCATCAACCCCAGGGGAGAGTCGTGACTCGAATTACCCATGATGTTGAATCTTTAGAAATCTTTTTTACAGGAAGCTTAGGTCGACTCTTTAATGCTTTATTCATGGCCATAGTAGCGTCGTTAGCTATGCTTTCTACTAATCTTAAGTTAGGAATTATTTTAATATCTTCAATGGTTCCGGCAGTTCTTTTTGTTTTTTTCACAAGGGATTGGGTTAGAAAATTAAACAGAAAGATGTCACGACTTTCAAGTGCCCTAAACTCCAGGTTGAGTGAGTTTTTAAATGGGCTTGATGTAATAAGATCTTTTGGATTGGAGTCCTGGTCCAAGTCTAAATATGATGAGGCAGTTGGTGAACATTTAAAATCTCAATTGGCCGCTAATAAATTATTTTCATGGACTCGACCACTTGTAAGTTTTATGTGCTCTCTCCCTCTAATAGGTATCATTTATTTTGGTGGAAAAGAAGTATTGTTAGGAACGATGAGTGTCGGGTTATTTGTAACATTTATCCGTTATACAGAAAGGTTTTTTATGCCAATTATGACCTTAGCAAGGGAAATACATATCATTCAACAAGCCTTTACAAGTGCAGAAAGATTAACAAATTTCTTACAAGAAGAAACAGAAGAATCTATATTTAATGATCAAAACAGAAATAGTGATGATATTATTATTTCACAAAAAAGAATATTTGGAGATATTAAATTCCAAAATGTTTCTATGAAGTATGCAGAAGGAGAAAATGTTTTAAAGAAATTAAGCTTTCATATTAAAACAGGAGAAAAGGTCGGACTAGTTGGAACCACAGGCTGTGGTAAGACAACTACTGTGTCACTTATATCCAGATTATATAACTTCCAAGAAGGTGAGATATTAATTAATAATATAGATATTAAACTCTATGAAAGAGAATATCTTCGTTCAAAAATAGGTTTTGTTTCTCAGGATGCTATCATTTTTAGAGCTGATCTCAGAGAAAATTTAAGCACGAATGGAATTTCAGATGATTTATTATTGGATGGGTGTAAAAAAACCGGCTTATTAAAAGTCATGAACGATTCGAATATGACTTTAGATACATTAATTCTTGAAGGTGGTGCAAATTTATCGATTGGTGAACGACAATTAATAGCACTCACTCGTGTCTTATTATCTGATCCTTCAATACTTATATTAGATGAAGCTACGGCAAATATAGATCCTCATTTTGAAAAAATTATTCACGCTGCTATTGATATTATTATGGAAGAAAGAACCTGTCTTATGATAGCCCACAGATTGCAAACTTTAGATCATTGTGATCGTATTTTGGTTTTTGAAGCAGGAGAATTGGCTGAAGAAGGGACCAAAGAAGAGTTGATCGCAAATAAAGGATATTTCTTCAATCTTCAACAGGCAACTCAAAAAAAAGAAGAAGCTCTGTAAGCGTTTCTTTTGTTTTTTCGTATTGAACCATATGTCTCATATTTGGATAGACAATAATTCTTGCATGAGGAATCTGCTTTTGAAAAAAAGGGACAGCCTTTATGGATGGGACCCACAAATCTTTTTCACCCCATAAGATGAGTGTTGGTTGCTTTATTTTATTTATCTCATGATGTTCAGCAGCTGCATATTTAATTAGAAAAACAAAAAAATCAGCATACTCTTCTCTATTACCTTCACTCATAAGCATATCGTAATATCTATTTAATATATCATTTGTAATTAAGCTAATGTCATAGAATAAATTCTTGAGAATATATTTTAAAATAAACTTAGGTGTCCAAAAAGTAAAAATTTTTTTTAAGATTGGAGTAGCCACTAGACTTATTACTTTGGGTGGTGTTTGTGGATGGCCAGGAGGGGCCAGGAGAACAACTTTATCGATCAAATCAGTTCTATAGGCCGCATAACTCCAACTCAAAAATGCGCCAAGTGAATGTCCGAGAAGGCTAAACTTAGTTAGTTTTAATTCCTTGACTAAGTCATCAATAAATTGATTGAAGTATTCTCTCGTTAACGGGACTTCTTTGTTTCTTTTGGTCAGTCCAAAAAAAGGAAGATCAATTCTAATGAGATGAAAATGTTTTTCTAATTCTTTATTCCAGGGATCCCATGTATGTAGACTGTCACAAATGCCATGTAACGCTAGGAGTTTTGGTTTTTCTTTATCTTGATTTTCTCGAAGATGAACCTCATGTCCATTAAATTTTATAAATCTTGATCCATCTGAAGAATCTGCATATTGATCTATCAATTTTGATCGAGGAATCTCTTGAAATCCACCAATTCTAACTTTGCTGGTATACAAAAGCCTTTTCCCTGATTTGTTTTATAGAAGTATTGGTACTGTTGCAGCTTTTCGTTTCTGAACAATTATTTAAATCTTGATTTTTATACATCTTAACAAGTACTTTACCAATGGCCTTGCCAAGTAATGGCGGAACTGCGTTTCCAATTTGCTTCCATTGTGCAGACATTGGGCCTATGAATTCAAAGTCATTAGGAAATGATTGAAGTTTTGCAGCCTCTCTTTGTGTGAGATATCTAGTTTCAATAGGATGATAATAACTATGTCTATGGGTCATGATAGTAGGACTTGGTTTAGCTCTATCAAGTCTAAAATATTTTGTTTGCCTGAACCTATTTTCTTTAAGCTTGGACCAATTAACTCCTAGCTTAAGAGATGTAGTAAAAAAGGCCTTTTCATCTTTTTCATAGCGGATTCCTCTGCCTTCTGGGATTCTTGCCAATCGTCTCTTATCTAAATTACTACTTAGCTGCGCAGCAGCTATATCGTGATTTATGAGATGGCCTTTTTTGGTTTTAAGATCCAGGAGAACGTCTCCAACAGTGATAGCTGGTCTATGTGTTTTTGCCAAGATAACGTCATGAGTAATTTTTGGAAAGATTGGTACCTTATTGATTCTAGTTCCAATAATTATAGTTCTTCTGCGTTTCTCTGGTACACCATATTTCTCAGAAGACATAACCTGTACATCGAGGTTATAACCAAGAACTTGGAATTTTTGAAAAATATTGAGTAATGTTTTTTCATTCTTTTTTGCTAATAATCCAGTGACATTCTCTACGACGACAAATTCAGGCTTTAAGAGTTTTACAATTCTAACAAATTCTAAAAATAATGTATTTCTTTTATCATTTGGGTTGCCAGTGCCGACTGTTGAAAACCCTTGGCATGGAGGTCCTCCAACTACGGCATGAATTTTTTCATTTTTTGTTAATTTCATAATATTTTTATTTGTTAACTTAGTAATATCTCCACAGTAAACACAGGCTTTGCGATGGTTTATGTTGAAAGTTTCCATGGCATATTTATTTGAATCGACTCCAAGTATGCATTCTAATCCCGCCATCTCAAGACCACAGGATAACCCACCGGCTCCAGCGAAGACATCTACGAATTTTAATTTTTTTGACATGCTTCTCTTATCCTTAAAAAACAATTTTAGTTACTTTAACGAAAGGTTTTTGCTATTTAATTATCGAAGTAGCTGAGCCTTTTTGTCAATGAGTATTATAAGAAATTAAGCAGCTTCTTTTTTTGTTTCTTCAATATATTTATTGATATTACAGATAACCGGAGTCACTAAAAATTCGTTTTTATAACCTCTTGTAACAACTTTACTAATGTGAGTTCTCCAGAATTTTTCATTTTGTGAATGAACAAAGACAATCTGTCCTAGACTCCTAGTTTGGTAGTGAATAGCTTTTAGGAACAGATCTAGATGTTTCTCTTCGAGGTACATTTCTGGTTTTTCTAGAAATAAGTAATCAGCTTCTTGTATCATGCCTTTTATCAATGATGCTAGTTTCTTAACTTGATCGTTAACTGTTTCTGGATAGTGATCAAGTTCAGGAATAAAATTAAACATTTCTAGCAAGTGATAATTTCCATTTTTTTCTAATAATTTCGTGAGATGCATATCCTTAGAAGTTGACAATTGATTTGGAACTGAATCTAGGTGAATATTTTCTCTAATAGATAAATTAGGAATCAAGGCCCCTTCACCTTCAATATGAGAGAATTTATAAGGTCTTTTAATTCCATTAGAGTTCAAAAAGTGGATAAAATTCTTAAGTTGGCTTGCTGTATATTTTTTCGGATCACTTCTAAAGAAGATTATATCTGATTTATGTAGTTTATTATTTCTTGTCATATATAACTTATCGGTTAAAGGAGGATTTGGCTTAATTAAACACTTTTTTTTATGAAATTATCATAGTAAATTGATACGGAAATGTTTGTTGGCTTAAAGCTCTCTAAGTTATTGGTTATAATAGAGTATTAAAGATAGCAAAAGGAATACTTAATTGAGTAAATTTAATGGAAAAAAAGTTTTAATTGCCATGACTGGAAGAAGAGATTCTACAGTGGCAGCCTATTTATTAAAAAAACAAGGTTATGAATGTCTTGGAATTACTTTTTTGATGTCCCCAGAAGATCTGCTAACTAAACAGATAGATCATCTTCATAAAAATGTTGATTCTAAAAGTGAGAATGATACTAGTCTAGAAGAAATCAAAAAGAACATGTTAATTTCAAAAGAGAAACTCTATAGTCGATGTCATGTTTCTGAAATAAATAAAGTTTCAGAGATCTGTAATAAGTTAGATATTACATTTTATGGAGTCAAAGCAGAAGATAGATTTTCAGCAGAGGTAATAGACAGACTAGTTGGTAATAAATTAGGTGGTAAAACATTTAGTACATGTGTTTATTGTAATAATGTAAAGCTCACTTTATTACATGAGAAGGCCATAGAGCTTGGCTGTGATCATATTGCAACTGGACATTATGCTAAAGTAGTTGCAAACCTTAAATCAGGTCGTTCTTTTATCCATGCGGCCAATGATTTCAAACATGATCAATCTTATTTATTATCAAGAGTACCTCAGCAAATATTAAAAAAGCTGATTCTTCCTCTGTCAGAAACAAGACTTGAGGAAGTTGAAAAAGTAATGAATATGATTGATTTTGAACTATTACCTTCCTCCCAACCAAATAATCTCTGCTACATAGGAGACGCAAGATTACCTTCTCTTATTGAAGTTTGCTCTTCTTCTCATTTACTTCGAACTGGACATATCTTTCTTCAGCGAGACAATATCATGAATTCTGAGCACAGAGGAATTCATAATTATGATGTTGGTAAAACAGGTTTTAAACTTGGTAATGATATAAAATTAGAAACAAAACTAGTTATTAGTGAGCTTGTTTCAGCGGCTGGCTCTGTCGTTGTTTCGCCAGTTAACGATCTTTATTTTGATAGAATTAAACTGCAAAATACAAGCTTGGACCCTAATATGGATATCTCTAAACCTTTTTGTGGATTTATAAAATTAAGTATGAACTCAGAATTACTTCCATGTGATGTTTATTTTAAAAATTTCAATTCTGCAATAATTCAATTTAATCAAAAAATTAATGGAACCATAGCTACAGGTACTACGGTAGTCGTTTACAATAAAAATGGAATTTCAGGTAGAATCGTTATGTCTGGAGAAGTTGGGATATATGGTGTCATTCATAAAAATAAACTTGTGAATTACGTAAGACCTGTTGAGGACCCCGAAGAAGAAGCCGAGGAAGAGTCCGATGAAGTAACAACTACACTTTTACCCAAAGACTTTCATTGATCATGAAAATCCCTATTATTATTTTCAGTTTTATTATACTTCTCAATAATGCTTTTGCTTTGAAAGTGAGAGAGTATGAAAAGAAACCAAAGAGTTTTTATAATATAGGTCGTATTGTTAGCAGATATGAAAAGAAAAAGCTTGTTAAAAATCTTCGCGACTTCGTACTTTTTACTAGACCCTCTCGTTACCCTGGAACAACAGGACATAAAAAGGCGATACCTTGGTTACTTAAAAAGTTAAAAGATATTGGAAGCTCTGATGAATTAATATCAGTCGAAATATTTACTCCTGACATTTCAAAAGCAATTGCATCTTATGAAGATGATTTTAATAAAAAAATAAAACTCAGTTTTAAAACTTCGGACCCGATATACAACAAGTGGAGAGCATTTACAGATAATGTTCAAAATTCCTTAAAAAAATTCAAAGGCCTAAAGGGATCTAATCTTGTCTGGGAGAAGAAAGGAGTAGGTACTTCAAAAGAAGTTTTAATTCTAGGTGCACACTTTGACACTATTGCATATGATTCAGAGAGTACAAAAGTTTTGGCAAACTCAATTATGCCTGGAGCTGATGATAATGGAACAGGAGTCGCTACATTACTCGCAATTATAGAAATTCTTAATAAACTTGAAATTGAAAAAACAGTAAGGATCATTTTTTTTGATTTTCAAGAATTGGGATTTCTCGGTTCATTAGATTATACAAATAAACATAAATATGACCTTATCAAAAATGTTACTGCCTATATTAATGTAGAAATGCTTGGAAATGATACCAAATTAAAAGATACCGAGAAGAAACTAAAAAATTATAAGGCATATATACGACCTCAAAATAAAAGTGGTCACAAAAAAGATCTAAAAATTGCGGAAAATTTTGTTTTGGCGGGAAAGAAAAGTCGCTCAAATATAAGATTTGAAATTAAACCCAATGGGTATGCAAACTCTGACCATATCAATTTTT
Source organism: Bacteriovoracaceae bacterium (assembly GCA_018675575.1). Taxonomy (GTDB): domain Bacteria; phylum Bdellovibrionota; class Bacteriovoracia; order Bacteriovoracales; family Bacteriovoracaceae; genus M0603. The sequence goes on along the minus strand of JABGXW010000132.1, from coordinate 1,560 downwards.
GGAATATAAATGTTCCTGCCGTGGCCTTTACTCAAAATATTGAAACTGATTACAATAAAAGTCGACATCATACTTCTAATGACTTTCCTGAGGCGATAAATACTAAGTCTTTCTATGAGGCCTATAAGTTTTTAGCAGCTGCAGTTATTTCCTGGAGCTTTGACATAACTCGTTAGACAGCATAAATTGACCCAATGAATTTTGAAGCAATAACACCAAAATCAACTATTGTAGTAGGTATGTCTGGAGGCGTAGATTCTTCTGTTACTGCGGCCATACTCAAAGAACGTGGGTATAATGTAATTGGTTTGTTCATGAAAAACTGGGAAGAAATTGATGATACTGGGGTTTGTCCCGCGGAGGAAGATTACAAAGATGTCATATCTGTATGCGAAAAGTTAAAGATACCTTATAAATCAGTTGATTTTATAAAAGAATACCGAGACCAAGTATTTGCTCAATTTCTAGATGAGTATGAACGTGGCTTCACACCAAATCCTGATATTCTATGTAACCGTGAAATAAAGTTTAAAGTTTTTTTAGAAAAAGCTTTAGAGATAGGTGCTGATTATTTAGCTACAGGTCATTATTGCCAGAATTTTTATAAAGATGGTGAGCATATAATGGCAAAAGGTGTAGACAATGGTAAAGATCAAACTTATTTCTTATATACCATTAATTCTAAAATATTAAAAAATGTATTATTTCCAATAGGGGATTTAAAAAAGTCTGAAGTACGGAAAATTGCTGCTAAATATGATTTACAAACAAAAGATAAGAAAGATTCAACTGGGATTTGTTTTATAGGTGAGAGAAACTTTAAAAAATTTTTATCCCAATATATTCAAATCAAAACAGGACCTTTGAAACTCTTAGATGGGACAATAGTGGGAGAACATTCAGGAATGGCCTTTTATACTTTAGGTCAGAGAAAAGGTCTGGGGTTAGGTGGCTCTGGTGCTCCGTGGTTTGTGGTTGGCAAAGATGCAGATTCTAATACAGTCTATGTAGAAAGAGGTGAGGCTCATCCTGCTCTTTATCGAGATTATCTCACAGCAAATGAATTAACTTGGGTGAATGAAAATTTTAAACTTTCAGAACCTTTAAAATGTAAGGCCAAGGTTAGATATCGACAACCAGATCAAGACTGTATTCTCATAAATATAGGAAATAATGAAATCCGTGTAGACTTTGATTTACCACAGCGTGCAATTACGCCAAGGCAGTCAATTGTGTTTTACCGAAAGGATCAATGTTTAGGTGGTGCCATGATTATAAAGGGTGGACCTAGCTACTTTGAGCAAAAGAAAGACTTACCAAAGATCATCGGAGTTTAAATCAAGTTTGGCGCTTGAAGCTTTAAATTTGGCATTTGCACTAAATCCTTCACATTCTTGCCCCGTCTCTCTGAGAACAGACTGAGAAGGGAAATGGGGCCCTTTAAAGCTGAATAAGCGACATCCACGAGGAGACTTTGGATCCCAGGTGTTATAATAATGTTTACAATGTAGGCAGTTAATTTTTTTCTTATCCATAAAATATATTGTATCAAACTCTTTG
>JABGXW010000131.1 GCA_018675575.1 Bacteriovoracaceae bacterium | reverse complement strand
TTTCAGGGTCTTTAACTGGATAGGCAAAGATATGTGCCTTGACTCCGTCTTTTTTTTCTAACTGTTTTGAAACAGCATTTCTAAAACAATTAAAGTTTCCATGAAAAAGATTATCCCCAAGGATCATCATAGAGTCATCACCATCAAGAAAATTCTCACCAATTGTATAAGCCTCCGCAATTCCTTTTGGTTCAACTTGAGTTTCAAATTTTATGTTTAAACCAAAACGACTTCCATCGCCTAAAAGATTTTCAAAATGATGTTTATCCTCTGGAGTTGTAATAATCAGTATATCTTTTATCCCGGTCATCATTAGTAGACTCATTGGATAATAAATCATGGGCTTGTCATAAATTGGTTGGAGCTGTTTTGTGATCACTTTGGTCAGAGGGTAAAGTCTTGAACCAGCACCGCCTGCTAAAATAATTCCCTTCATCGTAAACGTCCTTCTGATCGTAAAATATCGAGGTATTCTTTTAAAGAATCCTGCCACTTAGGCATCTTTATGTACCTAGAAAGTTTTTCATTGTCGAGTTCACTGTATGAAGGGCGTTCTAGCTTACTTGGAAATTCAATGTGAGAAACGGGTATAACATTGATATCACATCCAATGCTTCTCATAATCTCTAAAGTAAACTCATGCCATGAGCACACCCCCCTGTCAGAGCAATGATATATCCCATAGTCTTGGATCTTATTTATAATAAAATAATGGACAGCTTTAGCAATATCTTGCGTATGAGTTGGACTCATAAACTGATCATTTACTATTTTCAGTTCATCTTTTTCTTTGGAGAATTTAAGCATGGTATTTACAAAATTATTTCCACCGGGCACAGATCCATAAAGAGAAGACACTCGAAAAATAAAATATTTCTTGCTAGTTTCCATGAGGGCCTGCTCACCAGCGAGCTTCGAAGCACCATAAACTGATAAAGGATTCGTCTGATCTTTTTCAGAGTAGGCATTTCTTTTATTAAAGTCCCTTTTGCCATCAAAAATATAATCTGTGGAAAAATGAAACATCGGAATGTCTTTTGATTGGCAAAACATTGCCATTTCTCTTACTGCTTTTTCATTAATTTTATACGCTAATTTCTCTTGATCTTCACAGAGACCTGTATTTGTCATGGCCATAGCGTTGATAAGACAATCAAAAGGCCAATTATCTTTTAAGAATAATTGTAAATCTTTATCGCCACTAAAGTAAAAATCTTTTGACGATAAAGGGATAATTGCAAAATCTTCACTTTGCTTAAAAACATTTTGAATATCATGACCAAGTTGCCCCGTCGCTCCAAATAGAAGAATCTTTTTCATGGCTTAAGCCTTCCCCATTTTGAATCTTGATCCGATAAAATTGGATTATTCGTTGGCCACTTTATATTGATATCAGGGTCATTCCATATAAGTCCAGCATTATTTTCATGAGAATAGTACTGGTCAACTTTATAACAAAAGTCACAATCATCTGTTAATGTGTAAAAACCATGAGCGAATCCTCTCGGTATAAAAATTTGAAGCTTATTTTCTGCTGAAATTTCTAATTGTTCATATTGTCCAAAGGTTTTAGAGCCTGGTCTGATATCTACAAAAAAATCCATGGCTGAGCCTCGTAAAACCCTAACAAGTTTAGCTTGTGCCATAGGGTCTTTCTGAAAGTGAAGTCCCCTAACAGTTCCTTTTTCTCTAGAAAAGGAGTGGTTGTCTTGAATGAAATCAGCCTCAATACCTATTTTATGAAATTTATTTTTAGTATAAGATTCTTGAAAAAATCCCCTATTGTCAGAGAAGACTTGAGGTTTAACAACTTTCACAGCACCTTCGAAAAAAGCTTTAATAACTTCCATATTTATTCCTTATAAAGATAATCTTTATTCATCATATCGGGGGTAATTAAAACCACCATTTTCATTTTTGAAAATTTATAAAGAGGTATTAATCTCCCCTTAAATTCTGATTTTACTTTAATCCAATTTATTTCCCTCATCAAAATGATTTCATGATCTGCAATCGTTTTCATTCCATCCAAAGAGACTTGCTGTACTAAACCAAGATCATGCCATGAAGTCAGATTATTAAGACTCCAATAAGGATAAATACCATCTATTATTTTCCAAACTTTCGGGGTTTGTTTTGCCTGTTCAAATAATGATTTTAATTTATAAATTTCAGGATCTCTTCTAATCTTTGTAGTCACGGGGAAAGTCAGAAGAGTAAGAGTAACAAGAATAACAAGTCCTTTATAAATACCTTTTATTTTTATTTCCACTTCTTCACTTATATTTTTCAAACCAAATGCTGCTAAAAGGGCCATCGCGGGATAGAGAGGTATGAGATAATGAGAATACTTAAACTCTGGAATAGAAAGTAAAAGCAGATAGCTTAAAAATAAAGTTCCCATCAACAAGAAAAATGAACAATGTAGATTTTCTTTTTTGTAATACCAAAAGGAATATATTGCACCAATAAAAATTGGTAAACAGTTCCTAAGAAGAAAAATAAAATAAGTAAATACCGAGGTTTCGGTGCCGCGAGCATCCGTGATCGTGTGTCGAAAAGTAAAATCAAACCAGCTATAGAATATTGAAATTTTCCCATTTAAAGCAAGTGCGAATGGCCATAAAGCAAAGATCAAAAATCCCAAACTTAAGCCAATCCAAGGCCTGTAAGATTTTAATAATGTTAGGTTTTTTGTTAAAAATATATGGATAAAGATAATTATAGGGATAAAGAGTCCCATTGGACCTTTTGTTAGAAGGGCCAATCCAAAGAAGACACCACAAAGTAGCCAGCTCTTTTTAAAATAAAAACGCAGACTCACCAAAGTAAAAAGCATTAGAGGCAAATCCATATTAGGATATCTTGATTTTTTAATTAATGGTAAAGTGAAAGTCATCATCATCCCGGTTAACCAAGCGAGCTTTTCTCCTTTTTCTTTTCGTACCCAATCCATCAACACAGCTAAAGTTATAAAAGAAAAGAGCCCTGCAAAAATTCGTGCTGTAATAAAGCTTGCACCAAATATTTTGAAGAAGATTCCTTCGAGAATAAATATTAAAGGAAGATGATGATAAAACTCAGCATAAACAGCAGAATTTAAATGAGGTACTAGCCAATGTCCATTAGATGCATTTTTTCCCATTTCAGCATAGAGATAACCATCATGGAAAAATCCAGGGACCCAAACCTGCTGGAAAAGCAAGACCATAAAGAATAGATATGGCCATATAAAAAGACTCTTTTTTGCCACCACGCACCATCACATAAATTAATATAATAAATACTTTAATAACAATCACACAGCATATCCATAGTAAACAGGAAGATGTATCGTTTATTTAGAGAGAAAGTAGAAAATATGATTAAAATACTTTATATAACTTCCAGATCAGATATTGGGGGAGGCCCAAAGCACCTTTATGACTTGGTTCGGTATATTTCAAAAAACTTTAAGCAAGAATTTGAAGTACATATTGCAGCCCCTATAGAAAGGCCATTCTGGGAAAAGTACGAAACTATTTGTACCAATCTTATAGCTATTCCAAAAAGAAAATTTTCAATTCTAAGTTATTTTAATCTTTTGAGTTATTGCAAGAATCAAAATATTAAGCTTATCCATTCACATGGAAGAGGAGCAGGTGTTTATTCTCGATTACTTAAATTGTTTGGTTTAAATATAGTACATACTTTCCATGGTGTTCATACAGAGAAAGGGATTATTGCATACATAAAGATACTAATGGATAAATTTTTGAAACTATTAACCGATAGGTTTATTTCTGTTTCACTGGACGAACAATTCAAAGCTATACATTTAAACATTGCATCCATGGAGGATATTCAGACTATAAATAATGGAATAGATTCAAATAAAGTTTTAAACTATATTAACACTCAAAATAAAACCATATCTAAAAAAGTTGAGTTCTGCACGCTAGCTAGGTTTGACTATGCAAAAGGATTGGATATATTAATTGGCCATATTTTAAAATTACCCTCCGATATACTTGCAAAAGTTCACTTTACTATAGCAGGTTTAGGTAATGAAACGAATAGGTTTCAATCTCGTCTCAACTCACAAAAATTAAAAGATTCTGTCACTCTAATTCCTGAGACTAATAATCCTCTACAATTATTATATAATTCTGATGTTTATTTAAGTTCATCAAGATATGAGGGCTTACCCCTGAGTGTGCTAGAGGCAATGGCATGCAATAAGCCATGCTTACTGTCAGATGTTATTGGACATAACTCCTTTAAGAAAAATAATACTGCACTGTTTTTTAAATTAAGTAATCACGAAGCATTCAAAGATGGTATTGTGTATTTTACAAGCTCTGAGAATAGAATAAAGTATGGAACGAGATCAATAGAACTAGTTCAACAATACTTTTCAATTAAACAAATGGCAGAAGACACAGTTCAGCTGTATCGGGACATGGTAAAGCTATCTCAACACTAAAAAAAAGTCTCTTTAATGTATCTTCTCTGATGTATGAAAACATTTTCAGAATGGTTACTGGTATATTTATTGGTGTTTGGTTAGCAAGATTTCTTGGACCAAGTGATTACGGTCAATTTAATTACATTATAAGTTTTGTCACTATATTTTATCCAATTTATAATTTAGGTACAGATGATATAATAGTTAAGAACTTATTGGAAACTCCATTAAAAGCTGGAAAAATTCTTGGTTCAGCTTTTTGTTTAAGGTTGTTAGGTTCTATTATCTCTGTTTCGTCTATTTCAATACTAGGATATTTCTCCATTATTCTAAATGACAAAATATCAAATAATCTTTTCATCTACTTAATTTTATATTCTAGCTTCTTTTCAATAAAATCATTCGACGTAATCTATAATTGGCTACAAGCTAATTTCAAAGAGAGTAAAGCTGTTTTAATCCGAAACGCTTCATTCATCTTAGTTTCTTTATTGAAAATTTATGGAATAACCGCTTCAAAACCATGGAGTTTCTTTATATATATTGCCTGTCTCGAAATCGTTTTTGTTTCATTTTTTTTAATTGTATATTTTGTACTTAATTTTAAAATTAAAATATTATCGTTTGACATGAAACTCGCAAAAAGAATTTTTTCAATTTCTAGGTATATTATGCTTATTGTTTTTTTCGAGCAAGGTATCTCCAAAATTGATCAAATTATGGTTGGAAATATGCTAGGTTTAGAAAAACTCGGAATATATACAGCTGCCTCCAAACTCATAAGCCTTTGGCTTTTCCTACCCTTTTCTTTTGCTATTGGCCTTTACCCATTATTGATAAAATCATTCACTGAAAACGACCTTACAACTTATGCGAAATATAAAAACTTGCTCTATGGATCTGTTCTTTGGCTAGCGATTATCTTTACGTTACTTTGTTCCTGGCTTTCAGATGATATTATCAATATCCTCTACGGAGAGCGTTTTTTAGGTGCCGGAAAAGCATTAATGATTCTTTCATGGCAGGTAGTCTTTCTCTTTTTCACGGCAGTTAGAAACAAAGTTTTTATTATTGAAAAAAAGGAAAAAGTGTCTTTTTTGATTTTGTCATTCACATTTGTTTTGAATATACCTATTAATTATTTTTTTATAAATAAATGGGGAATATATGGTGCTTCAGCAGCATCACTCGTTGCATACTGCCTAGGAATTCTACTTCTCTTTCCTTTTTCGAATTCCGTATCAAAAAGTACTGTTGAGATATTTAGGTCGTTATATATATTCCCCCTAGTTTTAAAGGAATACATAAAAAAGATATGATCTCTAAAATAAAAAAAATTGGAATTGCACTTGCTATCTATAATCCAAACCTTAACCTCTTGGAGAGACAGCTCAAAAGTATAATATCTCAATTATATACCAATTGGGTTTGCGTATTGTCTGTAGATGAAGACAGAGACAACGTTCTGATCAATGAATCTATTCTGAGTCTCATTGATAACCAAAACTTCTTTATTTATCGAAATAAAGTTCCATACGGTTATCCCAAAAACTTTGTATTTGCATCGGAAACACTTCTGCTTGATTTTAATCCTGATGCTATTGCCTTTTGTGATCAAGATGATTTTTGGAGAAAAGACAAATTATTAATATTAGTTCGTATAATGAATGAAGAAAGTTCGTCCATGGTTCACTCCGATGCGAAGTTAGTTAACATAAACAATAAAACAATATCTTCAAAAAGTTTATGGGAAAAGGAATCACGCAATCCTACTCATTCTTTTTTTCACCAAGTGGTAATTAGAAACATAGTTGCTGGCGCTACGGCGCTCATCAGAACTTCACATATTAAAGACAATATAAAAATCCCACAAGATGTATGTTTTCACGATCACTGGTACGCAGCTGTTTGTGCCAAGGTAAATAAAATTTCATATACAAAAGAATTACTCAATAATTATAGTCAACATGATGGTAATCTTTATGGTAATTCTGAAATTTCAAATATTATTTCCAGAGAAGATATAAGTACAAACATTTTTAGTAAGTCTCTCAAGAGATACCAAATTTCAAAGGACCTTGCTAAGAATGTACTAATGAATCGCAGTTCAACAATTATAGAGTACGTCTTATTCAAGACAAGGCTAGACTTAGGACTTTTAAGTTTTTTTCTATTTCTTAAAGCTATTCCAACAGACAGAGGGCTAGCAAGGGCATACTTGTCTTTTACTATTGGAAAAATCGTTAGTTTATTTGTTTGATTTTCTTAGAATAAATTATATTTTGATAAGATAAAAGTTCTTTGAACAACCCAAAAGTAAATTTGTGAAAAAGATACTTTTTATCTTTTAAAGAAATCTTTTCATTATTTGGCCTAACATCAAGGTCCGAGAGACATTGCTCAATTTTAAACCCAGCTTGAGTTGCTAACTCCTTAGCATCTTCTAAGCAAAAAAACCTTAAATGTGTACGATCAAATATACCAGAGTCTTCATATTTAAATGACCCCTTTAATCCAATTTTAAGCAACACTTTAAAAAATCGAATATTAGGAACAGAGAATATGAGATGTCCATTAGGCTTTAGATGATTATAAATATTTTTAACGGCCTTCCATGGATCAATCATATGTTCAAGAACATCTCCACAAATAATTACATCAAAGTCATTTTCAAGGTCCAATTGATCATCTTCAAAGTTTCCAATAATCATACGATCTATAAGTTCATGATTTTGCAATTCAGGATCAACTTCGAGCAACTCAACACCAGTAACATGTTTTGCGATTTTTGTTTCTTTTAAATATAAAAGGGTACTGCATGACGCTGCGCCAACCTCAAGAATCTTCAAACCTTGTTGATTTTTAAATGGCTCAATTAAATCTGTTCTGACATTATGATAATAGTCCATAGCATCAAGATATAAGGTAATAAATGCAAAGACAAGAAATCATTAAATCAATTCATGGTGTATTAGTACTTTATCGCCCCAGCCCAACAAATGTCTTAGGGAATATCAAGACTTATATCGACTTTATTAATCACTTAACTATTGTTGACAATACCGAGCCTGAATTTAATCATCACCAACAGCTATTTAATTCTTTAGATAATTGCAGTTACTTGAATAATCATGAAAATAAAGGAATTGCTACAGCACTCAATCAGGGAGCTCATCAGGCAATTCTTAAAGGGGCTTCATGGCTGCTTACTATGGACGAAGATAGTGCATTTCTTCCAGATCCAAGCAAAATTATTCAATACATTGAATCCCAAAATTGTGATCATTTAGGAATCTTGTCACCATTTCATTCGGTGAAAGACAAGTGCCTAATTCCTGAGCAAGAAGTGCAGAAAAAGTTAACAGTTATGACTTCTGGGAATTTTTTAAACTTAAAAGCCTTTAGTGATATTGGGCCATTCAATGAAGACTATTTTATCGATAATGTTGATTTTGAATTTTGCTTAAGATTAAAAAATAAAGGATATAATGTTTTTGCAATAAACTCATGTGTGTTAGAGCATAATTTAGGCGACATCACTAATCATATTATTTTCTCCGCAGAGGCGAATGTTACAAATCATTCTCCAATAAGAAGATATTACATAACAAGAAACAGGTTACACCTTTCTTTCACAATGTTTTTTATTTTTCCATTCTACTGTATGAACAATATTTATTCATTATTTAAAGAAAATATAAAAATTTTATTTTTTGAAGAAAACAAACTCAAAAAGATCTATTTTTCTTTTTTAGGATTAAGGGACTTTATTCTTGGCAAAAAAGGGAAGTTGTCAGACTAAATTATTTTTTCATTCGTTTAATTATTTTTTCATAGATTATTGTTTTGTAATTTAAGTCTTTATTTTCTAGAAAGCTATCTTTTACAAGGTAAGCAAAAACAATAAAAAGTGAAACCTCATGCATACAATTAATCAACAAGGTACTCAAAATAAATGGTCCCCATACTATCAGCTTTCGAGGATCATTTTTAATTATTTTATTTGCTGTATAACAAAGATAGATAAGTACTGCGATACCGATTAGTCCAAATTCACTAATAAGCTGTATTTGTAGACTATGTTGCTGAGCAATTTCAAAATCATCAACTTTTAAAGATTCTTTTAAATAGATCGCTTTTTCAGATAAAAGACTTTCAATTCTATTTATTCCATTAAAGTATCCAACTCCAAGTAAGTTTTTAAAAAACATCTCAATATACCCTACATGTAAATAAAAGCGTGGAGATAATTTATGGACCATGGTTTGTTTAAATGGATCATTCGCAATCCTATCGATGAGGATTAAAATTGCGGGATAAGTAAAAAACAATGTATTTATAGCAACATTTAACCATCTCAATTTAGACTTGGAATTTTTAAAGACGAATAAAAAGAGAGCGCACAGAATACCCAGTATTCCCATTCTAGACTGACTTATCAAAACAAAAGAGGCAAATAGAACCGCTTCAAGTTTACGATTATCCAAAAGGGTGAATGAAAATAAGACGACATACAACAAAGAAGAAAAATTAGGCTCACCTACGATTAAGTGGAATCGTAGAAGATCAAAATTTGTTCTATCAATTAGATAAATCCCGTTATAATGATCTATCAATATGGAATTCATACTAAGTATAATTACAATCCAATTAACATTCTTTCTTACATCAAAGTTCCAAATTCTGATCAACCAATTTCCAAAAAAGACAAGAAGTAAAAACTGTATAGATCGAGCGAAAGACATGAAGGGTGTTTTTCCAATCGAAAAGAGAAGCGCACTATATAATGGAAATGATGCTAAAACCAAGAATAGTATATTTATTTTTCCAATAAATAGTTCGCGAATTCCGATTAATAGTGGAATGGTATTCAGGTAGGTTTTATATAAACTGATACGTTTTACAACGCTTAATGAAATCAAGACTGAAGTAACAATTTTGTTCATGCTTACCAACAATACTCGATTTCATCAAGGTTTTTACTTATAGATTCATTAGGATCATGTTCAATACTACCGATATTTAATAATACATTTTGTGTTGATGATTTTCCTTGAAAGGCAACCCATAAGTCAGAAGGAATAGTTAATCGTTTATAATTCTGCTCACCAATTTCAATTTCCATAAACTGCCCCGTCTTCTCCTCGAATATGACAAATTTAATAAGTCCACAAGGAACAATTAAATTTAAAATCATTTCTTTATGAAGTTTCCAGCCTTTGATTACATTTTGATGAACTTCAGAAAAGTATGCTTCTCCGAACTTTTCAAAAGAAAATTCTGAGGACTTTAGGGCATGTTTAATATCACCTTTATCAGTACCAATAACTTTCAAGTCAGTAATTTGGACGCCTTCAATCATATACTTCTCACAAAGTTTGTTGCTCTTTTGCCTGTTGCTCGTAGGAGTTCAATTGATTCATTGTAAAATCATACATATTTTCATCATTTGAATAATACTTATAATACCATTCGCTAGTAAATTTCACCGTAGCTTCATATTTTAAAGAACCTCTCCAATTCAGCATAAATAGTGCCTTATCGCAGTTTAGTTTTAAAAGGCCCGCCTCATGAAATGGTTTGTTTTCAGTTACATTGAAAACTTTATTTTCATCTGTAATGTTCCAATGAGCAGCTAAATCTCTTATCAAATTTACAACAGTATGATTCAATTGTGATTTTGGCCCAAAATTGAAACTTTCTCCATGTAGACTATTATTTAAAGATAATTTTTCAGCGAGACTTAAATATCCACTAAGAGGCTCAAGAACATGTTGCCATGGCCGAGTAGCTTCAGGACTTCTGATTTCGACAATTTTTGACTCTGACCAAGACCTCATGCAATCAGCTACAATTCTATCTTTGGCCCAATCTCCACCGCCGATTACATTACCTGCCCTTGCAGAAGCAATTTTAACATTCGAGTCTGGTTGAAAAAAAGAATTTAAGTAAGAATGAAAAATAAGTTCTGCAGCCCCTTTTGATGCTGAATATATATCTTTTCCACCCAGTCTATCGGTTTCTTTATAGCCCCAATACCATTCTACATTTTCGTAACATTTATCACTTGTAATTAGTACAGCGACACATTTTGAATTTACTTCTTTCAAACATTGAAGAATAGTTGCTGTTCCCATAATGTTAGTATTTAAGGTTTCAAGAGGGTTTTCGTATGAAGTTGAAACTATAGATTGTGCGGCTAGATGAAAAACAAAATCAGGACGATGGTCTAATATTGTTGCCTTCAATTTTTCATAATCTAAAACATCGCCAATGATATGTGTAATTTTTTTTTCTAAGCCCATAGCTTCAAAGCTCGAAGGATTTGTAGGAATATCTATTGAGTATCCCACAATCTCTGCGCGTAGCTTTGTCAGCCAAGCCGTTAACCAACTTCCTTTAAATCCAGTATGGCCTGTTATTAAAATTTTTTTCCCTTTATATATTTCTGAGAACATCTTTACTTCCATATTTTCCAAGGTGCTTTTTCATTATTCCAAAGTTCATTTAAAAGATTTTTATCCCTCAATGTATCCATAGGATGCCAAAATCCTTCATATTTGAATGACATTAATTGGCCATTTTTGGCAAGATTTTCCAATGGTGATTTTTCTAAGATATCAGATTCATCAGTGACATATTCTAAAAACTCTTTGTTAAATATAAAAAAGCCTCCATTTATCCAGCCTTCACCCAACTGAGGTTTTTCATGAAATTCGACCACCTGATCCCCCTCAAATTGCAAGGAACCAAACCTAGCGGGTGGCCTTACAGCAGTAACAGTACCTATTTTACCGTGTTTCTTGTGAAAATTAACAAGATCAACAATATTAATGTTTGCAACGCCATCACCATAAGTAAGCATAAACATATCATCTTCTTTTAAATAATCTCTCAGTAAAAAAAGTCTTCCACCAGTCATAGATTTATGGCCAGTATCAATCAAGTTAACTTTAAAATCATCTTGCGCCTTGCTCAACGTTTTAGTAACTCCACTCTCTAGATCTATAAACAAATCAGAGTTTCTCATCAAATATTGATTAAAGTAGTCCTTTATCACTTCACCTTTATATCCTAGCGCTACAATAAATTCATTGAATCCATGAAATGAGTAAATCTTCATTATATGCTGCAAAATTGGCATATTACCTATTTCAACCATTGGTTTTGGCTTAATCTGTGTTTCCTCACCCAAACGGGTCCCAAGCCCTCCAGCCAAGATCACTGTCTTCATAATATTCTCCAAAATAAATCTAAGTAGTTATTATTTTTAACAATACAAAACAACCAATGCAAGCCTATTTCATTTATTATATCAAAGCGACAACTCGGCGCGTCAGCGCAAAAATAACTGTATTCCTTTAACTATGCAAGATATAGTGAGCCCTCACTAGTTTACATAATAAGGAATGGCCTGTGCATGTACTTTTGTCCGGAGCATCTGGATTTGTTGGGAAAAACCTAGCTCACAAATTAATTGAAAATAATTTTAAACTCACGTTAATAACTAGGAAATCAAGTCAAATAGATCGATTCCTCAAAGATAGATGTACAATTCTAACTTATGAAAAAGACACGCCAGAGGAAATACTCAAAAGGCTCAAGACCGACGACCCCCCCTCAATAATTATTCACTTAGCAGCTCAATTTAAGAGCGATCATAACCTAAAAGAAATTACAAATCTCATCCAGTCGAATATTATTTTAGGTGCACAGCTCGCTGAAATCGGAAAAATACTTGGTGTCAAAAAATTCATCAATACCACTACATATTCTACATCTATATCCGGAGAAGACTTTGATCCTCAAAATTTTTACGCAGTAACTAAAAAATCCTTTGAAGACATTTTATTTTTTTATTCCCTTGAAAAAAACTTTCAAGTCTTTAACCTGACCCTTTATGATACATATGGTCCTGGTGATAATAGGCTGAAGTTTATCAATCTCATTCTAGATGCTGCAAAGAATAAAGAAATTCTTAATATGTCTCCAGGAGAACAAGAAATTTCTTATATTTATATAGATGATGTAATTCAAGGAATTCTTGATACCATTCGATTAGAAACGAATTCTTTTTGGAATAACTTCTCCCTCCACTCTAATGAACATTATACTTTAAACAAGTTGGTTAAAATTGTTGAGAAATCCATAGGAACTACTATTGCTACAAATCCCGGTTATTACTCTTACAGAGCAAGAGAAATTATGAAATTTAAACCACGACATTCTTTAATCCCAGGTTTTGAAGCTAAAACAACAATTGCTGAGGGTATAAAACAAATCATTGAAAAAGGTTGTAATTATGAGCAGAGCTGATGAATTAAAAAGTTATATTATCGAAAGTCTAAAGCAGGGAGAAACAGAGTTAAAAAAACAATGGGATTCGCCAAAAGGCACAAAGACTAAGTACTTTTTTTTAGACCAAATTATGCCCCTCGAAGTAATCGAAGAACTCTATAGTGCTTTTCCTAAAGACGGAAATGGATTTTTTAGTAGGAAGTCTTTTCGAGAACAAAAGCGAACATCTGCTCACTTATCAAAATACAATTCCATATTGGCAGATTGCACATTTGCCTTCCAAGACCCTGAAGTAATTAATGTAATTTCTAACATTGTAGGAATGTCAGAAATTGAACCTGACCCCTTACTTTACGCAGGGGGATTGTCTATGATGTTTAAAAATGACTTTTTAAATCCACATATTGACAATAGTCATGATTCCACAAGAGAGAAGTACAGAAGATTAAATATACTCTTTTATGTATCGCCAGACTGGACTCTGGAAAATGGTGGAAATTTGGAACTTTGGAATGACAACCAAACAGAGTCTATTGAGATCGTTTCAAAAGCAAACCGGCTAATTGCCATGGAAACAAATAAAAAAAGCTGGCATTCAGTGAGTAAGGTAGTAGCCGAGAGTCCAAGATGTTGTGTCTCAAATTATTACTTCTCGATGGCATCGCCTAATAAACGAGAGTATTTTCATGTTACTTCATTCACAGGAAGACCAGGGGAATATGTAAAAAGATTTATTAGTTACACAGACAATTTTCTAAGAAATTCAGTTTCGAAAACACTTGGATTCGGGAGAGGAAAATCTCAAGTCAATAAATAAGACGAGGTTTTCAGAAACTAAGTTCTATTTTTCGCTGCACACATTTTCTCAATGCTGATATTTTTATTTCTAGAAAATTTTCGTACTATCATTATTAAACTAGAGTAGATAATTAAATTCCCAACCAGCAAAAGCTCGCCTTCTATAAACCTTAGCTTAAATGTAATTATTGAAACCAATGATGTATAAAAAATTAAGAGTATTGAACTTCTTGTATGGCCTACTCCTGCCTGAAGCATATAATGGTGAATATGTGTTCGGTCAGCACTGAATGGAGACTTCCTTTTAAATATTCGATTGGTAAATACTCGAACAGTATCGAAGAGAGGTAAACTTAAAATACTTATTGCAATTGCAGGAGAAGACATTAAAGGCACAGGACTATACCCATATCGATTGAATTCTATAAACTTTATGGCCAAAATTGAATTAATTATACCTACAATTAAAGAGCCAGTATCTCCCATAAAAATTCTTGCAGGAGTACGGTTATAATACATAAATCCGATTAGGGAGCCACATAGAGAAAACGAGAGAATAGAGTATTGGTAATGTCCGCTAATAAGAAACCATGTCCCAAAAAACAAACTTGAACAAAGTGATAATCCTGAAGCTAGCCAATTAATTCCATCGATTAAATTAAAGGCATTTGTAATTCCTATAATTGCGAAAAAAGAAAGCATATATGATGAAGCTGCTCCAATATCATAAACTCCCAACAGTCCATAAAAGCTTGTAATCCTAATACCGCCCCAATGAATTAAAATTGCGCTCGCTATAACTTGCCCTAAAAGTTTTTTAGCGGCAACGAGGGGTACTATGTCATCCTTGATACCTATAAAAAATAAAATTATAATAGATGAAATTATATATTGAAGTTCAAGAATTTCAGACTGATTTGACCAGAACGTAAGAGAGAAAATAACCCCAGCAAATATTCCAAGACCTCCAAGAGTAGGAACTTTAACTGAATGAGATTTTCTTTCATTTGGATCATCATAGAGATGTTTTAACTCAGCAACTTTAATAATGGAAGGTATTGAAACAAAAGTAAGAATAAATGAAGTGAAAAAAGCACTAAATGTAACTATCATATCATTTTTTCCAATTCACACGATTTATGTAACTTGTATAACCTTGAATAATTTTTACAACTTGGCTGGAAACATTTTGATTTGAATAATCTTCAATTAATCTCGGCCGCTCCATTCTAACGGCCATAGTAATGCCTTCCAAAATTTCAACTGAATTAACACCACTTAAAATAACCGCACCGACATCCATTCCCTCAGGTCGCTCGTGAGTTTGTCTTATCATTATGGCAGGAAAACTCAACAAATTAGACTCTTCAGTTAATGTCCCACTATCAGACAATACACAATAAGCATTCCTCTGTAGTTTTACATATTCAAGGAATCCCATTGGCTTCATAAACTCAACACCACTTGCATTAAACTTTAATAATTCTAGTTTTTTTCTAGTTCTTGGGTGAGTTGAAACAATGACTCTTTTCTTATATTTCTTAGAGATAATTTCCAGAGTATCAATTAAAGATTTAAAGTTATCTTCGTAATCAACATTTTCTTCACGATGTATACTTATAAGAAAGTAATCGCCTTTAGTGACTCCAAGTTCATCCATGATGACAGAATCTTCAATACTCTTTTCAAATTTATTAAGAATTTCAGGCATAGGAGAACCTGACTTAAATATTAATTCCGGCCGCACTCCTTCATCTAACAGGTATCTTCGAGCATGTTCTGAATGAACAAAGTTCACATCACTTAAGTGATCTACAATTTTCCTATTTATCTCCTCAGGAACTCTTAAATCAAAGCAGCGATTTCCTGATTCTAAATGAAAAATAGGTATTTTTTTTCTTTTGGCTGCAATGGCCCCAAGACAACTATTGGTATCACCATATATTAAAACCGCATCAGGCTTTTCCAATTCAAGAACTTTATCAAATTTGGTGATAACATTTCCGATTGTTTCAGCAGGAGTCTGCCCAGCACTCTCTAGGTAATAATCAGGTTTCCTTAGTTCTAACTGGTCGAAAAAGACCTGATTTAACTCATACTCATAATTTTGACCCGAATGCACTAATTTGTGATCAAAATATTCGTCTAGCTTTGGAATAATGCACGCAAGCTTGATGATCTCAGGTCTTGTACCGACCAATGTCATTACCTTCATGATTACCTCAATATCTCTCCAAC
>JABGXW010000130.1 GCA_018675575.1 Bacteriovoracaceae bacterium | reverse complement strand
CAAATGTTTCCAGATTCTTGGAGCCCCCTTGATGGATCACTTAATGGAGCTAATGGCGTTGGTCGCTACTTCGGATCCAAGCAGGACTTCATTCAACCTGGAGGAGGTGCTGCAAGAGGTGGGGCATTTAGTTTAGCTGGCCAGCACTCAGGACTATATGGACTTCATGTTGGATTTCATATGAGCTTAGAGACATGGTCATGGTATGACGGCTTTATATGTGTCCGGAGTATATAAGGGTCTAGATTGAGCTTAAGGCACTAGACCAGTTGTCTGAGTTTCCAAATGATTATGATCAAATAAAGATGTTGATTTCTGAGCTAAATGGAATTGAGTCTGATCCATTAGACTATAGCGATAAAAACCTCATTGGAAATTACAATAAAATCCTAGCAGAAGAGATAAAAAAAGCTAATCTTGAAAATATGGACTCAAGTAAACTCTCTGAGATTAAGAAGAAAGCAAATGACATATTTGAGCTCAGGAAAAAGTGGTTTGACCTATGGGGAGAAAAACTTCAATTAAGTGACTTTAGAAACATTGAATACTTGCATAAAAGGTTTGGGAAAACGAAGAGCTTAGAATATTTAAAAAATATTGCAGAAATTATGGATAAAAGTAATTCAGAACTTCTAAATGATAAAAAACTTATAGGCTTACTTTCAATTTCGGGTAAACCAGTTGTTTTTAATGAAGAAATAACAGAAAAGTATAGAAAGACCATTTTACAAAAACTAGTAGAAAAAGATAAAGAAAATATAGAAAACGAGAAATCAAATAAAAGCCGAATCCTTCCTCAGTTAAATCCCTATCAGCTCGCTTTGGATGTAGCATTAAATATGAACGCTGAGGATACTGATCTTAGAATGAGAGCGGCAATTATAGACAGAGATGCTGAAAAGGCCCGTGAACTGCATAGACAATTTACATACCTCGAATTAACTAGAGCGGGAGTAGATATGGTAGGAGATCCCATGATTGGAACCGCAATTGGAGGGATTCCAGGTGCTGCATTTGGCTTTGCCTATTCTATGACAAAAGGATCTATTACTATTTCAAAAATCGTAAGACAGAGAAACCTTTTACAAAAGCTAGAAGCTGAGTTAAAACAGGAAGTTAAAGATGCTGAGGCGAGAGCTAGGGCAGAGCAGGAAAGAAGGGATCGTGAATACCGAGTATTAATCCAGTCTCAGGGGGGTGCTAATGCCCGAGACGTTGATGAAGGTTCAATAGATAGAACTAGCAGGACGTGTTAATTATATGATAAAAAGAATCCCTACAAGTCCCATGCTAAGAGAAGACTATATTTCTCAATATATTCCAAAGTGTGAGTCTAGTATTGGTAGTCACTTTAATTATAATAGCTTTCATAAAAAGCTTCAGATTTTACTTGCAACATACATTCTCTTAGCTCTTTTAGGTTATACACTGAATCTTCACTACTCCAATATTAACTCTCTTAGAACCTTTTTTATTATGTTCGTCATCATTTTCCCAAGATCTATTGACTACCTTTATAGGTACTTAAAAAAATGGGGGAGTTTTTTTGTCCCTCTTCAAATATTTAGCTTCGCTTTCCTTCTTGGAATATCATCTGGAAATGAAGGAATACTAAATATTGTCCCAATTTTAATTCCTGCCATCTCACTTTTTTCAGTATTAACTTTTAAAATTCAGTTTAAAGGTGGTTTTTTATTACATTTGATATTTGTAAGTATTCATCTACTAGTCGCATTTTTAATTTACTACTGTGTTTGCTACCTTATGAGTTCAATTGGTTACCCAATATCTCCTCTTTCTGAGCTAAGTTTTAAAATAGTGTCAATTACTCTATTTGTATCAATATTTGGAATCTTTGGATTTGCTTCAGATTTAGAATATATTAAGAATAAATTTCAAGAGATCCTTCCTCAGGAGTTGGAGTGGTACACAGCAATTAGTACTTTATTTAATATGTTATTTGGATTCTTGTATCTCTTTCAACCAAGATATAAAGAAGGAAAAACTAAAATTTAAAGTAAAAGAATATACTCAGATGTAGACGATACAACTCGACATATAAGTGATGAGACCACTAAGAAATGTTAAAAAGACAAACTACTTATGAATGAAGTTAAAAATAAAAACTTAGCTCGTGAAAAAAGTGATAATGGGTTTACTCTTAAAACCCAAAATTTATCCCCTAAAGGCTGGTTCTTTTGGACACTCTGGTTTTGGCCTACATTACTAGCTCTCTTATACTTTTTAGGGCTATCATTTGAACAATATTTTGGTTTAAAAGATGTGTACTTATATTCTTTCTTTGGATTCTTCTATATATCCGCATTAACTTCTTCATTTTTAAAATGGAATATAAATAGATAAACAAACACTTTTCATATAAAAGTAGTTCGACTTAGAGTTCGTATGGTAGACCATCCTGTAATACCATTAATTTTTAAAATTAATGATTTCCAGAATAAAATTAAACAGTTAGAGAAATTTACAGGTAAGTAAATTTCATATAAAAAATGGTGCACCCGACGACATCAGTGCCCAACAAAGATCTCCTCCATAAAACCGTAATGATTTCAAGGCTTAAGCCAAGGCATATCGAACTAGATTATGCTCTCCTCCACAAGAAATATGTGGTTGAAGGCCTACAAACAGGCGAAATAGCCAAGCAAACTTTCTCCTCCAAGAGCAGAGTACGCGATGCTCTAAAGGCCAATGGGATTCCATTTAAGAAAAGAATTAACACCTCTTTTAATAAAATAAACACCCCTTATGGAAAAGCTCTGCTTCCGAACGGCCAGCTTGAAGATTGCCCTAGAGAAATCAAAATAATTGCTCTTATGGCTGATATGAGATCTCAGGGGAGTACATATAAAGCAATATGTGATGAGCTTCAAAGTAGAGGGGTTAAAACGAAGATGGGTAGAGATAATTGGTCTTCTGAGTCTGTAAAAAGAGCAATGAAAAGAGTTGAAGATGAAAAAAGGCAAAGTCATTAATTTAGAAGAGCTTGTGGCAGTGCCACAAGTATTTCTTAGAAAAAGAGCTAGCTTTCCCCATAATTGTAAGAGAACTTCTGATTATGAATAAAATACGAAGGAGCTTCAAATGCAATCAATTTTCCAATTAGCTTTATCTTTAGGGTTACTCTTTGGAGGGGGAAGGCTTGCTTTTATCAAAGCACACGACACAATAAGGGACTTAGCAATAAGTAAAATTCAAAAAGGATTAACTCCCACTAAGAAGCTTAACGATAAGCTTTGGGAAAATGTTAAATAGTGAAGTTATCAGGGAAATAACTTCAAGAAGTGAAATGTTTATCAAGGATACGTCAAAAGAGAAATGCTATTTAGCTCTCTATCATTAAAGTTAATAAAAACAAGGTACAGTTTCACAGGGAATGTTTCTAAGGGAAGTAAATCAATGAATTTATTTTTTACCTAGGAGGTATTTATGGAAAAAATTACAAACAATGAAAAAAGAACAGTCGGATTATATCTGCGCACGAGTACAAATTTACAATCAAAAGGTCTGGATGCACAACAAAAAGCACTAGAGGCATACTGCAAACAAAAAGAAATTACAGACTACATTATCTACAAAGATGAAGGGATTTCAGGGGCAAAAGACTCTAGACCTTCATTGAATAGAATGATGAAAGATGTTGAAGATGGTAAGATCAAAACAGTGTGCGTCTACAGTTTTTCTCGGTACGCGAGATCCACGACGCATTTACTTAAAGCACTTGAAACTTTCAAAGAAAAAGGTGTATCATTTATTTCTCTGTCTGAGAACATCGATACAGACTCAAGTCTCGGGATCGCGATCTTCACTATAATTTCTGCGATTTCACAGCTCGAAAGAGATTTGATTCGAGAAAGAGTCGTGAATGGTTTGAAGGCTGCAAAATTAAGAGGTGTTAAGTTAGGTCGAAAGAAAACAAGAGACTCTAAATTAATTCGTGAACTTTACACAAAAGGTTTTACTTATTCTCAAATAAGTCGCGCATCAGGAGCAAGCAATGGTTCGATCGCAGCGGAAATCCGTGAGTATAAAAAAGAACTTCAAGACAAAGAGCAGTTGGATAAAACTCTTCGAGAAAGAGAATTTAGAACTGTTAAGGATGAGCTTGAAAAAACAAAAGCAAAGATTGCATCTTTGAGTCAAAAAATTCCAGAGGAAGAAAGAGAAAAACTTGAGAAAAGTTTACTTAATCAATTTTCAAAGGAAGCACAAATCGCAGCATGATTTTCTTGGGGACAAGGGATTAACTTCTCTTGTCCCTTTTTTTACCTTCTTCACTCTAAAAGGGTTTTATTAAAATCTAATCTTTTTGAACAAAAGAAATTGGGCTTTTAAAGCAGCTATTTCCTTCGAGCTTTCAGCGTTCTCTTTTACACAATTAGTCCTAAAATTAATTTAAAGCCTAATCAGGCCTTAGATAAGGAACAGGTTATCAACTCTCTTCTATAGAGCTGTCAGAGGCCAAGATGAGCTTCCAAGTAAGGATTCCCGCCCTTAAATCTCCAATTTTGGCCAAAATGACATTGTTATAATCCTATAAAAAAGGGAGAATCATCAAAAGGCACCTAATTACTTAATTTTACTATAGGGAGCCAGATATTTATATTTAAACGAGGTGAACTAGTTTGAAACTTGACCACATCTACTTGAATGTCGAATCAATGGATCGCGCGATAAAGTTTTGGGAGGAGGTACTTGATCAAAAAATTTCTTCAAGAAATGGCGAAAGATGGGCAAACTTCAGTGATAATGGCTTTTATCTAGGTTTATATTCACCGACTTATGATGGTGAAAAAAATGAAGTTGGAAATAATATAAACTTAGTTTTAAGTTCCGAAAACATTAAAGATGATCATGATAAACTAAAGACCTTCTCAAGCTCTGTAACAAATATCCATACTGCTGGCGACAACTATAAATATTTTCATTTTACTGACTCTGAAGGTAACAGTATCGAGGTTGCTCAATACTAATCAGTAATAAATAGCTCAGCTGTTAAAGCTAGTATTTATTCTGAAATATAACAAGCAAGTACCTGTATTTACGATAATTTATTTAAAGATCAGTAATATGTATAGATTGCCATATAAAAGTATGGTAATCTGGTAGCGTGAAAGCTGGTACAATAATTGAAACAAGCAAGTGGAAAATAAAAGTCTATGCTCCTCCAAGAGAGCATGGCGCACCACATGTCCATGTTCAATCAAAAGTTTCTAAAGCTCAGCTTAAAGTATTTCTAGAGACTCTTGAAGTTGTAGGAAACACTCAGTTTTCTAAGAGGTCAGTTAAGCTGATTTTAAAATATATACATAAAAATTACGATATTTTAATGGATGCATGGGAGGAATTACATGGCTAAAAGAAAAAAACCAAACCTTACAAAAGCATTAAAAGCTGTTGATAATTTACCCGACAAGTTGTTTGGTAAAATTGAGATTAATTTGAGAGATCTTCCCTGTCTATCTAGGCCAAAGAAAGAAAAAATTACTGCGAACCTCGATGCTGATGTTATCGCGGCGGCTAAGAAGATCGGAAAAAAAGAGAAAATTTCATATCAACAATTAATGAATGATATTTTAAGAACCGTACTCCTTAAAGACTAGTAAATGAACAAGTCCCCAGGCCATAAAACTGGGGATTTTCATAGATCAAAAAGACCACTTTAAAGAGTATCCTTTATACAAATAATCCCCCAACTAAATCCCTCCAAAATACTACAAAGAATGGGCAATATTCCTATTGAAAATCCTCAAATTTATTAAAGCATATTCGCGAGTCTTGCCGAATTGGTTGTGGGAGTGTGGTGAAGAGGTTTTTGGTGAATTTAGATGGGTAGGCGTAGAAGATCTTTATAGTATCTAAACGTTAATTTACTAGCACCTTCTTGATTTTAAGGCCTGTATACGTCAAGAAGCTCATTTACTTTCACTGCGCTCAGTTCACATCGCTTCTTTACTTAACTCTCTGGCTTTCGCTTTCAAGGTGAACGCAAATTAAGTTTTATCAATCCCCCTCGTTTCCTTGTGTTTTAAGAATCGTATTAGGGATGAAACGAATGGGATTGAGGTAATTAAAAGAGTTTCGTTACTAAAGGAAGATTAGAGGGGTTATAAAACCTCTCCTTTAATATAATCAAACAAAGGCTCCGTATATCTATAAGCACTAGGAACTATGAAGTTTTTTTTATGCTGAACCTTATCTGGGCCTCTAAGAGCCTCTATTTTTTTGATTAGATCCTCTGGTCCTTTTTCAATCAACATGGCGGGAGAAGCTCCGTGCTTATTACAAATCGTTAGGAGTATATTTATTTTATCATTATTAAATTTAAATTGAATCCCTGTATTAAAGGGAAATATTGTTTTTATAGAAATATCAATTAAGTCAGTTAGATTAAAACTTTTAGAGGAGGTAAGTCCCAATTAGGGTTATTCTATCGGATATCTAAAAGTATAGTGGCCATTTAACCTCGACTACCCTAATCGATTACCTCTAAACAATCTGAACATTGTCTAGAAGATAAAGTTGAAAAACTTGAGTCCGAAAACAAAGTCATGAAAGAAGTGCTTTGCGAACTCAAGCCTAATGCTAGTTTCTGTCAGTAAGTTATAGTTCTACTAGGTTGGGACGTCGGCCACGCCACATTAGTCCCCAAGAATTTCCTCTCATTACCTTTTCAAAATCACGATGCATCATACCACCATAGAGGTAAGCATTATTGGCAGATTTTATCATGCCTGCATCTGTCATTGATGTGCCCATATAATGGTCTGTTTTTCCCGCTAGGTGAGTGAGCTCGTGAAGTAAGGTGTCTTCTTGATCATATGTTGATGACTGAAAGAAGAGTGGGCATAGGTTGATTCTATTATAAGGATTATTACCTAAAAATAGGACATAGGCCGTGACCTCTCCACCGCGACAATTTCTTGTACGGGCAGAATCACAGACATACTTATATGTTCCGTTAATTTTTGATTTAACTTGGTTCAAGACAAGCTTAACTTTATTATGAAAAGTGGTGTAAGTACGATCTGCATTTTTGAATTTAGCAGATGCAACTAAATCCCTTGGACCTATATATTCACTTTTTATATATGAAAGATTGTAAAGGGAGACACCTGTTCTTGGACTGGTAATCTCTCGGACTTTTCTGGATACCGTTGTGTGAATTGTTCTAATGGTTTCAACTTGAGAGCTATTACAATTTTTTATAGTGACTGATGCTTGAGTGAGTGAGCTAAAGGACAATGCCAGTCCTATTATAATAAGTGATTTCATATCTCCCTCCGTGATATGTCTAGTTTACTGATGCAATATCCTATCTAAAAAAATATTGAAATTACAAAGGTTTATTTAAATGTCAGAGGAAGTTTTATAAAATTTGTCCCGTTTTCTTCTTTTAGGGGGGCATGTCCACCATTCATATTAATTTGAATGCTAGGTAAGAGTAGTTTAGGGGCATTCAGCTTAGCATCTCTACCATTCCTAAAGTCCATGAAATCTTTTTTATTAGTAGAAGCAGTTAGGTGTATATTCATTTCTTTATGTTGTGCAACCGTTGCTTGAAACATTAATTCTCTGCCACCTGGTTGATAGTCATGACCGAGGTAAGTCCAAATTAGGGTTATTCTATCGGATATCTAAAAGTATAGTGGCCATTTAACCTCGACTACCCTAATCGATTACCTCTAAACAATCTGAACATTGAAATTGCTTTATAGATCTTTTGTCTTAAGGCCAGTTTCATTAAGGTTGTTAGTTGTCGCCATTATTCAATTTTTTGGATTCCAACTGCCTAGTTTGTCATCTGAGCTACTCTATAGAGAAATAAATCTCAAGTACTTTAGTCAGGTAAGGCCTCTCATTGAGAAAAACTGCCTTTCGTGCCATGGTCAAAATACCCTCAATCCCTGGTACAGGGACCTTCCTATTATTGATGGCTATATTAATTCTCATATTGAAGAAGCTAAAAGCAAACTTGAGATGGGGGATGGTTTTCCGTTTAAGGGGAATGGCAAACAAACTGATATTCTCTGGTCTGTTGTGAAATCCATTGAATTAGAAAGAATGCCTCCATTTAATTTTTATCTGATGCATAAAAAATTAAAATTCAATAAAAAACAAAAAACTTTTCTTTTAAACTGGTTTAAAAAAACAAGATTAATTTTACTTAAAGAAGATTTGTAAAAAATAAAAAGACTTTGACGTGTAATATTTTTGCTACTGCAAGTTTTTTTAGAATTTGATTATTACTTGGCTTATTCAAGTGTGATTAATAAAGCTTTGAGTAAATAGCGCTTAAGCTGATCAAAAAACTACATTGTTATTGAGTTGTAACGCATGGTAAATGATATATGTTTAGGATGATTTCTTTAACAACATTAAATTTAGGCATAATATCAAAAAAGCCCGTCATTTTTCAAAAAAATGGCAAGCAATATCTAAGTACTAAGAATGTCGTAATAGGAGTTGTCTAAGTTATACAAACTAGTCCTCATATATTTATAGGATTGGTGTATACTTAACCATTGTAATAATTTATTTGTAGGGACGTAATATTATGAAACCGATCATTACCCATAGTTTGTATGCTTTTTTAATGCTCCAAAGTGTGATTTGGATAAATAGCACTTTTGCTTCTGAAAAAGCTCTGAACCAAAAAATCAAAAGTGTGAATAATGTTCCCTATATTGGCGTTAATCAAATTGATGAGTTTTTTGGTGGAACAGCAACAAATGATAAAAATATACCTTCTAAAATCCAAAATAAGCAATTGTACTCTAAATCAATAATATTAAATAAGTGCCAAGAGGATGAGATACAATTTGAAAAGATGGACTTTTATATTGTCAAAGCACTCGAAGAACTTTTCCAAGGAAAAACAGGTAAAAAACTAAATCAAATTTCAAAAGCCAAATTTGAAAACTTTAATTTTAAAATGATTAAGAATAATACAATTGAAAACACAAATTTTGATATTTATTCAATTGTAGGTTCAAATAATTCTACAGTGACCAAAAATCAATATAATAAATACTTTAATCAATTTTCAAAACTAGAACATTTGTCTATTGAGCCTTATCGAATAGTAAGTCATAAGAAACAACGTAATAAGAAAAACTTACAAATGAAAAAGGCAAATATTCTAGCTTGGATGGATGTTAGAGGTATCTATAACGGAAAACGTCGACATGACCGTATTAGCTTAAGTTTATTGGTTGAAAAAAATAA
The DNA here is from genome assembly GCA_018675575.1 of Bacteriovoracaceae bacterium. Taxonomy (GTDB): domain Bacteria; phylum Bdellovibrionota; class Bacteriovoracia; order Bacteriovoracales; family Bacteriovoracaceae; genus M0603. The sequence goes on along the minus strand of JABGXW010000130.1, from coordinate 23,719 downwards.
AAATACTTGGAAGGCTCTATTAGTAAAAGTATTATCTGGTAAAGGCTTAGTTGCTAATAAAAATCCAGTCTTCAAAAATATCACAGCTTCATCAGGATTTAATAAGGTCCCAATTTATAAAAGAGCGGAAGCTATCCGAAGAGGTGGCTATGCAATAAGTATTGGCGACTACAACAAGGATAAAAACTTAGATGTATATATCGGGGCATTTAAAAACTCAATAGTATTTAAAGGTGCGATTAATTCTAAATTTAAACCTGTATCAATCCCGGGACTCGACGACTTCGATCTTGTAAAGTCTGCTGTTTGGGCGGATTTTAACAATGATGGAGTTGAAGATTTATTCTTAGTTCGGTTTGTGCCAGGTTTTCTTGATCCAAAAGAATTCGAAACATATAGCGATTTAGTGCTATATCAAGGTTTACCGACAGGAGGGTTTAAGAGAATCGCTTCTCCTATATTGCGTAAACATATAAGCAGTAATGCCATGCCGTCTGCTGTGGCAGACTTTAATGGAGACGGTCTCCAAGACATTTATGTCGGTTTTCCCGGCTCTTTGGATTTTACATTTATTGGAGATGCCGAAAATGTTTATCAATCATTTTCTAAGCAAGGATTGTTCCTAAATGCCCAGAATATGAAGTTTAAGGAGAGTGCAAAAAAGAACCTTCCTGAAGCGTCAATGAATTCCCAATCCCAGGGGACGTTTCCTCACTCTTCCCTTGCTGTAGATTATGATGAAGATGGTGACATGGACCTAATTGTTTTAGATGACAGAGGGAACCTCAGCCCAATCTATAAAAATAATGGAAAAGCTGAGTTTAGTCAGGTCACAGATTACACTGGTATCATAAATAGAAACTTTGCTATGGGTGCAGCAAGTGGAGATTTTGATAATGATGGAATTCTAGACTTTGTAATTTCTAATGTAAACTTTTTGGCCAGTAGAAGAATGGTTGAATCTTGTAATTCCAATTGGCACACAAATATGGATGCTATTGGAGTAGAAGGTGTCAAATTGTATAAGGGAGTTGGCAAAGGTCAATTTATAGATGTAACAAAGACTTCTGGACTTGGCTGGGCCGGGGAAGGTGTCGCTGGTGTTGAATTTTATGATTACAATAATGACGGTTTACTTGATATCTATGTTGCCAATGGACTTTGGACTGGAACCAAGGGGGCTGGGGATTTATCCAGTGTATTCATAAGGGATCATCTTAAAAATAATTTAGCAGTGGTTGATGTTTTATTACCTTCTGAGACAAGATCAGAATATATGAAAATTTTAACTGGCTTTAAAGGCAAATTCGACGGTGAAAAAGTTTTAAAATCAAAATCTGGAAGGCTATCATTAGCTGGATTTCAAAGAAATAGATTATTTAAAAATATGGGCAATGGAAAATTTGAAGACGTTGCTTATCTTGAAGGTATCGACAGCTTGGCTGATGGCTATATCATGGCATTAGGGGACATCAACCATGATGGTAAAATGGATATATTTTTACGAAACGGAGATCCGGGTGTTGATGAGGTTTCATACCCTTCAGTTGAGGTATTCTTAAATGATCCAAAACAAACAAACCTAAATAAAAGTCTTCTCGTAGACGTTAGAGAAGCTAAAGGCAAAGATTATTCTACAGGAGTCTTTGTTATCGCAAAGATTGGTAATAAAAAAATCAAAAGGCACCTAACATCTAATAATGGAACCTCCCAATCTGAAAAAGTATTACACTTTGGGCTAGGGGACTCTGAGAAGGTTGATGAATTAATTGTTATATGGCCTAATAAAAAAAGAAAGATTCTTCATAATTTAAAAGCAGGAAGAATTGAGATTTATAAAAATGGTGATGAAAACCAATTCTTCTTTAAAGATAAACTTGTTAGAAAATAAAAAGTCTATGAAAACTCATTCATAAAAATACGCAGTACGCTTTAATGTTCAAAGGTTGTTACTAGTAATATGAGAGCAGGTGGTCCTTGTGTTTTTAAACTTCAATAAAGAGTGCAAACTCGCTTTCCCATGCCTTAAAACTTAAAATAAGAGCTCAGAGACTTACGGTATTTGCTGTTACTAGTATCGGTTCAAAACAGTCCATATTCTAACGATAAGAAAGAAGATATAGATAACTAGGATTATTTGATAATGCTAGTTTTGCGAAAGTCTCTTATGAACTTATAAACTAACAAGCTAAATATAAATGTTGATGATAAGATAGAGGAAAATTGATCATACTTATCAACATCTAAATCAAATATATAATGATCAGATACTTCCAAAAAACATCCAAATCGGGTCAACCCCTTTATTCCGGACAATTTAGTTAGAAACTCTGTCCTTTCTCTAATAAAGTTTCTAATAACATCTAATGATAATATTTCAAAACAAATGGGAGTTCCTATTGTACCCATTTTTGTCTTTAGAGCTTTATTGTTCTTAGTAGAATTAAACTCCCTTTCTGCTATGGGAATTACATAATTTTTATCATATTTAGCTTTTAACTTACCATCATCTAAATAAATTGCAGAGTTCGTTTTAATGCTATTTTTTTGAAATGGAAATCCAGCAATTAAATTTAGATTCTTATCTTTGGATAAAAATAAATTATTTATCCGTTTTTGAACTCGGTGATAGCGTTGTCCTATTGCTGATTCAGGCCATATGATATTTTTGCTTCCATTTTTTAGTGCCTCTCTAGTCATATTAAAATACTCTTCAGCAATATGTGAAAGAACTTCAGGATTATAACTGGCTCTTTTATATTTATCTTTTGAGATTGAAGCTTGAACAACGGTAAAAGGTATTAAATCACCTTGCTTTTTTATTTTTTCTAGGCCGTAGTTTCCATGTAAAGCTATAATCATAATTAAACATACGGGCAATGAAATGAGACTTTCTTTTCTCAATTTCTTTTTTACAATATCTAAAATATTAATTGAGATAGATAAGTTTATAAATATTAAACAAAAAATTATTCCACTTTGACCTGTTACTTTTAACATTCCTAATAAGTCATTGTTCGTTGCGAGCATCAATACTGGAGACAAATTAGTGCTATAGGGTATATGGTTATACACAACCTCGATTAATGTCCATATTGTCGAAATCTGTATTGTTTGTGTTACTTTACTTTTTGATAAATCAAAATATTTGTTTATTATAATTATCATTAATAAATACTTTAATGATTGAAATATTATAACAACACTTCCAAGAATAATACTGTAATAAAAGATCCCCCAAGAGGCGGAAATCATAATGCTTAAAGAGAAAATGGAATATTTCAGTAAGTCTTTCTTAGAAGAACATCCATAGTTTATAACGTGATAAAAGGGAATAACATATGAAACAAATGCAAGCCAAGAAAGATTATAAAAAGTTAAAGATAAAAATGGAATGAACAATCCGCATAGAACTAATATCAAAAGAGAATGATTCTTCTTGCAACTAATCATCATTTTTCTGATTTTTATTATGAATAAAACCAAACAATAATAAAGAAAGAAGAAGTGTAATAATTATAATAAAGCCTCTGTATTTAGTATAAATACTAAAACCTGAATACATACGTACATTACCTTTTAAGAATGTTGTTTCAAAAAACTTAGATTCTTTTGATATGTTACCATCTCTAGATGCAAATAAAGAAGGCCCACTTTGAGATACTCTAATAACGTCACGATTATTTTCAACACCCCGTAATATTGTTTGTTTGGCAATAGCATAAGAAAGCCCTTCTGATTTTAGACCTGCTTCATTTGTGAATGTAATTATTAAATTTGCTCCTGTTAATACCAAGTTTCTAATTAGATTCGGGAAAAGTGCTTCAAAACAAATAGGTGTCGCTATTTTATAATTATTAAAGGAAATATTATTTGTTTTTTTTCCTTTTACGTACATTCTTTCAGCAATCGGTACAGTAATTACTTTATCATATCTGCTTTTTACTATACCTGTTTTATCTATAAATAAGATACTATTCGTTGTACCTATTTTGGGATCATACTTTAAGAAGCCACCAATTAGGTTAAATTTATTAATATTTTTTTCTAATGCTTTTTCTACAACACTAAAATACTTTACTGTTGTTTCTGGCCATAAAACAACATCTGACTGTTTTAAGACTTGCGACTCTAAGGTTAAATTGACATAGTGATTTCCAATCTTACTCATTAAATCACTCTTTTTTTCTGCTTTTACATACTGCGATCTCGGTACAGATCCCTGAATAATACTAAATGAAACTTGATTATTATTCTTAGTTTGATTATATTCTCTATAATCAAATAAATTATTAAAATGAAAAAAATTTATGCATAAGAATAATGTTATTAGACTAAAACTTACAATTTGTTTTTTAGAAACCATTTTAATTGTAAATAAAGATTTTAATTCCATAGCAATAAAAAAGTTGACAAAGATTATAATAAAGTCAACGCCTTCACTTCCAATAACTGAGACTAATTGAAAAAATAAATTCTCACTAGTTCCATTTGCTACATAATATAAGTTTGGGGCATTAAAAACAACAAAGAATAACTCTTTAATTAAAATAAATAATATTGAAAATATAAAAATGTTTAAATATGGTGTGTTCGAATATTTCTTATTGATATAATTAACTGCCAGCATTATAAAACTATGATTAATAAATTTGATAAAAAGAGTTATGATAAATATATGAACGCCATAATTATTTACCCCCCAAAGTAAAGTAAAATAAAGAATAAAAGTATAGATAAAACAAATGAGAATAATATTTTTAATTTTATCAGTAGTTAAAACTATATATAAAAGGGGAACCAACTGAACAAAGCTTAAAATAAAAGGAAGTTTAGAGCTCATTAGTGAGATGGCCACAGAACAAGCTGAAAGAATTGGAAAGAAAAACAATATGACTAATTTTAATCTCATTATTATTAATATTATCTTATTTTATTATAAATGTAATAAGAGTATTCTAGTTTTCATTATATTAAGTTCACATTATTTCTTAAGTGTTTGCCACCAATTCAAGGCGGATTTATGAAGCATTTTTCAGTCTGTTAGCTAGTTTTTCCATGAAATTGATTAATATGCTATTATTCCCAACACCACGCCTCTTAAATAAGGAAATACTTATGTTTAAAACAAAAGTTTTAATCATACTTATAATGATTAGCTATCTTGGGCCTTGTTATTCAGGCGGGGAAGATTCAAGTTCGACGGTAATAGATCAAACCTGTGAAGGTCACACAAATGAACAACATGAACTATTTAAGCAGGCAGGCTCTTTTGGAGAACCATTATGTAAGTTTAAGAAAGTAAAGAAGCTTGATTCCTGCAAAACTACAATAAAATGTACATTAGATACTCAGGTTATAAGGATAGAAAAATGGGTAATTGATGAATTTGCAACTACAGAATTAAATGGTAAGGCCAGCTGGGTTAACAGAAAGCTTATTAATGGCGCTGTTTGGGATTTTCTTAGGAAGAACGATGAGAAACTGATTGGAGATGAATCAATAAACGAGATAATGGCGTTACTTAAAACACATGGTTATAACACGGTGGTTATGAGAGCAAAAAGTGTCTCATCCAAATATATTAAAGGCTATACTGGGCAAGGTGCAGAAGACTTAAAAGAAGGAGAGGTTGCGACGTGTAGCGGCCCCTCGACTTTTATAGATTCAACTGATGACGAAGATTTGGTGGTGAACCTTATTCTTAAAAAAATGGAAAATGGCAAAATCGTAGTTATGCGTTTAGCGGATGGGGGAAAAGTCCCTACATTTGTTGATACAAAGGGTGTAGATGTAGCACCACTTCTTTGTGAAGTGGAAGTTCTAAAATAAGAACCGCCAATTCCTAGAGGCACACTTTCATTGTGCCTCTAAAGTTTTGTATTATGTATTTTCTAACAATGAACATTTATTTTAAAAAAGAAAATATCTCTGCATCTAACTCCCTTTAATCATTATACTTAAAATAGAGGAAGCTAACAACAAGACTCGTTTTCTCTAATGTATATAATTTATTAAGATATAATTAAATTTATCAAGATTTAGATTTAAGATAAATAGACAGTAAACAAAAGAAATAAAAGGGTGTTAATAAAATCAAAAAAGTCTTTCTTTTTATAGTTACAACATTGGTCCTTTTTAGTTGTAAAAATCAAATTGAAGTTCAAGGATTAGCACCATTCAATTCTCAGGCAGTTACTACCAGCGTAAACCTATGCCCTACTGGCTATATCCTAGTTCCAAAGAATGAGTCATTGAGTGTAGAAAGCTTTTGCGTTATGGAATATGAGGCCAAGGCCTGGCAAGATGATAATGGAGACTCCATTATAACTAATAATGAGTTAGATGAAACTGAGTGGGTACTTGATACATCAGCCTTTATGCAATTTAATTGGATTAATACAGAATCACTAGAAAGTACTCACCAACCAGTAAGTACTTTGGACAAAAGGCCCTGGGACCTCTCTGCAACTGCTGCCTGGGATGTTTGTGATTCCCTAAACTCAGAACTAACAAGAAATGATATAGATAACGATCAATTAAACGATGGCACCTATGCTTTAATTTCTAATCCCGAATGGATGGCAATTGCTCGTAACATTGAAGAACAAGCAGCTAACTGGACTAGCGGAAATGTGGGCGTAGGTTGCTTAAAACAAGGAAATATTAGTAGTCTAAATAATTGCGTATCGGGACCTTCATCATTTGATGGGCCTGACATGTCAATTACAGGAGCAGCTTCAGGAGTACAAAGCTCGGTAAACCCCCTTGCGAGTCATATTTTAAATAATGGTGAGGTTATCTGGGATTTTTCTGGGGGCGTTTCAGAATGGGTTGACTGGGAACAGACAAATTCTTTCACAAGTATTTTAATTTTTGATAAAGCAAGCACTACAACAGGCATCACTCCAAACATCTCCGAATTTATGAATTTAGATACAAATATTGCGCCATCAGATACAATGTTTCACGACTCGTGGAGCCCATTAGATGCAACCCTCATGAGCTCGAGTGGGATCGGGAGATATAATGGAAATTCAGTATCGTTTGCTTTTACTAGTGAATTTGCTGCTAACAGGGGGGGTTCATTTTCATCAAACATTATTGAGGCAGGGATTTACAACTTACAAATAGGCTCTGCACATAACGTAAGTACTCGTGCTTGGGTTGACATCTTTGGAGGATCGTCTGGCGAAAATCCTCTATATATTGGCTTTCGATGTGTTTTACGTTTATAGAATTCGATGCTCAAAAAAAGAGGGCATTTTAAAATAAAGTTCACTCCACTAATCAAAAAAGTGAGAGTCTACTTCAGCAAATGACTATAAACTAAGTAATAATTATACAAATATCATTAGCTATTTGTTTTCTTCCTGAACTAAATTAAGATCTTAAAATGAAAAAAATAATCCTATTTTTTATAGAGAGATCTTTTCTAGTCAATCTCATTTCGGCCTTTGTGATTCTAGTTGGTGGATTGTCTTTTCTTAACATGAGGCGGGATCTCATCCCAACCATGAAGTTTAATATTGTTAACATTACCGCAAAACTTAACGGCGCCTCATCAATCGAGATGGAAAAACTAGTCACATTTCCAATAGAAGAAAACTTAGATGGTTTGGCAGGCATCGAAGAAATTACATCAACAACAACTAATAATTTAACAATCATTAAGGTTGAATTTGAGGCTGCCTATAAAAACATTCAAGAATCTGTTGAACTCATAAGAGCAAGAGTTTCCGGAATTAGATCAGATCTGCCTAAAGCACTTGAACCTATCATTGTAGAAAGAGTCTCAGTTGACTCATTTCAGTTTTTAGATATTAACATTAATGGAATCTCACCAGGAAATGATCAGGATCGTGCTTGGGTATATGGGATCAAAGAGGCCTTTAGAAAACTTAGAGGTGTAGTTAAAATTAACTCCTCCATGCCAGATAGAAAAGTATATATAGACTTTGATTTGAAGCTCTTGGCAAAGAATGGACTTTCTGTTGATCAGGCCAGGGCCAAGGTTGCCAATTACTTCTCTTACTCTCCAGTTGGTTCTTTTTCTATAAATGAAAAGACAACTTCAATAGAACTGAGATACCAATTGAAATCATTAGCTGATATTAAAAAGTTACCTTTGCGTGGTAATGAGTCAGGATATCGAGTTCTTCTTTCAGATGTGGCAAATGTTGTCTATCGTTTCCCTGAAAGAAAGAAGCTATTACTCTATGATGGACATCAAACTGTATCTCTCACTATTTTCAAAGATATTAACAGTGATGCCATCATTATTAGAGATCAAGTGAGGAGTGAAATAAAAAAGCTTTCAAAAAAACTTCCTGCTCATATCAAAGTTATGATTACCAGTGATGGTGCACATTTTATCGAAAAACAATTAAAAGTTCTGCAAATTAATGGAATCGGGGGATTGATAATAGTTATTCTTTCATTATTTTTTCTATTAGGATTCCGTGTTGCTATAATGACGGCGGGAGGAATTCCCCTCGCCTACTTTGGAACATTTATTGTACTCAACTTAATGGGAATTTCTATTAATTTAATTTCCGTTGTAGGAATGATCCTAGTCATCGGTATTCTTGTTGATGATGCTATTATTGTTACTGAAAATTATGTCATCAATTTAGACAAAGGACTTTCTCCGAAGGATTCTGCCTTAGAGGCAGCTTTAAACACCATTAAACCCGTCACGGGTACTGTTATTACCACTGCTGTTGCATTTTCTCCCATATTATTAATAGAAAGTACCATCAGTCAGATATTTTTCTCCATCCCTGTTGTTATCATCACTGCATTAGCATTAAGTTGGTTTGAATCATTTTTTATACTTCCAAACCATCTCGCACATTATGTTAAAACCCCATCAAAACGTACCAATAATATCGTTTTTATAAAGCTAAAGGAAAAATATACATCTCTTTTAAAAAAGACACTTAAATGGCGTTATGGAACATTATTACTTCTCATTTGTACATTACTAGCTTCATTGATCTTAATTGGTAAAATGAATAAAAAATATAATATTTCTGTTGGAAACGAGTCTTTACAAGTTACCATTGAACTCAATGAAAGTTCTTCTCTTGATGAGACAACTCTTAAGCTTAAACCTATACATGCATATTTAAATAAATTACGAAATAAAGATGTGAAATTTATAAATACTGAGATTGGTAATGTTCTCATTGATAAAGAATTTAGAACGGCATTCAGGTTTGCCAACATAAAGTTAATGATCAATGAAAATCATCCCGCTCCTCAACAATTAAAAAATGAACTAAAAGAAAAAATCAGAAAAGATTTATCTCTTCTAAAAACAAAAGATTTTAAAAATATTTCAATTAAAACCAAGCAGAATGGCAGTGAAGATGAGGACGTGATCACTATCTTTGTTTCAGGGGGTGATAAGTTAAGTTTCGAAGAATTACAAGATAAATTAAGAAAAATATTAGATAAAGTTCCTAACGTAATCTCATTAAGTGACGACACTAAACAATACCAGGAATCATGGCAATTTATTGTCAATAAAAATGAATTGCTCCGTTACAAAATATCTTCTTCTTCATTAGCTCAACAACTAAGTGAATTATTTAATCCCCAAGAATTAACCACCTTTAGATTAAATGGTGAAAGTATCGAATTGTTTACTCAATATAAAAAACAGAAAGATATAACCTTTCAAGAATTACAGATGATTAAAATCATCACTCCTAAGGGGATTTCAATTCCAGTCATTAATATTGGCAATTGGAAAAAAGCAAAAACATTAAAATTAATCCAACATAAGAATTTATTAAGAAAATTTGAAATTAGAATTAAGTATGACAAGAAAAAAGCAACAAAAGCAAAAGTTGCAAAGATTATTAAGAAAAAGTTGAAACCTCTTATAAACGAATATCCTGCTTATTCTTTCACAGTTTTAGAAGCATCTGACCAGGCGGAAAAGAGTAAGACCTGGTTAATTTCTATCGGCATTATTTGTTTACTACTAATTCTTGTGGTTTTAGCAATTTGTCTTGATTCACTAATACTTCCATTTATTGTTATGATACCAATCCCTTTTGGTATTATAGGAATCATTTTTGCTCTGTTTATTCATGGTATGGATATAGAAATTATGGGTATCATTGGGCTGATTGGAATGGCCGGAGTGGTTGTGAATGATAGCTTAATCATGGTAGATGCAATTAACAAAGCCACGAGTGAATTCTCTTTCGAAGACAAACTCTCGGCGATAATTGAGGGTTCGACCCTAAGATTTCGTTCAATTATCCTGACAACAATTACAACAATCGGTGGAGTTTTCCCGATGGCCTATGGGCTCGGAGGAGAATCTGGTTTTACACAACCTTTGGCCTTTACAATGGGATGGGGGTTATTATTTGCTACAAGTCTAACTCTATTTGTGCTACCTTCCCTTTTGGCAATTCAGCATGATTTTTCTCAATTATCACTTTTTTGTAAAAAGAAACTTTTCAAAGATTGATGCACCACCAGAATCATTTTTTTGTACAAATGACTGCAATAATTCTATATTTATGGCATATTCAATCAATAAAAGTTATCATAACTTTTACAGTTTTCATCAGTCTCCGTTAGGCTTTTAAAGTAGAGACATTTAAATTAAGGAGAACCTAATGTCTGTCATTCCTACAATCAATAAAAAGCGCGTCTATAAACAATTAAAAGCTGCGTCAAAACAAGACTGGGATATTATTGTTATAGGCTCAGGTATGGCATCCATGAGTTGCGCAGCGGCACTATCAAAAATGGGTAACAAGGTATTAGTACTTGAAAAACATTATATCCCAGGAGGAATGACTCATATGTTTCAAAGGGGTAAATACAACTGGGATGTTGGTGTTCACGCTTTAGGTGAAATGGACCCAAAAAAACAAATCGGCAAACTGATATCTTGGCTTACTGACAGTCAAATAAAAATGAACTTTTTAAATGATCCATATGATAGTTTTTTTTGGCCTGAATTTGAAATTGGATTTCCTACAGATTCTCAAGAATTTAAACAGGTATTAAAAGAAAGGTTTCCTCAAGAACAAACTAAAATTGATCAATACTTCAATCTCTGTCATAAAGTATCTAAGGAGGCAAAACTATTTTTTGCTCTTAAATCTCTTCCTAAAAAAGTAGATATTTCAATCAATTCCGTCTTAAAAGTATTCAAAAAAAGTTATTGGGAAACAACAACTAAAGAGGCGCTTGACAGTATTGGAATAAGTCAAAAATTGCAGGCAGTCTTAACTGCTCAATGGGGTTACTATGGTTCACTTCCAAAAAGATCTTCCTTTGCAATTCACGCTCTAACCTCAGTACATTTTTGGGGAGGGGCCTACTATCCTATTGGCGGAGCAAAAGAAATTGCTGCGAATATCCTAAACGTAGTAAATATTAATGGTGGTGAGGTACTTTGCAATGCTGAAGTTCAAGAAGTTTTAATCAAAAAGAATAAGGCCTATGGTGTAAAGATGGTAACTGGTGAAGAGTTCCATGCCCGTAAAATTATCTCTGGAGCCTCTGCTCAGATCAGCGTTTCCAATTTTTTACCCCAATCATATCAAAATAAAGACTGGGTAAAATCAATTATGAAACTAAATACATCTCCCCCGTATATCTGTCTCTACATGGGATTTAAAGGAGATATTGCTAAAGCAAAAGCTACTTCAACAAACTGGTGGTTTAATAAAAATTTTGATGTAACTCAAGAAAACTGGGATTTTGAAAATGAAAAATCAGCAGACATTCTTTATGTCTCATTCCCTTCATTAAAAGATCCGACTTACGATCCAGGCGAGGAGCAATTACATACAGGAGAATGTGTAACTTTCATGCCTTGGGAATTATTCGAGAAATGGCAAAATACAGATTTTAAAAATCGAGACGAAGAATACAAAAAGATTAAAGCCGAAATCCAAGAAAGTATTATTAATCAATTAAAAAGCCACATGCCTGATATAATGCAATACTTAGACTTTGCAGAACTATCCACACCTTTAACAACTAATCACTTTTGCAATACTATTAAAGGCGCGATTTATGGCCTTGAAGCAACTCCCGAAAGATTTACCTGTACTGATCTAAGACCAAAGACACCAATCAAGAACTTTTATTTGACTGGTATTGATACTGCTGCACCTGGTGTTGTGGGAGCTATGAGCAGCGGTGTACTTACGGCCGCAAACATTCATCCCAACTTATATTTAAAGATGATTTAATCATCTAAAACATTATTAACATTTTAGGTACCACAGAATGTTTCAGTAATTCTTTCATCTAACTTTGGTGGAATTACATATTTTGAATATTGGGAGTTTTCAGAATATGGGGCTTGTAATGCTTTTTTCAAGTCATTGAATATTTTATAATCACCATTATTGGCCTGTACAATTGCACGCTCTATTTGATGATTTCTTGGTATAAGCAATGGGTTTATTGTATTTAAACTCGAAACATCAGTTACACGATTCCTCCATTTTTGTATGAAACTTTCTAGCTTTGAAATATTTGGATAGAAACATGTTTTTCCATTAAATAAGTCTATTAAGTTTCTAAATGCTAAAGTAAAGTCGAGTTCCTCCTCCTCTATATAACTTAGAAAATCATTTACTAATGTTTTATCAGAATCAATGATGTTTAAAATACCAAATTTAGAACCCATTGATTTTAAATACTCATTATCAAATTTTTCAATAATAGTAGGAATAATCTTTTCTACTTTAGAAATTGCTACATCTTTATTTTCATCTATGAGTGGTAATAAACAATCAGCTAGTCTTAACAAATTCCACTGACCAATATGAATTTGATTTTTATATGAATATCTTCCATGTCTGTCTATCGAACTAAATACTTTATGTTCTTTATACTCATCCATAAAAGCGCATGGTCCGTAATCTATTGTAAATCCTCCAACGGAATAATTATCTGTATTCATTACTCCATGAATAAAGCCAAGCGCCATCCACTTTGAAATAAGTTTAGCCTGTGCATCACCTACTGATTGAATAAAACTTATAACCCTAAGAGGTAAACTTTCTATTGCTTCAAGGTTAGGGTAATGTCTATTTATAGAATATGCTAATAGTTCTTTTAGACCTTCAAAATCATTATGACATGCAAAATATTGAAATGTACCAACACGTATATGGCTCGGTGCAATTCTTGTAAAAACCGCTCCGGGCTCGACATTTTGTCGAAAAACATTCTCCCCTGTAGTTACTGCAGATAATGCCCTTGTGGTTGGAACTGCTAAATGATACATTGCTTCGCTAACTAAATATTCACGAATGACAGGGCCTAATCCAGATCGACCATCTCCATTTCTAGAAAAGGGAGTTTGCCCAGAGCCTTTTAATTGAACATCAAACCCATTAACCTCTCCAAGTAAATGTGCCCGACCATCTCCTAGTTGTGGTACAAAATGCCCAAACTGATGAGCTGCATATGCAGTTGAAATTGGCTCTGAACCTGATAATATCTTTTGACCTGAAAATATTAAGGCCAATTCTTTTTCACTAACACCTTCCACATCAATTTTAAGCTCTGCTGCCAATTTATAATTAAAACTTATCAGCTTTGGATTTTTAAATTTAGCAGGACTTACTCTTTCAAAAAATCTTTCAGGAAGTTTAGAATATGAATTAAAAAAGTTAATCATTGAATTACACTATCAAAAGATTAGCAAACAAAGTTGGAACATTGCGAAATACTCTCTGCCTACAACTCATCAAAAGATTTCATCTACAAAAATATCGCAGCAGACGCCCCTCGTCATTAAGTAGAAGATATTTATTTGTAAACATCTTTTAAACTTTTCCACTTTTTTATGAGAAAGTTCTATCATGACAATTAATTTTAAAAATCACATAAAAGATACTTGTTGGGCAGAATTAGAAAATAATGAAATCCCATTTTTAAATTATCATTTTTTTCATTCATTAGAATCAAGCGGTGTCGTAGGAGAAGACTCTGGCTGGAATCCCTTATTCTTCGAAGAACCTAAAAAGTCTGTATTATATAGTTTTGTAAAAAGTCATAGTTATGGTGAGTACATTTTTGATTGGGATTGGGCAAATAGCTTTCACCACCACAATCTACCATATTATCCTAAATTAACATCAATGATTCCTTTTACACCTGCAACGACATCTCATTTTATTGGGGGGATCTCAGAAAAAGTCATGAACAGCTATGAAGATTTTTATTGTAAAAATTCATTTTTATCTTCTCACTTTTTATTTCTCCCAGGAAGAGAGTTGGAGTTTTTCAAATCCTATAATTATTTAATTAGAGATAGCTTTCAATATCATTTTTATAACGAAAACTATCAATCTTTCGAAGGTTTTCTTTCAAAATTAAAAAGAAAGAAAGCAAAACAAATTAGAAGGGAGAGAGCATTTTCTAAAGATATCAAATTTCAATGTTATACAGGAGAGCAATTAGATCAAACTCATGCAATAGAGATGTTTAATTTCTATCAAAGGACTCTTCTCAATAAACAGGCCATAAGTTATTTAAATTTAAATTTTTTTATTACAATATTCTCTAAATTAAAAAACAATATTTGCTATATTCAGTCCACTAGATGTGAGCAACCGGTGGCAGGTGCCCTATTTTTTTATGACGCTAATACTCTTTACGGGAGATATTGGGGAACCACAGAGCATATTCCTAATTTACACTTTGAGCTTTGTTATTATAGGGGAATTGATTTCTGTATCGAAAAGAACATAAAAGTATTTGAAGCTGGTGCACAGGGCGAACATAAGATAGCAAGAGGTTTTAAACCTGTAAAAACGTTTAGTGCTCATAAAGTTAAGCACCACGATTTTCATCAAGCTATTTATCAATACGTTGAAAATGAAAAGGTACAAATAGACAAGTTATTATTGAATCTAAATGATCGTCAGCCCTTTTTAAAGAAAAAAGATTAGATCTCAATTTCAAGACCTTTTAGCATTTCTTTCATGTCTCCAAGATTTCCCCCCATAATAACTTTATTTCCACGAGACCTTAACTTAGTTAGAGATTTTATATACTTCTGTCCCAGTTCCAAATTGACAGCAGCCTTACCTCCGGGGCCATTAATAGCAGTCGCAACTTTTCTAATTGATTCCGCTGTTGCTTCTCCAAGTGCAAGGATTTCTGATGCCCTTCCACTCGCTTCATTAATACGTTTTTGCATTTCACCTTCCGAGTTATTAATAAGCTCACGCATCTGCCCTTCTGAAGTATTAATCAAAGATTGTTTTTGTCCTACACTTTTTTCTAAAATTGCACGTCGATTTCTTTCCGCGGTGACCTGTTTTTCCATTGATTGGCGAACTGATTCTGGTGGAATTAAATTTTTAATTTCAAATCTTAAAATTCTCACTCCCCATTTCATAGCAGCGTTATCTAAAACAGAGACAACTTTGCCGCTAATTGCCTCTCTTTCTTCAAAGGTACGGTCAAGGTCCAAAGTTCCGATGATTGCCCTTGTTGTAGTTTGCGCTAATTGTATCGCAGCATACTGATAATCAGTAATTCCATAACTTGCTTTTTGTGAATCAAATACTTGTAAGTAAATAACTCCATCCACTTCAACTTGAATCTCATCTTTAGTGAAGCAAGTCTGCGAAGGAACATCCATTGTGTGTTCCTTTAGATCCTTGGTAAAAGCCACTCTATCTACAAAAGGTATTAAGAAGTGAAATCCTGCTTGTAAAGTTTTGTGATAGCGTCCAAATCTTTCTACTATAAATTCGGTACGGGCTGGTACTAGACGTAAAGACCTTATCAATGCCTGCAGGACATAAACAAAAAGTGCTCCAATAATTAAGAGAAATACTAAATTATCTATCGACATGATTACTTCCTTTTAAAATAGGGTTGTTATTTTTAAGCTCGTCTACAATTCCTTTTAGTGAGGCCAGGTTCGCAGGAAAAAGAGAAACATCCCCTCCTCCCAAGACTTCATCAATCTGATCAATATATTGATCTACTAGACGCATTTTAAGAGCTTCGTTGCCACCATCAAGGTTAATTGACTCACCTACGAGAGTTAAACTTTTTGCTGTTGATTCTGCAATTAGTTTAATCCCTTCTGCTTTTCCTTTAGCCTCATTTATTCTTTTTTGTTTTTCACCTTCTGAAATATTAATCGCTTGTTGTCTTTGTCCTTCAGAGACATTGATTAGTTTTTCTTTCTCTGCAGTTGCTCTTGTTATCTCAGCTCTTTTTTCTCTCTCAGCTTCCATTTGTTTTTCTAAAGTATCAACAACATGTTTTGATGGTGAAATATCCTTAATTTCATATCTTAAAACTTTGACTCCCCAAGGATCTGAGGCCTTGTCGATTTCACTAATAATTTTAGCATTAACTTCTTCTCTTTCTGAAAAGATTGCTCCCAAAGTGATTTTACCAACTTCTGATCTCATCGTTGTTTGTGCCAGGTTGTTTGTTGCCGCTAAATAATTACCAATCCCATAACTAGCCTTTTTAGGATCCATCACTTTTAAATAAAGAAGTCCATCTACTTCAACTTGGATATTATCTTTCGTGATTACCCCTTGCGAAGGAATATCGATAACCTGCTCTCTCATTTCTTGTTTATAAGCAACGGAGTCAAAGTATGGAATTAAAAAATAAATACCTGGAGTCAAAGTTCTTAGATACTTGCCAAGTCTCTCTATTATGACATTTTCTCTTTCACTTACAATTATGATTGTTTTGAAAATCATAAACAAAATAAATATGATTACTCCTGAATAAAAACTTAACACTTTAACTCCTTGTCTATATTCTTTTTTTTACAATCCATGTAATATTATCTCGTCTTAAGATTGTGGCCTTTTCACCTTTTAAAATTGTTGCTTCATCTTCAGCTTTAGCTTGCCAAGAGCTTTCACTGTATTGAATTCGGCCGTGTTGTCCCGCTGAAATACTTTCAATCACATCAACCACTGTTCCAATTGCCTCACGGTCTTCATTAATATCTTGCTTGTGAGTATTTGTGGGTACAAAACGAAGAATTAAAAAGCGAAGGGTAAGCAAATAAATCATTGAACTGGTAAAAAATGTAAGTAATTGAAAATTGAGAGTATCTAAGTATCCAAGATACATTGCCAGAACAACGGTTAGTGATCCTAGACCAATAAATACCATCACAAGTCCAGGTAAGAGGAACTCACTAATAATACAAAATAGGCCTAGACCTAACCAAACTTTAAATAAAGTACTCTCCATAATAAAAAAGTTTAATCGAGTTACGCTTCAATGCCTAGAAGAATATTCCCAACATAAACCATACCCTATCTTTGCTTATTAATGGTGTCATGCAGCACCTCTTGGGAAGCTTAAGGCGAACAGATTAATTGCTATAAAATTCTATCATTAGGAGTCACTACAGTCCATAGTGGTGGAAGGTATGCAACTTTAAACGTGAGAACAGAAAGGTAATATCACGAATAGCAAAACGAAAGAAACATACTTTTAAATAGATAACTTTTAGTTTAAAAAAAGAATAGGACCATAAGTGGAAAACAAGCAATTAGCTAAAAATATTCAAAAAATATATATAATAAAATTCTTTACCATGTTCTTAGTATTAATGCCCGTCATCGTTCCATTTTTTCAATCTATAGGAATTGGAATGAAGGGGGTTTATTTACTTCAATCTGTTTTTGCGGGAAGTGTTTTTCTACTTGAAATTCCATCTGGGTATATTTCGGATCTATTAGGGCGAAAGCAAACACTAATTATATCTTTTATACTTAAGGGTATTGGGTTTAGTCTCTTTCCTTTTGCTACTGATATAAAAATACTCATTATTGCAGAAGTTATTCTGGCCATTGCTGTTTCTCTTAGTTCTGGAACAGATACTGCCCTTATTTACGATACTTTGGACATTACTAGTCCCAAAAAAGCTAAGGTAAAAGTACTTGGACGAAGTTTATCCTATTTTGCTATGGGTGAAGGTGTGGCCGCTTTATTGAGCAGCATTTTACTTATTTTTTCAATTTCTATCAAAGATTTAGCAATCATTTCTGCCGCCACAAGCTGGCTAACTCTCTTTATTGCCTTTACTCTTATTGAACCTCCACGTAAGAAAATGGAAAACAAGCATAGAGAAAATTTTAAATATATTTATAGAAAATTATTTAAACAATCAAAACTTTTAAACTTTATTATTTTAAATATTATATCTTCATTTTCGGGAACTCTCTTCGCTGTTTGGCTCTTTCAAAAATACTGGACAAATTTAAAAATCCCTCTTATGTATTTTGGTTTCTTATGGGCCATAACAAACTTTGTTGTTTCCTACACTAGCGCAAAAGCACATCAAATTGAAAAAAGCTGGGGTAGTACAAATATTCTTATATTAATTGGTATTTTGCCTATTGCTGGTTATTTGGGAATTTCCTTTGTTGACCATGTATTAGGTTTCTTCGTTTGTTTGTTATTTCAAGTTTGTCGAGGATTTGGCCAAGTTATTTTAAAAGATGCTCTTAATAAAAGAGTAACTGGTGATTTTAGAGCAACGGCGAACAGTGTCAGTCAAATGGGTGTCAGGGTTTTCTTTACATTTGCTGGCCCTTTAATTGGTTATTTTATAGATTCTAGAGGTTTGCCACTGACATCATCTTGCCTGAGTGTCTTTTATATATTTGTGTTCTTTTTCATTATGGTGCCTCTACTAAAAGAAAGAAAGAATTTTATAAAAATAAAATAAGTTAAAGAACCTTTTTCGTTAGGCGATATCATCGCTCTCAAGGTCGTATTTCTGGCAATTATTACCAGGATTAATTAAGCTCAAAATCATTTTAAAACATATGATCACAAGAAGGAACAAGTAACACTGTAAGATTAAATTTTAGGACCATCCGTCCCTCTCTCTGAACTTAGTCCATTGGCCATTTTTGAACAACACCTTCGAGTGATATTTCATCTAATGATTTTTTTGTAATTTTAAATCTCTTTAATATATTATTTTTATATTTTTTTTCCAGTTTTCTTTTGTAGTTAATATTTTTTATAAAAGACTTAGGGCTTTTAAATTTTTTATCGGCCTCCATCTGGGAGTTATCCTCAGCTTGAACTATTAATATAAATATCTTTTTTCTTTTTCGTTCTGAAATTGAATATATTTTTATTTTTCTCTTTTTATTATAAAAATAGTCTTTATTATATTTAAATTTGAGCTTATTATTTTAAATTTCATTAAAGTCAGATGCATTTTCCCATCCCCCTGCCGGAGCAAAAGTTCCTTTTGCAATTGTAAATCTATCGTTTCCAATTTGTTTTTTATTTTCATATAAATAAACTGATACTGCTGATATCAGTTCATTAGATTTGTACAAATCTTTTATGAAATGTCTGATACAATTTCGAGCTAGTTTTTTAGTGATTTTATTCTGAGAGACAGCATAAACATTTCGTCGAGAAATTATCTTATTCATTTTTTTGTCTTGATAGGACATGTCTTTTGTTGAGATTAGTTTGCATTGATTTTTATAGTTTCCCGGAACGTCAAACTCTTCTGAAAAAGATTTCCCAAAAGAAATAAGTATTATTAAATAAATGTAAATAATTCTTCTCATATGAAATTTTCCCTCGATATTTAAGGCGCTGAGTTTAATTACCAATGCAAACTATTTAGTTTTGCCATTTTGACGACGTTTAGAAATGAATTAAGTATATAATATAGTTAAGGAATCATGCAAATTTGTAGTAGCCAAAAAGTTCACATAAAGTCTGCTGGCACCTAACTGGAGGCTACGAGGGGCAAACCTTTCGTAAGTTATAGTTATTATGTAAGTTAAATTTTTTTCTCAACAGCCCGTCATAATTAACCGATAATAATGTTTGGAGAACATTAATGAAAAAAAAACCATTACGCATAGCTGCCCTTATACATGGGGCTTTTATTAGTTTAATTTTCGCATTTAGTACACATGCTCTTACGTGTGAAACTGTTAGCATTGGTTTAGATCAGTCTGCTGATGATTTGGCCGGCACTTCTTGTTCGATCTCGAGCAAAATTCACGATGATGTCATCGAAAAAGAAAATGGAGATGAAAAGAAATATACTAAAAAAATTAAAGCAGGGCTTTTAAAGCTAGAAGATAATTACCAAGATGATTATGATGCCAATATAAAGGAAATGGATAAACTTAGTCGCGATACCGAATCGAAGGTGACGACTATTAACTCCGAAACTGACGAGAAAATTTCAAACTCAAATAAGAAGTACGACGATTATGTAAAGACCAAAAATGACTATACATCAGACAAGATAAACCAATATCCTGCTAAAGAAAAATATTATACTGATAAGCGTGATGAATATATAAAAATACAGCAAGAGAAAAAAGAAAATTATCAAAATACTCAAAATGAAAGAAGAGAATCAAAGATAGCAAAGCTTGAATTAAATAAAGATAAAAAAACTGCCGAACTTGAAAGTGAAAATCTAAACAAGAAAAGAGCAATCGAGAATATTCAAAATAAAGGTCTAGAGATTGCAATGAAGTCTGTAAAACGTGAATGTAAGGGGGCTTTTAAAAAGGCTGTCTTCAAAGAAGGACAAATGAAAACTGTAGGCTCTTATGATAGCAGTGATGGTGATTCCTATAAATGGAAAGAAACAATTAATGGTGTAAAACATGATCGCTCAGTGAATGCAAAGAGTGCTTTGGGCGTCTTTGACAGTTCAAAGCAGGCCCAAGTATTCATTAACGGCATGTATGAAAATGATCCCAATACTGTTTATTGTAAAATTGATGCTGCCAAAGAAAAGGAATTAATTGCTGTTCCAAAAAAACTTGTTTACAAAAATCAAAATATTTCCAAAATAAATCAAGCAGGAGACGCATTCCCTCCAAATGGAATGAGTCTTGATACACAAAATTCAGCTGCTAAACAACAATATGATGATAATGCTCAAAAATGGAATCAAGAGCTAAAACCTTTTACGGATAATTTTGGAAGAAAAGTTGAAAGATCCCTAAAGGAGGTAAAAATCTACTCTTGTGCGTCTATGGTAACCAATTGTTCAAAACATAAGGCCGACACTCGTGATGATAAAATTCAAGATTCATGTGAGATGATTGACTTTATGAGAGAAGCATTTATGGATCCCAAATTCTCATTAAGCAAAATGAGAAATTTAGTAAATGGTTCAAATAGTTATCCTGGGAGTTCAGATGAAGGTTGGGTATCTGCTTTTGATAAAATGAAACAACAAGCAAACAAAGATGGAAATGGTGATAAGTATGACGGAATGCTAAAGAAACTGTTTGCTGAGAAGTCACCTTTTCTTAAAAGTGTAAAAGAGCTTGGAAAACAAGATGACGATTATAATGAAGAAGTAAAAGCTGGCCTTTTTACAAGTAGTGCTGGCTTGTCTAGTAATACTGCAGAACAATTAACCTTCCTAGCGCTATCTTCAATGAGAGGCATAAGCATGGC
The DNA here is from genome assembly GCA_018675575.1 of Bacteriovoracaceae bacterium. Lineage (GTDB taxonomy): Bacteria > Bdellovibrionota > Bacteriovoracia > Bacteriovoracales > Bacteriovoracaceae > M0603. The sequence goes on along the minus strand of JABGXW010000130.1, from coordinate 2,248 downwards.
CGAAGAGTTTAAAAAATCAGTAGGCGCTGGCGATGATATAAAAGTGACAGTCATTCCTACTGGTCACCCCAATGATCCATTTAATAATGGGAACCTTGATCCTAAATTAGCTGGAACTTGTGGACCAGCTCCATCAGCAGGATCATTTTATGGAAAATGTAATAACCCTAGCTCATGTACCGAATATTCAAAGCAATGTAGTGAAGTGAATGTTCATTATAATAAACCTGAAATAAAAGCTAAATTAGATCAGCGCTTTCAAGATAGCTACCTTGGTGAAAAGTATAAAAAGAATCCAAATAGCTTATCTCAATCGGAAAAACATAATTTCCACAGATATTACCAAATTGAACCAATTGTTGAAGAAACTGTTCATGATGAAGTTATGAAAGACGTTGAAAGAGAAAGATTTATCGTTAGCTGTCGAGGAATAAAGTTTTCTTGTAAAGATACAACTCCCGATTTCTCTACAAGCTCTTTTGGTCTTGGCAAGTATGGAAAATCCCCTAAGAGCGGTAAGACAAATACAGGAAATTGGGGATCTACTGCCTGTCCTTCCTTCTAATTTCTTAATTCAAATCATTTAGAACAAAACAAGGGGTGAGTTTGTGCTGTACTTTTAAAGGTATATTTAGATTTACATCTCCACATAGACATAACATGATCGCTAGCACGAGTGAAAGTCACTGCTTAAGAAATATTCGCACTCCTATAAAAAGTGGCGCTTATTAAAGAGATTTAGCTTTCACAAGTATCATAAGTGGCAGATTTTACTAGAGGGCAGGTTGCTAAATGGAACATTTTATATCAATGCTACAATTAGTTCTATTTGACTAGATAAAAATAAAGTCAGTTCAATTATTATTAAAGGAAAGTTTCGTGACTAACCCTAAAATAGTAGTAATGGCCCTTATAGAGGTTATATTGACTTCTTGTTCTTCAAAGATAGAGGTCGAATTTTTTAATAATAATAGGGCGGGATCATCTTCAAACGATGCCCAAGCGGCAACAAATAGTTCACCTAGCGTATCTAACGGAACTTCATCAAACGGAACTGAAGACACGGAATCAATTATCACTTTAAGCTATACTGACTCAGACGGCGATATAGCGACTAGTTGCTCAATAGTAGCCGATGCAAATATTACATTGAGCTCGGCCTGTAGCTGTGACGGTGCAGGAGTATGTACAGTAGGAGTAACGGGAAAATCGGGTTATTTCGGAGCAGCAAGTTTTGATTACTCAGTTACAGCAAATCAAGCCACTTCAAATACCGCTTTAATAAATTACACAATTGATTCAGTTATCATAAGTTGTCCAGCAGGTTTCGTTGCAGTTGATGGTAATGCAATTTTAGACACAGTAGATTTTTGCGTTATGAAATACGAAGCAAAATGCGCATCCGATTGCAACGTTACAACTGATCTTCCTATTTCTCAAGCAGCAGGATTGCCATGGGACATGAGGCAAGCAGGAGCGGGTTCTAGCGCGCAAGCAAGATGTGAAGCGATGTTTGAGTTTGGATTTGAAGGAACTTTTTCTCTGATTTCTAATGCTGAATGGATGACTATTGCAAGAGATATAGAAAGCACCGCCTCTAACTGGTCAAGCGGAATTGTTGGAACAGGTCACATCCCAAGAGGACATACAGATGGTCTACCAGCAATTACATTAACAGTAACAGATACAAATGATCCCTATATTGGTACTGGAAATAATTCAGGAGAACTTCCCGGATCAGGTTGGGAGCAAAAAAGAACTCATAACTTGTCCAATGGCAGCGAAATTTGGGACCTGTCAGGAAATGCTAATGAGTGGACAGATTGGGATGCAACTTCAGCAGGGTTTACCTTAGGTCCAGTTGATGAGGAACTAGCAATGAAAGAGTTCACGACGGGACAAACTGGCTCTCTTTTAAATGATGATTTTTTACCAGACGGTCTATACACATCCGCCAACTCTTTTGGCCGGTGGGAGGGGGGCACGGGAGGAGCCGCTTTGCGTGGTGGTACAAAATTCAGTGAACTGAATGCCGGAGTGTTTATGTTAACGTTGTTATCGAGTCCGGCGGACGTTTTTCCAAGTGCTCTTGCGGCACCGTTACTTGGGTTCCGCTGCATTTATCGACCGTAAGTGGTACATGTAACTGGACATTCTTAAAGTAGCAGAAGTCATCACGCAGTGAAAACTCTTTAAATCAATCCCTAGAGAAATTCTCTTTCAACCACATTTCAAAAACAAGTTAGAT
>JABGXW010000129.1 GCA_018675575.1 Bacteriovoracaceae bacterium | reverse complement strand
GATCTCACCTTTTAAATTTTCACCCAAATATATAATCATGTAGCATCCTAGTTATATTTTCCATAACTTTTCTAATTCTTTATACAAGTCAAGAATCAAATCACCATCTTCGACTTGCTCAACCAAGGCGATACAAAAGTCATATTTATATCTTTTTTGGTTTACTTTAATATTAATAGTTATTTGATCAGCATCGACACCATTGTTTGGAATTGAACAATCAGGAATATTTGCTCTTAAAAGAGAGATTAACGAACTGCGAATATGTTTAAGGATTCCCCTGTCAACAATATTTGATTTCGATACTTTATTATACCCATCCTCATTCAATGAAAGTTTTCTAGTGAGCATATTATCTTTATTTGCTTGATCAAATCCACGTTCAAATACATCAACATCAATTTCGAACTCATCTAGATAGTATGTTTTAAGACTTCCTTCGACCTCGACATGCTTACAAATATCAACATAGTGAAATAAGTTGTCGGGAAAAAGACATTTCACCCAAGTATGAAGATTTGCTAATACCGGATCAATGGTATTATGATTACAAATCATCCACTGCATCCAGTCCTTACCCAAAGTTTTTACAGATTGATCTGTCTTACCAGAGTGAATTAACCAAACATCTCTTTTAAACAAGTAATCTCTTAACTCTTTGTCTTCTTTTGAGGTCGCACCAATCTCTTTTTTCTTAACTTGATACAACTTGGTGATATTCTTTGTTACAGAAAAAACCTCTAAATCAATATCCTTACGTGATCCACCGGCATATGACCTGGGAACTTTTCCATAAAGGTAAAAAATCATAAAGGCGACAGTTTCAAACTGTGTTGGTGTTAAGTAATCAATAAAATTATCTAAATTTACTTCTATTTTTTTATCCGTTAGAAGGCTTTCACAAATTTCATAATGTTCTTTATGCTCACTGGTAGAGAACTCCTTAATAGTTCCTCGATTCATAGACGGGTTTCCTGATGAAGTGCTAAACATTTCAGACACATCAGAGATTTCAAATCCTTTTAACAAATTAAATCTCTTAGGCTTTGCTGATATTTTCCATTTAGATTTGCCTAAATAAACGGGAGTATTCGCATCCCCCGACGGATACTCATGAACTTGGTGATCAACACATTCGAAACAATATATACTAGTATCGAAAATCCAAATACAATCTCCCTCTTCCACACTTAGGAATGCTTTAATTTGCTTTCCATTACAGCTAAGGTTTTTATTATTATCTATATCAGCCTTAACAGTCTTCACTGTAAGATCATTCGAAAAATACACACCAAATTCTAAAGTATCAGTTTGAACATTGGTTTCACTTTTCATTATTTCGAATTCTGAATTACCCTCGCCTTGCTTAAACATAAAATGTCTTCGTGCTTTCACCACAATCTACCTTCCACTACATAATATATTGATTAGTTTTCTCGTATCTTAAGACGTAATTCCTTTTCGGCAAACCTACGTAAATGTTCAGGATATTCTCCATTTTCATACCTTCTTTTAATTTTGTTATAGCAATCTGAATTAAGTGGGCTAATCCCAAGCTTCCGATCATTTATATCCACTAATTCATCATAGAAAAACAAAAAGAGTTCAGGGTATTTTTCGTACTCTTCATCAGTAGCGATAGGGCCTCCCTTTGACTTTCTACGTAGCTCTTTTGTCTTTTTTGATGTCATTAAAACTCCTATTTTGATTCTTTTATCGCTTCGTTAAACATACTAATTAACTTGCCTGTTGAGTTCGCTAATCCCTTTGATTTTTTAGGATCTAATTTACTTATATTTTTCTGACAATCCTTAATTCGATCTACTCGTTTAATGAAATCTTTTCTTTCTGATTTAGATTTTTTTAATTTTTTTACAAGCTTGTTATAAGATTCATCTTTTTTCATTTTAATCTCCCATCAACCCTATTGGGCTACGCTTAACTTTATATGTAACCTCATCCTTAAGCCTGGAGATAATCTCTTCATTGGATATATCTTTCTTAAAAACTATTGCATTATAAACGG
>JABGXW010000128.1 GCA_018675575.1 Bacteriovoracaceae bacterium | reverse complement strand
TTTGTTTGCAAAGTTCAGGAAAATTAAGGGTAGCCTATGATTTTAATCGTACACTTAATTTATTTAGAACTGATTTAAGTTTAGGAAATTATTGTGTTTTTGGATTTTGTTTAAGGGCGCTTGGATTTTTGGGCGATAATGAGTGACTTGCATAAATAGTTAAGAAGAAAGGAGACGTTTATGAAATACTTTTTATTAGCAATGCTATTTAGATCAGGTAGTTACTCAGCAGGCTAGGCGCCGAACATACGAAATATCATTTAATAAATTAAATAAGTTAGGAGACCACCACCTCCACCACCATGATGATCTCCAGTGACTTCCAGTGATCTCCTGTGATATTAATTAATAATGAATGATGAAAAAGAAGTTTCATTGAGTGGTGGATTTAAAGTTATAAGTAAGGACTGGAAAGGTTCGACATCAGGAGGATCTCATATAGAGGGGCGAATTAAGTGCGCTGGTAAGAAAGATCTTTTTTTTAAAGAAAAAAATTAAAAGAGATGAGCTAATCTATTCTGAAATAGAATCACCTCTAAATGAATTTGATATTAAATTTTTCTTTCAAGACCCAGGAAGTAATTAGAAGTTAAAAAAGTAAGAGTAAAGTAGCTATATGGTTCGAAATTGTGAACTCTTGCATCATGGATATAGATATAGTTGTAATGATTTGTAGTTACTTTCAAAAATCACTCAACAATTTAAATTAGTTACGAGACTTCCACCACCTCAACCATCGAGACTTGTCGAGTCGAAATTTTGTTCCTATAATTTCTATATATACAAAACGTAAATAAATAGAGGGTGTAAATGGAAAAAGTAATAAGAACATTGAAAGACGGCGAAATACTCATGAATGAGGGCGAAAAAGCTACTGAAATGTATTACGTCCAATCTGGCACCCTGCAAGCCTCAAAAAAATCAGGCGATAATGAATTAATCGTATTGGGAACTATCACTGAAAAAGAGTTTGTTGGTGAAATGTCTTTTTTCAAGGAGATAAAACGAACCGCAACAGTGACTGCCTTAGGCGATGTTCAAGTTGTGGTATTTGCCTTCGATATATTTCAAGATATGCTTGGAGCTTTGCCACCTTGGTATAATTCTTTAGTTACAACTCTGGTTTCTCGATTAAAGGATGTCGAAGAAAAACTAGTTACATAAAGCAGAGCAAAAAAATTGGATATAAAATGAAAAAATATGTCTTAATCTCTTAGCACCTCTTCTTTTTCTTAAATTTACAGTGACACAAGTTTTTAATTTATCTAAACAGAGATGGCCCAGATAGACGTATTGGAAAAACTATAAATACAGTTCTTACTAAAAAAATTTGATGACTAAGTGAATCTCCCCATTATAGGCTTTTGTTTAACATTATCGATTTTTCCGGAGTAAGTCATGATTGATATGCCAAAACAAGCTAGAGTAGTCATCGTTGGTGGAGGCATAATCGGAGTTTCCACCGCCTATCATTTGGCACATGCCGGTTGGAAAGATGTTGTTTTAATCGAGCAAAACGAATTAACTGCAGGTACCACTTGGCACGCTGCAGGACTCATGGTAACTTTTGGTTCAACTTCAGAAACTTCAACAGAACTTCGTAAATATACCAAGGATCTTTATAAAAATTTAGAAGCAGAGACAGGACTGTCAACAGGCTTTAGTCCCATTGGGTTTATTGAGGTGGCCCCAAACAAAGACAGACTAGAAGAATATCGTAGGGTTTCAGCTTTTAATAGATATTGCGGTATTGATGTTCAAGAGATCTCTCCTGCTCAAATTAAAAAACTTTTTCCCTTGGCCCATGTAGATGACTTAGAGGCAGGGTTTTATGTTCCAACCGATGGAAGAGTTGATCCTGTGGGCGCCACCATGTCCATGGCGAAAGGCGCTCGTATACAGGGTGCAAAAATCATTCAAGGGGTAACTGCTACAGGTATTAAGAAGAAAAACGGAATGGTGACAGGAGTTAAGACTCTTCAAGGAGATATTGACTGTGAATACGTAGTGAACTGCGCTGGAATGTGGGCAAGACAATTTGGAGAAATGGCAGGGGTGAATATCCCAAACCAAGCTGCTGAACATTACTACTTAATCACTGAAGAGTGCAAAGATCTACCTGAAGGAATGCCAATTTTAGAAGACCCTTCAAGCTACGGTTATTATCGTCAAGAAATGGATGGATTAATGATTGGTATGTTCGAGCCGGTATGCGCTCCCTGGCTTGCAAATAGTAAGATTCCAGAAAACTTTTCTTTTCAAGACCTTTCTCCAGATTGGGATCGTATGACTCCATTTCTGGAAAAAGCTATGGCAAGAGTTCCAATAACTATGGAGCTAGGGCTTAAGAAGTTTTTCTGTGGACCAGAAAGTTTTACACCAGATCTAGCTCCCATAATTGGAGAGGCTCCTGAACTTAAAAATTATTTTGTCGCAGCAGGACTTAACTCCATTGGAATTTTAACCGGAGGAGGAATTGGAAAGCTTATGTCCGAATGGATTATGAGTGGACGTCCCCAATACGATATTACAGGAATGAATATCGATCGCTTGCATTCATATCAAAATACCCCTAAGTATAGAGCTGCTCGAACAGTTGAATCTTTAGGGAATGTTTATAAGTGTCATTACCCCTTTAAAGTCCCTCAAACAGCTAGAGATTGTAAGAAATCCCCATTCTATGATCGTATGAAGGCCGCCGGTGCTTACTTCACAGATGTAAGTGGATGGGAAAGCCCAGCTTGGTTTGCTCCTAATGGAAAAAAGCCTGAAGTAGATGAGCTTTCATGGGGAAGAGAAAACTGGTTTTCCTATTGGGCCGAAGAACACAATGCAGCTAGGGAGGACGTCATCATAATGGATATGTCCTTTATGGGTAAATTTGAAGTTAATGGTCGTGACGCTGGAAGAATGCTCAATAGAATCTCGGCGAATGAAGTTGATGGTGATGAAGGTATGATCACGTACACTCAATGGCTAAATAAAGACGGAAAACTTGAAGCTGACCTAACGGTTACAAAAATAAATGAAGAAAAGTTCATTGTAGTAGTAACGGATACCATGCATAGACATGTCGAAACTTGGATGAAAAGAAATATCTTAGAAAATGAGCACTGCTTTGTTTCAGATATTACCGATGGACTTAGCCAGTTAAATATTCAAGGACCTAGGTCGAGAGAATTATTACAAACTTTAACTAATACTGATCTTAGCAATGAAGCTTTTCCTTTTAGAACGGTGAAAGAAATTTCAGTTGGATTTGCAAAACTATACTTGATCAGAATTACCTATGTGGGAGAGCTAGGCTATGAATTATATATTCCAAGTTCTCAATCAGTTCATGTTTACGATGAAATTGTAGCTATAGGAGAAAGATTTAATCTACGCCATGCCGGATTAAGATCTCTAGGATCATTAAGAATGGAAAAAGGGTATAGGGATTATGGTCATGATATCGATAATACCGACAACCCTTTTGAAACTGGTCTTGGCTTTGCTGTTAATTTAAAAACAGATAATGACTTCATAGGTAAAGCAGCTGCCATAAAACTTAAGCCAGAAAAGCTATTTCATCAAACCAGAAGACTCGCCCAGGTGCTAGTTAAAGATCCCAAACCTCTTCTTTGCCATGCAGAGATTATATCTAGAAATGGTAAGGCCATGGGATATGTAAGAGCTGCTTCTTACGGTCACACGCTTGGTGGTGCTGTTGGACTTTTTATGATTGAAGCAGGTGAACCTGTTTGTAAAAAGTTTATTGAAGAAGGAGAATGGGAAATTGAAATCGCTGGCTCAAATTATCCGGCACTAGTTTCATTGGCCCCCATGTACGATCCCAAGATGGAAAAAATTAAATGCTAAAATGATGAAGAAAGTGGAGAGAACTGACTTTAAAATTAAGGTACTACCTACTGGTACCACTTCCTGTGATTTAAAATAGTTACAAATTTATTACAAGTTCAAACGTAAGTCAGAAATAGTATAAAGGAAAAACCCGTTAAACACTCCACTCTTTTCATTTGGCACCTAGTAGATCCTAACTTTTTTAGATTTTGTTTTGAGAACGATATTTTTCTAATTGGCGAATTGATCAATCTGAGTAGTGAATATTTTTAATCTAAATTTTATTGGAAAAAGAAAACTTATCATAAATCAACAGCAAAGAAGATGCAGTATTACACAAGAAATATTAACGAGTGTCGCCCAATCGAAAGAAGAAAAAGAGAGAAGATCAACGAAAAAAGGAATTATCTGTGAGAATAATTTTATTGCTAATATTTTTTTTTTAATGTAGGTTTTGTAAATGCAACTGACGGAGAACGAATACGGTCATATTTAACAGGTCCCACAACTGCGAGGATGCTTCTAGAGGTCAATAAAATAGACATCGATCATTGGATCAGTCTTCAGCCTGAAAAAGTAAAAGCGTTTAAAATAGAAATTAATAGATTAGATAGAACAGATAAGCTCTTTAGCATTTACGAATAAGTTCAATTTATGCTGAGGCTTGGCTTTTTAGATTCTTGATGAGATAATTTAAACATAGATTAATATACATTTTCAAAGCATGTAAAAAATCTTAAAACGGCTTCTGGGATGGAGCCTTTTTAATTTATCCTGTATCTGTGGGGTTCGATATTATACTTTTGTTTGGTAGAGGTGGTGGAAGCCTTGTAACTGGTTTATTTTGTTTGGAGAATTTCATAGTAACTACCGATTACTATTAATGTTCTTAAAAATTAACACTCCCGCAAGCATCGATACTATAAAAATGATATCTTCTGGTGCATATTAGAATACATTAGTTTTAAAATACAACTAACTCAATATTATCAAGGAAAGTATATGAACTCAGATATGACACAAACAAGTGGCCAAGCAAGCATTGCTGCTGAAAATGTTCGATTTATGACAGGTGTATATAGGTGGATGACATTTGGATTACTTTTAACAGGAACAGTTGCCTACCTTTTAGCTGAAAACGAGCAAACCGTTATTCAAATAATGACTAATAGGATTCTATTTTGGGGGCTTATTATTGCTCAGTTTGGATCTGTCATTTATCTGTCCGCAAAAATTAATAAAATGTCGGCAACAGCTGCGACATCCATTTACTTAGTATACGCCCTTTTAACTGGAATTACCTTTTCTACCATTTTTCTTGTCTACACCAGAGAGAGTATCCAATCTGTTTTCTTTTTAACTGCATTCTCATTTGCCGGTTTGAGTATGTTTGGCTTTGTGACTAAAAGAGATTTAGGCCCAGTAGGAACTTTTTGTCACATGGGACTTTATGGAATAATAGGTTTTTCACTACTCTCTTTCTTTTTCCCAAGTATGTTAGGTGGCCAAATGGGGACCATTTTCAGTCTTGTAGGTGTTATTGTCTTCGCTGGATTAACCGCCTATGACACCCAAAAGATTAAAAACTCAAATATTATAGGTAATGAAGGAACAGCTGAAGACCATAAAGAGACAATTATGGGTGCGCTCACCCTCTATCTTGATTTCATCAATCTATTTTTAATGTTACTTAGGCTAATGGGTAATCGGAGAAACTGATAAAATAATGAAAATTAAAAAAGCAAGAGACACCCACCAGAGGATAATCTATCCTGTACCAAAATAATATTTTTACAATAGAGGAGATATCTTATTACTCTCCTCTATTCACAATGCTAAGAACTATTTGTGGATCGTGAAAAAATTTACTAGTATTCAACATGGATACAGATCACAACAAATCATAAAGTTACTTTAAGCCTATCTTACTACGATCTTTAGGAAAAAGAGGTACCTTATTCTCAACATTATCTGTAGGCCCGGTGCCGAGCCTACGGCATAAGTCTGCTGGCACCATATTTTTAAGCTGCCTCTTTTTCTGGATGCTTGATAGATTCATAGTTTTCTTTATATTCATTTGCTTCAACACCAAACTCTTCCACAATTAATAAATTAGTTTCGAGAGCTTCATTAACGGTACTTGTTAATGGTAAGATGAGAGATATTATTTTAGTCAATATTGGTGCAATAAAAATACTCAATGTAATTGAACTAACCAAATACTTATTTTCAATTTCAGCGATTAAGGAATTTTCAAATAACAAAGCTGCAACCAAGAGACCAAATTCTCCTCCCTGACATAAGATAAGTCCTAGTTTCGTTCCACTTTTCCATTCACCATGAATATACTTCCCAACTCCAAGAAGTATGGCAAACTTCACGGCCATGAAGCTAAGAGTTAACAATGTGACAATGTTGAAGTTGCTCATAAAAAAGCTCACATCAAATGTAAGACCAAAGCCCATAAAGAAAACCCCCATCATCATCGCCTTAAGAGGAACAGAAAAGCTTTGAATATCACTTCTTAATCCTGAGTTTGAAAGAAATACTCCAGCAATTAAAGCTCCTAAGGCCTTGGATAATCCAATTTCATGCATCAATAGAGAAGTACCTGTAATAATCATAAGACAACTTCCAATAAATATTTCTTTTGATTGTGACTCATATATCTTAAGCAGCAATGGCTTTAATGCAAAACGTGCAAAAATCAAAACTCCTGCTAGGAGGGCAAAGTTAGTAACAGCTAACTTCAAATTCAAGGAACCAGTTTCCGGTATAGGTGTAAAAAAGGGAATGATTGTTAAAATGGGAATAATTATAATATCCTGGAAAAGTAGTATACCAAAAGAAGACTGCCCATAACTTTTAGTTAGCTGGTCACTTTCACGTAAGTATGTTAATGCGAAGGCAGTAGAAGATAAGGTCAAACCTGTTCCTACAAAAAGGCTGGCCGGTAATTTTAATCCAAGAAAAAATAATAGCCCAGTTATAGTGACCGTTGTTATAATGAACTGACTTAGTCCTGCTCCCAAAATAACAGTTTTTAAATAGCTAATTCTTTTTGGGGTTAGTTCTAAGCCAATAACAAATAAAAGCATTATAATGCCAATCTGGCTGATCTCTTGAATATTTTCTGCGTGGCTTAGTAGCCCTAAACAATGTGGGCCTAGCATCATACCGGCCACCAAATAACCCAGTACACTTCCAAGTCCGCAGGCTTTAAAAAATGGCACACACGCTACCGTGGCCATAAAATAGTAAAATATATCTAACAAAAAACGATCTTGCATATTTACCCACAATCTTGACTATACCTATCGGATAAGCACCCTACTTTCTTTAGCCAAAAATCAAATTAATGCGACTTAAAAATGCAGCCTTGTCGAAACATATCCAAGAGTAATCAAAAGAATTTGTCCTAGAGGCGATGATGTTGGCAGATTACGAGAGGTTACAGTGGTGGAGGTGGTGGAAGCCTCGCATTTCTTTAAAGTCAGTGATGTGATTTTCAGAAGTATTACAGATTACTACAAATGATCTATTTCTCGTCTATAATTTCAATCTCTAATCCATTTGGATCTTTAACCGCAAAAAACTTCCAATCCTCGTATTTTCGATCTTCAGTTTTGTACCCTGCTGCTTCAAGCTTTTTTTTTGCCTCTGGAACTGAATCAGTCATCAAGTCAAAGGTAATTCTCGGTTCTTCATTTTTATCAAGGGGCATGAGCAAAATTCGTTTGTCACTTAACTCGAGCCTTACACAGTCGCCTTCAGTTTCAACAAATTTAAACCCTAAGATTTCTTGGTAAAATTTTTGCGACTCTGAAACGTCACGACATTTAAAGTTATATTCACCCATTTTCAATTTCATTTTATGTCACCATTCTTAGATTTAGCACAGAGAAAATATCAAAGTTTTTCTAACTCATCAAGTTGTTGTGTGAAGGTAGTGAGAGCCTAGTAACTACCTGGAATTGTCGATAGGAATTGAAAAGGTAACCACAGATTACTACAATTCAGGAGTTAATTGATTCATTTTTGATTCTATACAAAACATGACTTTGTAGTCGGTGGCCCAATAAAAACATGTCTAGAAATGCAACTGCGCATTATCGTGGTGGTGGAGGCGATGAGTTTGCCCTAACCTCTTTATTTTATGGGGTGTATTTTGAAAAGGACTACGAAGTACTATAACAGACTATAAATATTCCTGCTCATCCTTCTTGGACATTAGGTTGAATTGAATATCGGTGTAATCACTTTTAGCAATGTCTAAAATTGAAGCAACGACCTCATCGGTCTGGAGATATTTGTCAGACTTTTCATCTCTAAGGCCACCAAGATTTATATAGATTGCTACTAACAAGCTCATTAAAAAAATATAAAATCTGGATTATTTTGTTTTTTATATTCACATAAACGACTTTCGAGTGTGCCAAAATGAATTTCTAATTTATGGCCATCAGGGTCCAAGAAATAAATAGAGTTACCTTCAGACTTATTCTCTTTATAGATTTTAACTTTAGAGTTAATTATTCGGTTTGAAACTTCCTTAAAACTGTCTTTTGAAATATCAAATGCTGTATGGGTATATTCTACTAATTCTTTATTGCGAGTTTTATCGTCAAGAGATAAACACACCCATAGATCTCCTGACAAAAAATAGGCACCTTTACTCCATTTAAGTTTTGGTACGAAACCAAGAACATCTTTATAAAAATTAAAACTAGTTTCAATGTTTGATACTGAAAATGTAATATGATTTATGCCTCTAATTTCCACTATATTATGGCCATTTTTAGGCCAGAGCGATATTGGAAATCTCCTCCAGGCATACCCCAAGAATAATGATATCCTATTCTCCTATCTTTTAAGAATTCAATTTTTATCTCTTCTCTAAAAACAGATTTATCCATTGGATCATTAAGTCCAAAAGTTACTTCTGTATCCGATTGATTTCTAATTTCAAATTTGAACATCATAGGAGCATTTGAATTTAAACTCCACATACAATGCTTATGATTTTCATCCAAAGTAATTAAAGTCTTCTCTTCATGATACACCTCTTCGCCATCCCCAACTGCTTTGAAACCTATTTCGATGCCATTGCCATTAATTATTGGATTAACTTTAAAGTCACCTCTAAAGTTTTGATTATCATGATTAATACCTTGCCCGGTATAAGTTCCCGTAAGCTCTTTTAATGCTATTAAAATATCTTTCATATTATCCCCTTTAATTTTTTAAATAGTTTAAACTAATATTTATTGAAAAAAACGATGCAAAGCATTCGTGATGGCGGAGGAGGTGAGATCTTCATAACTCTTTATAATTATTAAAGTATTTTCTAGGATTACTACAGATTACTACAAGCCCTTTTTTTCTTTATCGTCTTGCCACTGAGCAAGAGTTTTGTGAGGGTCTTTAGGAAATTCAAATTTAACATTAGCAACTAACTCAATAACATAACCATTAGGATCACGGAAATAGATCGAGTGAAAATTTCCATGATCTGAAATTCCTCTAACTTCCCTATTTTCTTTTTTTCCTTTGCTTAACATGCTCAAGAGATGTTCTTGATCCACTTCAAATGCTATATGTAGATCAAAGTCATGCTGTTTCTTAAAATCAAATGGTGTTTCAGGGTCCTCAAAGAAGGCGATACATGAATCATCTGCAAGCTCATAGAAAGAATGCAAAACTTTCGCTTTCCTATTTGTTTTTGTTACATGAATTTCAAAAGCTTCCTTAAACCTAAGCTCAAGGAAATCTTCATAAAAGGCCCTTGTCTCTTCAGAATCTCTACATCTATACGCGGCGTGATGGAGTTTTTTTATCACTTCTCTATCCTCCCCAAGATTTCCCCTTTTAGTATGTTTCTTATTCTAGTGGGTCATAGGAAAAGTTATCGCTATATGCCATAAGATCTCCTTCTTCTATAATAAGCTCTAATTCGTCATCTTCTAAAGCATTGTCGATAAAACTTATAAACTCATCAAATGTAGGCCCTTGTATTTCGGGAGCCTTGTTTACTTGAATGAAAAAAATCAAAAAACACGTAACAGTTGGTACTAATAGCCATTTAAAATCGAAAGTCGATTTTCCATAACGTTCTTGCATTTGATTCTTAAAGCGGGCATCCATTCCAGCAGGTTTTCCTCTTTTAAGTTTTTTCCTAAGGAGCTCTTTCATTTTTCCTCCAAAATATTTTTTAACTTTGTCTTAGCTCTATTAATTAAGTTTTTAATTGCCTGTTCTGATTTATCCATAATTTCTGCAATTTCTTTTAAAGACATATCCTCCAGCCATAAGTTTAGTGCATCTTTTTGAGCATCGGGAAGTTTCATTAAGGCCTCTTTTAGTCTTTTAGATTCAGATTCTTTTATTAGTTTTTCTAAGACGTCAGGTGAACAATCTTCAATTAGCTCATCTAAGGAAGAGTCGGCATCTAGAAGAACTTCTCTTTTCTTTTTTAAAGTATCGTAAGCAGTATTTCTTGCAATATTCCAAAGCCAAGTATTCATTCGTTTTCCAACTTCAAAGCTCTGTCTCTTGTCGTAAAGTTTAAAGAAGCTATCGTGAACTATCTCCTCTGCTTTTTCAGAGTTATTTACTATTCTATAAACGAAGTTATACAGTTTTAAGCTTAGACGATCATACAAGAGCTCAAATGCGTCCTTGTCACCAGATGTCTTAATCTTCTCCATAAGAGCTTCATTATCTAAATGTAAGTACATGAATTTCATTATTGTATTCACATTCCTGATACGATTCAGAGCTAAAAAGGTTTCATTTTATACTATATCAACAATATAAATTTAGTATATAGTTCTTTTTGAAACTCAAGGTGAAACTATTTTCTGGCCCATTCGTATAATTTGTAATGAATCAAGAAAAGGAGATTATATGAAAATTTTAATGACAATTACAATGGCCCTACTTTTAATGACGTCAGTTAATGCCAAGGATAAAAAAGGGAAGAATTTATCACCTGAGGTTATAGCACAAATGGAGCTGGAATTTTCTTCTTTTCAAAAAGAGCAACATGATAGAAGGCTTTCTTTTGAAAATACAATTTATGAAAAGCAACTTGCGAACTTAAAGAGCAAAAATGAAAGAGTTTTAATACTTTTAAGTGAAATGAGAGATTTAAAGTTTCAACTTAAGTTCAAAAATAAAGAAAAGAATAAGGCAATCAAGTTGCAAATGAAAGAAAAGAGACAGGCTTTCAAAAAGACGCAAGTTGAATTCAGAAAGTCTCAGCGTGATGCTATAAAGAGTTTAAGACAAAATTTCAAAGCTTCTTTAAAAGAAGAGAGACATAAATTAAGAGCTAAATTAAAAAGTCTTAAATAAATTTTATAATATATTGCACTTCCTTTGTTTTAAATATTGTTTGGCGAATTATTTATAGAAGCAAATATTCCTTATTTTGGGGCCTCTTTTTATTTTAGTCTATTCAAGTCCTTCATACTCTCTACCTAAATGGCTTAAATTACACACTTTCCAAACGAAAAAACAGAAACAGACCGGATTTTCAAGTAATTTCGTCTTTTGATTTAGAATTGACACACCTTGTTGGTGATGCCGAGGAAGATCCAGATACAAGTTTTTAAATGTTAACAAGGAATTAAAGTGAAAAATCTTAGTCGTGTAAATATTTTTTGTCTCATAGGAATCTTTTTTATAAGTTCCTGCACACCTTTGCTTGGTATTAAAAAAAATAAAAGTGCTTTAACTATCTACGACAAAAGAGGAACCCCTGAAGACGGTTCTTCTTCTGATGCACCAGCTAATGCACCATCTATAAGTCTTGCTAGTTCAACTTACGTAACAGATGATTTAAATATTTCAATCTCAAGTGGAGCCGATTCTTATATTAGATATTCGCTTAATAATTCGAGCTTGGTTTGTGACGATGACGATGACGATGACCAATCAAGTCTTATCTTGCTGACATTTACTAAACAAGATATAACTTTGCGTGCAGTCGCTTGTGACAGTGCAGGCAATATGTCGCCAGAAGTTAGTGCGGTTTATGATTATGTTGGAGAGCGCCCAAACCCACCAATTATCTCTGTTACAGATCAAATTTTTAATCAAAGTTTTAATGTTCAACTATCAGTAAATAATCTAGGTAATGGTAAAATTCGTTACGCTTTTAATACTTCATCTCTGAATAATTGCAATGATGGCATTCTGTATAATCTTGGAACGAATATTTCGATTCCATTAGCAACTACCGTATTGAAAGCGATTGTTTGTAGTGAGTTTAATATTGCTTCTATTGTGGCAATGGAGCTTTATACTTATGATAATATTGCACCACAACCGCCAGTTATTTCACCATCAAATATTCAATTTTCGAATACGATCTCTGTTTCAATAAGTGGTGATAATGGAGCGATTATAAAATATATTCAACAAGATCAAAACATCACAAATTGTAATACTGCTGGATTAATAACTTATGTTAACTCATTTCAAATTTCCGGAACTAACGATGTGGTTGTCTCAGCTATTGCTTGTGATAGTCTAGGAAATATCAGTCCAACTACAAAATCTACTTATACTTATTCCAGTGATGCGATTGCACCACCGACTTATACGCCAGCTAACCAGTATTTTAACGATAGGGATTTATCGGTTGCTTTAAACTCAACTACAACAGGAAGTAGTATTCGCTATATAATTGGTGGAGCTGCTCCTCAAACTTGTAGTCAGGGGAGTTTATATTCAGGAGCTTTTGCCTTAAGCGATAGTTCAAGTTCAAATTTTGACGCTGACACCATTTACTATAATGATGCTGAATTGTCTGACTCATCTGCACCATCAGGTTCAAGGCCAACGGTAGTAGCTGACCGTGGCTCAAATGTTTATAACTTTGATGGATCTAATGATTATATAGAATTAAATAATTTAGATATTAATGGTAATGCCTTAACTTTAACTGGTTGGTTTAAAGCAAATAGTTTTGGGGGCAGTAGCCGCGATAATCGTTTTATTTCAAAAGCAATTGGAACGAGTGAACAAGATCATTATTGGATGGTTTCAACTATCAGATCTGGAATCGATACTCGACTTCGTTTTCGTTTAAAAACGGGTGGATCAACTTCAACATTGATAGCGAGTTCTGGTAATATCAATACTGGAAGCTGGAATCACTTCGCAGCCACTTACGATGGTTCTAGTATGAAACTGTATTTAAATGGTTCTGAAGTCGGAAATTTAAGTAAGTCAGGCGTTCTTAGTTCAAGCTCAAGTATTCCTGCCAGTATTGGCCGTAATCCTTCTAATGGACAATACTTTGATGGGCGAATGGAAGAAGTGGCCATTTTATCTAAAGCACTTACTTTAGCTGAGATAATTGGATTAAAAGATTCAGGGATGGCATCGATTAATAATGGTGATGAGTTTATTATTAATGCTATTACTTGTATCGGTAATGCCATGAGTGATGTTGCTACTCATACTTATACTTTTGATGATATTATACCAGTTGATGCTGTTTTAAGTACTCCTGCCGGTGGTTATAATTCTGCTTTCGCTTTAACTCTTGCTACGACAGATACCTCAGAAATTCGTTATACAACTAATGGCAGTGATCTTGACGATTGTTCGGATGGATTCATTTATTCAACTCCGTTTAATTTAATTGGACAAAGCCTTGATTTGAAAATTATTAGCTGTGATGCTGCCGGAAATAAAAGTGTTAATCAAATTAATGCTAGTTATTACTTCGATGATGTGGCGCCAATTATTAATTTTATAGGTAGTGCTACTGAGACTGGTACAACATCGCTTACGATTGTAGGTGACTGTGAGTCAGGTTTAGCAGTAAGTTTGAATGGTGCAGGTATCGTTACTAGTTATATGGCGTCTTGTATTAATGACAGGTTCTTTAAACAAGTCATTTTGACCTCAGGAGAAGGAACGAAACCTATTCTAGCAAGTTCGACTGATTCAGCTGGTAATAACAGCACAGCAATGATTAATGTATCTCTTGATCAAGACCTTCCAAATTTAACCATCTCTTCTCCGCTTGATGGTGCCAGTGTAGATAATGTTATTTACCTAGTTGGACTTTGCGAAACAGGTAGAAATATTTCAATTTTAGGTAATGGTGTTAATGGCATTATAACCGGACCTTGTAATAATGGTAATTACAGTATAGCGGTACAATGTACTTCGGATGATGGTGTTAAGGAATTAATTGCTCAACAAACTGATAGCGCTGGTAATACAATCGTCCTTTCTCGTAATTATATTAAAAACTCTGCTGCAGACGAGGCCAATAGAAATATTGCAGCAAGAGGAATTCTAGCTAATCATTGTCTTCAATGCCATGGGGTTAATAGTACCAGTGTTGTGCTTGATCTACAGACTGATCATCAATTTATTGTCGCCGGTATGGCAAGACCAGGTGATATTGATAATTCACCAGTTATTTATCGGCTAGCGCATTATATCGGTTCTAATGCTAACGCCGCTACAAATATGCCATTAAGCTCCAATAGCTTTACCACCGCTCATTATAATACGTTGGCCGAATGGGTAACCCAAATGCGTGCGCCTGATGCTGGCAGTGAAGATGACTCTTTTATATGTAATGATTCTAGTGAATCATCAAAGTCCCTCAGCTACGTCCTCACTAAAGATCAATATCTCAATACGCTTGAAGACCTTTTTGGAGCTGATGTCATTACCGCAGCTCAAACTTCACTCAGTACATTAAGTGAGGAAGCTTTTGAGGAAGATACTCACTTACGTTTATCTACACTAAGTTCAGCTTCTGTTGAATCGTTTTTTGATGTTGCTAATGAAATTGCAACTTATATTTTTTTAAGTACCACCAAAGTCGCAAGCATCTTTGGCGCATGTGCCAACGGAACAAATCCTGCAGTCAGTTGTACTGATGCATATCTAAATGGTTTCGCAAAAAAGATTTTCAGAAGAGTATTAACTATAACTGAAATTAATAAGACAAAAGCAATTATGACAGCAATTGAAGGTGATTATAAAGAGAAACTTAAATTTGCTTTTTCTTATCATCTAATTAATCCAGCATTTCTATGGCGTCTTGAAATGGGTCAAGCAAATCAAAACTCAATGACGAAGTTACAATTAACTCAATACGAAGTTGCCTCTAGAATCTCTTTTCAGGCCACTGATTCAACTCCAGATGATGCCTTGCTGACTGCTGCATCTAATGGACAATTAGCAACTACGGCACAAGTTAAAGCTCAAACTCAAAGACTCTTGGCCAGTCAACGCGGTAAAGATAAAGTTATCAAAAATATTCAACGCTATTCACTAACCGATTTTGCAAATGATTTATCAATAATTCCGGCTGAAGTCACCCAAGGAGTAATGATGCAAGGCCTTGAAAATGCCATGGTTGATGAAGCAAAAGTCTATATTGAGAAGATGGTTTATACTGAAGGTGCAAACTTTAAAGAGTTACTAACTTCAAATAAATCATTTGCAAGTCATCCAGGGTTAGCGCAAATATATAACCATGTACCTGTCTTGGATCAAAATTTTCCAGCTGAGATAATTGGTCGTCGTCAAGGACTTTTAATGCGAGCACCATTTTTAACCGGCTCAGAAACGAGAACAAAACTAATTACGAGGGGAGTAAGTTTTCAAAAGAGAGTTCTCTGTAATGAAATTCCATTCCCCGAAATTGATATTACTGACGAAAGGGATGATAACGCTTTAACTCATGATCAATTATTAACAACGACGACTAGAGAAGCTGTCAGATATCAAACAGACTCGCCAGTATGTATGGCCTGTCATAATTTAATCAATCCTGCTGGCAATATGTTCGAAGGCTTTGATCCTATTGGTAAAGAACGAACGCAGGAATTAGTTTTCGATCAACAAATGGTGTTTGTACACGCTCTTCAAGTCAATACTGATGACACGGTTCCTTTAACTTCCACCAAGTCAGTATTTGCTAATGATGCCTTCAATTTTATGACTAATTTGTCAACTTCATCAGAAGGAACAGCTTGTTTTAGCCGAAATATGTTCAGATTTATCAAAGAAAAAAAAGAAGATTCATCTGACGGTTGTCAGTTAACTGATGCTCAGACGAATTTACATGATACAAATAGCTCTGTTTTAGAATCAATTGTATCAATAATCGCCAATGATGCTATTCAATTTAAGAAGATGGAGTAGTTAAAACTAGTACTTAAGCAGTTTGAGGGTCACTAATAGTAAGTAATTTCTGGCCCATTAATGCTAAAATATTGTTAGTGAATAAATATTACTTTGTGGGGGAAGTTATGACTTGGAATAAAAAGAAAAAGTTCGAAAATCGTTTTTTCAATCGTCGACAATTTCTAGTTGGCTCAGGTGGCATCATGCTATCGCTTCCAACCTTAGTTTCTCTAATGCCAGCTGATGTCTTGGCCCAGGTTGCTTCTGAACCAAAGCGCCGTTCAGTTTCATATTGCAGTATTTATGGCATTGACCCTCATCAAATATTTCCAATAAATGAAACCGGCCTAATTCCTATTTCTGGCGAGTACCAATCATTTTCCAAACCTCTTTCTCAAATCAACGGTCAAATATCTCGCATCTTTGATAGTAGTTATGCCTCCTTGCTTCCGTATATGAATATCTATCGTGGAGTTTCCCATGTTGGTAGTAAGGGGCATCATAATTCTGGAGCGCTTAGTGGCTCCTTAAATGGTGGAAATCAACCAACAATTGGTCGTTCTATTGACGTGGTGATGGAAGGCTCTTCTGGGGTTTATCTACCAAATGAAGTCGTTTCTGAAAAAGCAATTAGAATGATGACTGCCGATAAAGATCGTGGTTTTACTTATAAAATTGTTAATGGTCAACGTATTGTTTCTGGTTGTATGCAGGGTGATCAACAATTATTTAATAAACTTTTTGCTGGACTCAATGGTGGAAATACCAACGGTGGCCAAAACAAACATAAACTAATCGTAGATCAGGTTTATAATGATCTTCTAGGACTACAGAATAATTCGAGAATTTCCAGTAAAGATCAAATTATATTAGATGAATACATCAATGGAGTTTTTGAATTACAACAAAAAGTGAATTCAAATAATACTATTTCATGTGGCCAACCAACAATAGGTTTACAGGCTAATGCCAGTGGTAACCCATATCAATTTCCACAAAATAATAATTGGGGAATGAATACAACTCCCGGCAGCGCTGGGGTTATGTTTGATAATATTACCGAGATGATTAAGCTTGCTTTTGCTTGTGATCTTACGCGCGTAGTTTATATGGGCAACCTTCTTTGGAATGATAATGCTATTGGATACTCAAGCAATGGTGGCATTCACCACGACATTGGCAGTAGTGATATTGCAGCTGATCGGCAAAAATATGGTATCGATAAATTTGTTCGAAATCTTTCACTTAAGTTGTTAGCGACTGACGATCCAACAGGTGACGGGAATCTTTTAGACAATTCAGTTATTTTTAGCACTAATGAACTTGGAACTTGGAGTACACTTCACCAAACTTTTGAAATGCCTGCTTTCACTATTGGAAAGTGTGGGGGAACACTCAATACCGGTAATTACTATGATTTTCGTCAAACTAATCTACCTAATAATCAACAGATCGGTGGCCGTGTTCCAGGCCGACCTTATAAACAATTACTGCAAACAATCATGCGCGCTATGAAAGTTCCTAAAGCTGAGTATATGCAATTTGGTGATGGAAATGGCTTTGGTACTTGGAGCGATTATTATACTAAAAATGATAATCAAATTAATGCCTTTGCACAGTGGACACTGACTCATAACGATCCCTTTAATTTTGTTTTTAATGATGTGTGATTTATCGTATCCATGGTACTAACTACTTGTACGACTATTCTTCAATTTACCATAAAGATAGGGTCTTATCGGCATGCTATATAATTTATTAATGAGTATTTGGCTCTATTCGCATGACTTAGATCAGCAAAATCTACTTTTTGATCATTACCCATGCACTGGTGGAGGAGTTTTATTTCGTTATTACTTTTCTAGTTTCTTTCAGGGGCAATGATTTTAGGAAATATAGACGTCCGCATGAATACAAACTTTAACAAATTCGAGGATTACTTTAACCCTATTTTGTTCCTATCCTTGGGAAGGAGTGGGACATTTTCCTCCAAATTATCTAACCTTTCAAACACAATACGAAATAATTTATCTGAGTCTTTTTCTAACTGTTCTAATTTCTCAGTTAATGACTCTTCTGAAGCTAATAATTTTCTCATTTTAACAAATATTCTAACGATCGAAATATTAACCTGAATTGCCTTTGGACTACGAAGAACACTTGAGAGCATGGTTACACCTTGCTCAGTAAAAACAAATGGTTGGACTCGAAGCCCCATCTTTTCTTTATTGGATGTGCCAAATTGGTACCTCCAATTCTCCAACTCCTCTTTAGTTAACTCGAACATAAAGTCATCTGGAAAACGTTCAATATTACGTCTAACTGCCCTCTTGAGCATCTTTGTTTCGACCTCATAAAGCTCTGCTAAATCGCTATCGATCATGACCTTCTGGCCTCTAATAATATAGATCATTTGTTCAATTCTATTTGATGTAATCTCAGACATACGTTTCCTCCAAGTTAACCTTGAAGCATTATCAAATAATTATTTTCAGTTCAATGATTCACCAATATTTGTAAGTCTATTTTTCATATGTGAAATAGAGTCGTTCATTCAAGATCATGCGAGCTCACTCTAACTAATTAGAGATCAGCCTAGAGCCTAAGGAAAGTTCAAGTTTTAGATCACTAGAGATCACAGGAAGTCATTATAAGTCACGGGAGATCATTTCCCGACGAATGGTGGAGGTGGCCACGAGGCGGTAACACTTTGTTTTTAAAGAATTGAAAACCAAAGGGTAGCCAAAATAGCCAAACTCCATTTTATCGAAACGTGAATAGAGCCCACGTCCGAAGCAATATTAGAATCTAACATACTCACGTACATTATATTCATAACTAGCAAGTAGCTTAGTTAGTTGTTAATCGGATCTTATAGCTATTTTCATTAGTAGTCTATCGTGCCCTGGGTCTCTAAAATTAGAACCATGTCTTTTACTTTGGCGACTTCATCATCTGATAACTCCGCCTTTGTCACTAATGACAATTCGTAAATCATGTTACCTCCTGGGCAAAATGGCCTCAATTTCATGATCGGATAGAAGCGAGTTAACGTTCGTAAATGTGAATGAAATGTAGTAAGAAGCCTATGAAACGTATAGCTTTTAAGATCTGTTTTACGCTAAGGAAGTATACCTAATTTTAGCTAGTTAGAGCTGTATTCTGGCTTCCTACCTAGGCCGCCGGTAATACTGATGATCTGGGTATCTGAAAGAAGCTCATTGACGCCATGAAGCACGTCCGATGTAAGGGTGTCTACTAAGCAAATCATTGCGTTCTTTGGACGCACTTCTTTATCTAGATCTGGGCCCTTCATAACAAACTCTCGGCCTTCAAAATCATCAGTCTTAGTAAACCAAATGATGACTTCAAAAGGTGATCTTTGAGAAACTTCATTATGCATGGGAATGAACTCTCCCTTTTCCATCTTATTAATATCAAAATGAAAGTTCTTAATGGCCTCAACGATATGGGACTCAAAGTCTTGTTCAATTAAGAGACTAATAATCTTGGTACGAATCTCTAACGAGACATCTTGAATCTTAAAGCGAACTTCGCCGTCTCTTATTCCCGTATCAGGAAAGTCCAGACCCCAAATATAGTCTTGAAACTCTTGGGGAAAACTCCCTTCGGTGAAAACAAATTTTTCTAAGAGAACTGATTCGTACTTTATAGAAATATCTGAGCTCCTTCCTTTTCGATATCAAACTCATCTTTATCTTTATCAAAAAGGGATTCGCTAAACATATAGTTAAGGCGCATATAGTATCTTTCACCTAGGGCTATAGGCGCCACTTGATGAGGGAACATATAGGAAGCTGGAAAGATTACAATTTTACCTAGTTCCGGTTCAATCACTTCCTTTTGCACTGGAAAGATAAGCTGCCCTCCAGAGAACTCTTTATCATTTAAGTAAAGTATGCAAACAAAAGGTCTTACTTTGATATTATCTTCATTGAAGATGATATCTGTATCAAAGTGAATCGAGTCGTGAGCCCCTATCGGTTGCCTGATAAGTCCAAAGCCTTTTAGGTGAATATCTATAGGAGAAAGATGCCCTCCAAAGCTTTCAAGATACTTTGATATACAAGGGCGAATAAACTCGTTAACCTCTTTTGCCTTAAGCAGAAAGTCTTCACTTTCTGCTTGATCATCCCACCAACTTAAATCTCCAAAAGAATCAGGCTTCTTATCATTTCGAAAATCAATAAGCTTTTGGCACAAGGCTTGGTCAATGATCTTTGGAAACTCATTTATATACATCTAAATCTCCAGCTCATCGACTTCATAGGTACTAGGTTCGACTTTAAAAGTAACTCGGCAAACATGCTTGCTCCCTTTTGTTACGGGAGTCGATAGATGCGGGTAACTATAATTACATGGAAAGATAGCGGCGTTTCCAAGTTTCGGTTTGATTTTGATTTCTTGTAAAGGAAAGTAAAGTTCCCCGCCTTCTTCCACATCAGTTAAGTAGATCAACATAACAAAAGGCTTAATCAGAAGCTTCTTTGCTACGATGGCCACTTCCCAATCGTAATGCATCTCTGTGAAAGATCCATCTTCATCATTTAAAAATCCCACATGAGAGATGTCGATCTTCTCTAAAGGAAAGAGTCCTCCGAGGTTACTTAAGTAGGACTCTAGTCCTGGAAAGACCTTGCTCCAAATATTATCTATAATTGGCTTCCAATATTCATCGGCTTCATCTCTATAGACTAAAAAGTCTCCTAAACCATTTGGTCCAATTGAGTCCTTTATCCGTTGCTCAAGAATTTGCTGACACTCATCATGAGAAAAAAAGCCCTCAAACTCTTGTATAGGCGATTGATTATTGGTCATAAGCAAGGATAACCCATAATCTTCTTGAATTAAAAGAATTTGTTAATAAAATGGGGGGATGAACTTAATGGATATCGTCAAAAGAAATGGATTTGAATTTGGAGAATACTCTCCTGAAGAAGGTCTCTTAGAACATATTATATCCATAGATTCTCCTGACCAAAGAGTTAAAGATTTCTTTGAAAAAGTGGTGGCTTCCTTTGGACTGGCCACAGACAAACTTCATTTTGTTTTTGAAGATCTAAAACTTAATCAAGGTCATGCCCTTCATACTCATTTAATTCCGGCAGACATGCAGATGATAGTTTGGTTTCCAAAGTCAGAGTTTGAAGGAAGAGAGTTTCAATTTGGAACGAAAGAGAATCTAAAGAAACATACTCCAAAACTTGGAGAGCTTTGTTTTATGAAAACGAACGACCTAGATTTTATCCACGGAGTCACCACTCTTGAAACAGATACCATAGTAAGAACACTTATTATAAGTATCAATTGTCATGGAAGGCTTGGTGAACACCTAACCATCGATGCTGAAACACTAGTTCCTATCTAATGGAAAAGAGCGAGCTTCTAAAAGAAATCAATTATTTCTTTCGCCATCGCAAAGGCAAGATCGGCGGCTTTGAAGTCTTTAAGAATTCGGGGCTCTTTGAGTTCTACGGAAATCAATTCGGTCCTCTTGTTTATACAGATAGAATCGATCTCGATTTTATCGGAGTCGATAGCGAAGGCTATCTCTTTGATGAAATCTACTATCCTTATGAAGGTTGCCAAAAAGTCGGGACCATCATTCCAAAGATGTTCTTAGAGAGTAATCTTTCTAAAGAAAAACCTGATCCAATCTGGAAAGAAGTGGCTGAGAAAGGTTACGCCATTGTCGAAGGCATAAGTCTCTCTCCAGATCTTCATAAAGAAGTTCTTGAAACTGGATTTATCCCTCACGGTCTAAATGATGAGCTTAACCTTTCAAGATCCATCTACCATGCTTATTTTGCTACTTTAATGGACTACGACAGACCAGAGCTTCATAAAAATCCTGAATATATGGACCGTGTAACTGAAGAGTGTTTAAAGTTTGTTCCAAGACCATCTCCCATAATTAAGGATCATCTCTTTTATACAGCAGATATGGTTAAGTACCTCTATGATCCCCTTGATAATGAATCTATAAAAGGTCCTTACTCTTTTCATATGGATTATTTTTCAAGGCTTCTTTATATGTTTTTTGTATACTTCGCCAAGAACACTCCTGTAGACGGAAGAGAGCTTTTGGTTGGGCAGAGAAAGGACTTTGAAAACTTTGATGCGGAAGCTCTAGATAGGTCACCTTCAGTACAGCCCGATCTTGTTAGCCCCTTTGAAAGTTTGCCAGATAAAGACATCATCAACTTTGATAAGATCAATATTCAAGATGGAACAGTGATCTTGATGAATACGTTAAATCCAATGTTCGTTCATAAAGTAGAAAAGCTAAGAAGCGATAATGAAGTGATTCTTATTACTAACTATCAATGGTGCAAAGACTGGCCCAAAACAGATTAGTTAGATTCTAAGAAGATATCTTTTTGAAGAGGAATATCGTCTTTGCTCTTTAAGCTTGAAAAACCAATCGTCTCTACGGCCATTTCAGACTCAAGTCTTGTAACCCCGTGAAAGAAGCAAGGATCATTTGGTTTCATAAAACACATCATGCCTTTTTCTGGATGATAGTTTTCTAAAGCTTTAGACTCACCATAAAGAAAGTCTCTTCCTAGAAACTCATCATCTGGAAGCCAAATCACAACTTGAAAGGATCCGTTGATGACATGAAAATGAGGAAGGATCTCTTCTCCCTTCTCTATCGTGTCCACATCATAAAAGAGCTCTTCGTTTTCAATGGAGATCATAGATTCAATATAGTCTTTAAGTTTTCGGGCTGACTCTTCATGGCCTTTCCCAAGAAGGGACGCCGCATCATAGCGATGGAAAACAAATCCCAACTCATTGATAAGTAAAAGTGAAACCGATTCGAAAGTACGCATTCTTTATCTTTTATACCTCCCACGGTATATTGATTCAAGCAGGGCATCATTATAACTATGAAAAAAATAGCAGAAGAATTCTTTTCTCATCAGAAGGTTTGGCTCTCAAATGAAGACTCATTTGAGCAGACCGATCTCTATCTTTACCTCAAGCTTATGTATGGCGAAGCTCCTGTCTTTTTAGATAGTGGATTTATAAAAGTCAAAAAAGATAATAAAGGAATGACCCTTTTCGAGCATATCTACTATGATCACTGTCCTGAAGAAAATGAGCTTTATATAACTATTCCTAGCTTAAACCTATTAGGTACTAAGATTGAAAATAGCTCTCTTGGTGAAAAACTTTCTAAGAAGGGATATATTTCTGTCTCTCCTAGCGAAGAGCTTAAATCAAAAGCCTTGTCCTTCTTTAATAAACTGCCGTTTAATCCTACAAATATTAAGGAAGGACGATGCGAGCCATTTGCCACATTAAAACTTTCAGAGAGTATCTGGAAAGAAGATAGACCTTCTACTAGTAAAGAAACTCTCCAAGTAAAAGATCAAATTCAAAGCTTTCTTGAAAAGAAAATCAGTTATAGCCAAGTCCTAGCATCATTAAATATCTTTGATCTTAATTTTCTAGAGTGGCAAGAGTCTCGTTTTATGAAAGCCCATAATGGGGTCGATTACAAAAGCTTTATTAATCTTATTACCTATAATACTGACCACTGTAACAGTCCTAGGTCTATCTCCGTCGGCGCTTATCACTGGTACGATGAGACCTTTAATGGTCTCTTTACCAATAACTGGGAAGCTCTCATGAATATAGAAGATAAGAAGCGCGAGATGGATAGCTTTAAAGTGGATACAAATTTTGCTCTTCTTATCAATGTCTTCAACCCGAGGTTCTATCACCAGGTTGGAGAGATGCAAGGAGATGGAAGCCTCTATGTATGTACGGCTAATAAATCCTTTAAAGAAATAACAAATAGATTTGAGTTTAATTGGTAACTATGCTACTAGGAAAAGATCTTCAAATTTATGTAAAGACAACCGAGACATGTAATTTAAACTGCTCTCATTGTTTTACATCAGGCTCTCAAGGAAAGAAGATCTTCTTTAATCCTTCAAAGACCCTAAACTTTCTTGAAGTCCTTAGCAGAGAAAACGGTCTTAATTCGCTAAGGCTTGTTCTTCATGGGGGCGAACCACTTCTCGCACCAATTGAGGACTTAAAATATTTTTATAAAAAGGCAAAGGCCCTGCCATTAAATGTAAATTTTGCCATTCAAACCAACTTGGCTTTTGATTTAACCGAAGAAATGAATAAGTTTATCGACGAAGCCTTTTTAAATGAAGGAATAGGGACCTCATGGGATGCTGATATCAGGTTTCCTAGTGAGAAGAAGCTTATGCAGTGGGAGAACAACGTTAAGGATCTCATATCTAGAGGTCATCAAATCTCTGTTATGGTCTGCCTTTCACGTCACCTAATTGAGAACTACACACCCCTAGAACTTATCAATTACTTTTCTAATCTTGGGATTCAAAACATCGTCTTTGAGAGGATTACTCAAAATGGCCACGCCGCCGAGAACCTAGAGATCTTTCCATCAAACCTGAAGCTAGACGCATGGCTCTTTGATATGCACGATCAAACCATTAAGCATGAGCTTCACAAGAAGATTAATAATATCTTATTAGATGAAATTCTTAAGTCGCTTTTTGAGAACCGTCAGGTTGGGAACAGGTGCCGAAATTGTGAACAGCACTTAATCACCATCAATGCAGATGGCACCCTCGCTGGATGCCCAAACTCTGCTGCCCTAGAGAACTGGGGACATATTTCTAATTCTACCGATCAGTTCTTAACGTCAAAGGAAAGAGTCGGAGCAATTTGTAATGAGAAGACTCGTAATCCTATTTGCTTAAGCTGCGAAGTCAAAGACGTCTGTAATGGAGATTGTTATAAACTGCCTTGGCAAGACGATATTTGCGCCGCCCCTAAATCATTAATGAAGAATCTTTTGGCCAAAGGCTATTCAAAAGAAAGTGAGCAACTCCTCTTATGAAAGATTGGCATGTAAGACATAAGATATTTCACCAAATCTTTAAAGATAAAGACATGGGTGATGATCTTTCTAATTACAAGATTATAGAAGAGTGGGAAAAAGAAAGAATTGTTAAAAGAGCAATTCAATACCCTACCGTTCAACAAGAAGAGCTTTTCTACCCAGGAAAGTCTTACGCTGTGGCCATTACTTTTGCCAAACTACTAGAAAAGAACTTTGGAGAAGACTTCTATGAATCACTTGATGATGAGCTTCTTCTCTTTGGAAATGATCCTTATCATAAGAGATATTCCGAAGAAAAAGAGATCTATGATGAAATCCTCAAGGACTTTCCCTTTGAAGCACTAGAGAACGAAGACTTCTCGAGTGAAGACTATAAAAAAACAATGCATTACTTTTATTTGGAGTTTCTCTTAGATGGTGAAACAAAGATGTTCGCCCCTTCTTAAGAAAGAAGAGATCGACGGCCTATTTCTTAATCCTGAACTTTTCTCAAAGAAGAGCTTTCACTATGTTAATAGCGATACTCAGACCTATGATGAAAACCGCGAGCGGGGAAGTATTCCAGAAGAGGCCCAGTTTATTAAGTCTAAACTTAATGAGGGTCATACTATCATTATTAAAAACTTAGAATCTATTTCTCCTAAGATCCTAAGCAAGTGTAAAAGTCTCGGAGATAATGTTAATTTGCATCTTTATCTAGTTCCAGAAAATGGTGAATCAAGCTTTAATTATCACTCTGATGATAGAGACGTTCTTGTTCATCTTGTTTACGGAAGGAAACAGTTCTTTATTAAAGATTCTAAAGGCGAGGAAAGATCTGTTTTATTAGAAGCCGAAGACGAACTTAGCATTCCAAAAGGCACTCTTCATAAAGCTATTCCTAGAGGAGCTTCTTGTCTTCTTAGTTTTGGAATTGAGAGCTCTCACGGCTCCAATCAAGCAGGCCTTTAAAGCCAGAACATGACGGCCCGTCATTTGTGACGACTCGATAGTGCTCAGTTAAACAAACCCCTTTGTATTCACACTTCTCGCATACACTATTGCTAAGAACATTTTTCTTTTCTTCTTCGCTCCAGAGTTCGTAATCACTTACCGAGTCTAAGGAGAGAAAGAATTCATGGTCGTTTTCATCAAACTCTAAAACCGCAAACTTCCCTTCTGGAGTTATATAAAGGTGATCATCAGAAAAAGCATTCCTAGTGCCAAAAAGACTCTCTTGAATCAAATTCTCATTTTCAAAAACAAATCTTTTGGGAATTGGAGACTCAATCCAGCCTCTGACAAAGTCCTCATATTCTTTAAACGTAACCGCAAGCTGATTAGCCTGATTTGTTGAATAGGGCTTTATTTCAACAGTTTTAATATTAGATATATGATTAAAGGTTCTAATCATAAGATCGATATCCATCTTAAGAACTTCAGGTGAAGCCAAAACTAAGATGGCCACTTCTTTGGGAGTTCCCATTATATTTTGAAGGACAATATCCGAACTTTGTCTGGCTTCAAAATCAAAGCTTACCGACAAATCAACATGTTCTTTTAAAAAGTAAGGAATAACTCTTGAGTAATTTGTATTGATCGCAATACTTGGATCACCATGATCTTCTAAGATCTTATCAAGTTCATCTAGATAAGAGTCTCCTAGCAGAGCTATCTCTCCACCATAAAGATCCACATGATCGACTTGGTAGCCATAGCTCTGCAACTCTCTTAGTCTGCACTTTAAATCTTCAAGCCTCAATGTCTTCTTATCACCTAACTGCTCTTTAGTTAGATAGCAAAAGTCGCATCTAAAGTTGCAAAAGTAAGTTGGGTTAATAGAGAGAGTTATCTTTTTCAAGTTAAACCCAGCCCCGTCGCTCTTTCACGAAAATACTTCATCTCTTTGCAGCTTTCTTCTACGATACCCGCTTCTTTATGATCGAGTACCGTTTTAAAGCATCCATTGCAGATAAAGTAATTAGGACAAGATATACATTCTTCTTTTTGATACTTTAACTCTACCTCATTTTGCAAAGGTGTGATTAAGCTCCCTTCCATCTCAAGTTCAAAATCGATCCCATATCTTTGATCGTCTCCAAATGAACCACAAGAACTATACTCGTAACCAGAATCTGATTTAGGTTGAAGGTTTCTGATGCCTTCATCGCAGCTTCTATTGCTTGGACAAATTGAACCTCGGCCCTTTAAAAGCTCTAGCATTTCTTTTGTATTAAACTCGTACTGACTAAGGCCTGCTTCATAAATATCAATATAGGTATTATAGATCTTTCCAATAGAATAAGGTTTCCCTTCTCTTCCAGAACTCATGGCCCTATTAAGTTTACATTCAACCCCTAACTCTTTAGCCAGCTCAATTGTTTCCATAGAGAGATCTTCATTCTCTTCACTTACTACAGCAATAAAGCTTGGAACATAGCTAAAGTCTCTTTCAAATTTTGAAAGGATCATCTTAAACAAGTCTTTAGTAAGAATTTCACCGGGCTTAATCGTTCTTCCTCCACCGAGCTGAAAGGAAGTTCCGATAGTTACTCTCGAATGGGAAAAAAGAGGTCTCCATTTTTCAGGATTTAAATAGTAATCCCAAAGATTAGTGCAAAGGTGTATCTTCGTTGGCATCTCTTTTTCATCAAGAAACTCGATCAACTTTTCGTAATAACTTGGCGCCATAAGTAAGGGGTCGCCACCATTAACGATTATGTTTTTTGTCTCGGGAAAACGTTTTAAAAAAATATAGACTTGCGCTAGATCCAAGTCGTCGACTTTGCTATTTGATTTAGCAATTTCTGTTGAAGAACAGAAGGTACAACTGAAATTGCAGCGCTGAGTCGGTTTGACAATTAAATCCATCGGTGTAATCATAACTCTTCATCATAATGGTGTCTATTCTATCGGAGATGGATTATGGCTGCGACTAAAGGCGATGGTATTCGCGCCAATATCATT
>JABGXW010000127.1 GCA_018675575.1 Bacteriovoracaceae bacterium | reverse complement strand
CGGCGATAGAGAATCAAATTTCAGAAATGGAAAACGAATCCTACCATGAGGACAATGTTTATAAACAAACAGATGAACACTCATTGCTTGAGAAAATGTATCGTGGAACTCAGAAGTATTGTAATCAGGGTGATTATAAAGTGGAGGTGGTGGAGCATCACTAAGTTACTGAAAGGAAAGGATTTAAAAAGTGTATTAACTACAATCAACTACAAGATTGAATTTAATTGGATCATAACCATAATAAGAAGAAGCAATCTCTTTTTTTGAGAACTCATCTTTTGTGACCTCAAGAACTTTTGGCTGTTTAAATGCATCCTTCATACCAATCACCCAGTTCCCCCAGACATCCTCTGGTATTAATCCATGTATATAAAAATAGTACTCTTCAGAACAAATGAAAATCGGGCCTTTTACCTTGTCTTAATGAACGGCCAACGAGTGGATGACTAGGGAAATCAACTACTTATTGCACAATAGTAATGACGAAGAGATGTCCTTCTCATAAATAAAATTAAAAAATTTTGAATACTTCTTCTTTCGACAGGAAGTAAGCAAGGGCCCATGAGGGCAATGAGCCAGCGAGAAAGAATGTAACCCTCCCAGGGAAGTCACCACCTTGGAAATAAAAAAAGAAACTTCCAAGTATATATAAACAGGAACTGTAAAAGGCATAGGCAAAAGACTTTGGTTTGTTCTTTCCCGTTTGCTTAAGAATATACCTACCATATTTTTCTAATAATTTATCCATTTAGATAATCGTACAGGAAAGTGAATCAAAGTCAAAGGAAGATGTATATTCCCATCATTAATGGCTCTCGCTTCGGTGATTTTATCCGATTACTCCTCTCTGACAACTAGAGTTTTCATCTTTCATCAGCTTGAAGAATCACTGTCTTTTTCTGTTAAAGAAATTTTTGGCATGACCGAAAAACCAGCGAGCTTGTACTTAGGGAGAAATCTATGAAGTCAATGCGCTTAAATATTGTCACATTTATAAGCCTTATATTAATTAGCGATACAGCACTTTGTCAGCAACCGTCTCAAAACATTTTTGAGAATGAACAACAATCGAAAACCAAACTATATAAATTATTTAAGGCAAAAAGTAACCGTCACTTTTTCTTTTTATTTGTTAAAAATAAGGGCCAAAATAATGCCTATGTTAATGCTTTTAAGAAAGTACCCATCCATAAAATGACCTTCTATGACCGCTATATATTAGGTTTTTATTTTCTAGGTTTAATCCCGAAAGCAAATAAAGATCAACTCGATCCTGGATATGTCTTAGAATTGCTCAATGGCCTGAGTAAAGATAAATTTAATAGTGCTATTTCGTTTCTAAGGGCCTATGCACAAGATTTACTCTCTAGAAATACAAAGGAAATTAGGGCACAAATTGAAACTATTCTTAAGAATAAATCTTTCTCGCTACAAGAGGCAGTTATTTATAAGAACTTAGTCAACAAACTTCATGCCAGTAATTTTTTTGTTCACGACTACTCCTATGTCGCTTGGATTGGATTGAGTGCTAATAGCTTGAACGGATTTCATATAGGAAGTATGATGAAGTTTTTCTATCGTATGCGTGATCAAAAAGTAATAACAAATGAAGAGCTTTTTATTTTAGGACAAAAATTCTTCAAATCAACAGTACACTATAAGCAGAATCTAGTTGGCATGGTATCTAAAATTATAGGACTTAGAATTCAACAAAATGCGATATCAAAACAAATGGAATTAGAAAATAAATTTAAAATTACTTCGAAAAAGCTTAAGGAACGGGAAAATGAGTTTAAGGTCATTGCCCCAATGACGCCCCTCGAGGCCAAGGAAATGATTGTTCTTGGAGAATTTTTGCAGTTACGCAATTCGAAGGCAGATATTAAAGCCTGGTATTCAATACCTCAAAATAAGATGAAATTGGATGCAGCAATCCATAACAATTTAGGAGTAAAGGAGATAAAAGGATTGATTGATTAATGCTGACATTACGACACCCATTTACAATCATCATTCTTTTAAATCTTATCTCACTGCTTATTATTTGTGTCAGGTGCTTTCTTAACTTATTCCCGTGGGACCTAACCATTTGTTTTATTCTTATAACCCTTGGGATGGGAGCTTCTTCTCTCTATCTCTTTTTACACGGGATTGAGTCCAGCGAGTTCCAAGAAGGCCTGAGGGTTCCATTTTATGGGGCCGTTATTTCAAAAGGTGATATTACTTTTTTATCGCGAATAGGAAGGCCTCTATCTTACTTACTACTTGGATCTAATCTTGCGATGCAAATTGCTCTACTTCTATCGGAGTAGGTTATAGGTATCCCCGGTGGCAAGGTAGTCGTAACTATTCAAATGTTAAAGAGCTAAATGCTTAAGCTGGCTGACTTAAGCAAAATACCATTTTAATTCAATTAATTTTAGAGGTGTCTGCTGACGCTAGAGT
>JABGXW010000126.1 GCA_018675575.1 Bacteriovoracaceae bacterium | reverse complement strand
TTTGTCATTGTCCTCTTGGTCACAACCATTCTAAATCTGGTTATGATCCTAAGACAAGAACCATGCATCACTCTGGGCAAGATACAGCACCATCACTTTTAATTAGAGAGCGTACTGATCAAGAACTAAAAGCTGCTGAAATAGCTTTCGAACAAAATCCAGAAAAGTTTAGAGGAAAGAAACCGAGAAGAATTATTTATAATTGCAGAGGTGCTTGTTCTAACGCTGAATTAAGCGAGTGGTTTCATAAAGAGTTTAAAAGACTACAGGTTTTTTCACGTATTAGAATTGAGATTGCAAAAGAAAAGGGCCACCTCAAGGCAGTTAAAAATGGTTTCCCTCACAAAGACGAACCTGTCAAAGTACCAAGTAAACACCAGGTTTTTGACGTAAAGCTGAGAGGCCATATTTACGACGAATACAGGGAAATAGAGAATACTCTTGGCTATATTATTATGATGCTTGAGTGGGGCGAGAGCCGTAAGCAGATAGCCTTGGAGTTAGAGAACTCTATAAAAAACCATCGCAAACGAGTTGATGAAAATAGACTCGAAGAACTTCAACACAAAATACTGATGACACAAAGTAAAAGTGATTTATCTCGTGCATATATTCAAGCCCAACAAGCTCTGTTGGATTATCACGACGCTGAAACCAACAGCTATCCTTTTAGAAATCAAGAACTAGTAAACAGAAAACCAGATGAAGTGAGGTATCATGGATAATTACAAAGTAAAATACCCCGATAACGTTAAACCTTTTCCAGATGATAATTGGAAAAAAGTAAATGGTATCAGTAGAGGAAACGTCAAAGAAGAATATATCTGGAAGTGGTATGACGAGAAAAAAAGAATTGCTTTTGTAAGTTATCGTTTTGATTCCAAAGATGGTTTGAAAAATGAAGTACCAATAACTTATCAAAGAGTTGAAGAAGAATACTTTGAGTATGATACCAATCTCGCTGATTGGAATTGGAAACTGCCTCTGTTTAATCTTCCCGATATTTTAGAAAATAAAAATAAAAAGATAATTATTTTTGAAGGTGCAAAAACTGCAGCTGCAGGTTCTAAACTTTATAAAGATTATATTTGCACCACCTTTAAAGGAGGTGCATCACAATATGATAATTCGGATTGGGAGCCGTTGGCCAAGAGAGAAGTTTATCTTTTCTTAGACAATGATAAAGCTGGCGAGAGAGCATCATCAAACTTAGGACTAAAATTAAAACAGTTAGGTTGTAAGGTAAAAGAAATCAGAGTGCCTCATGACTTTCCTCCTAAGTGGGACGTTGCTGATCCGTTGCCAGAGAATAGTGAATATAATTACTTGCAGCTTTTAGATTTAGCAGAGGATTATTCTGATCCTGTTTATTTTAAAACACTAGAAAAGGACGCTAAGAGAAAAAGATTTATTATTCTTGAAGAAACAAACGGCAAAAACTTTTATGATAAAGATCAGAGAAAAATCTTACACAAAGATTTAATTAATCTTCTTTATCAAGCAGACACTTCGAGAAAAGATAAAAGAGAGCCTATAAAAATTATTGCTGAGAGTTCGCCAGAGAGAGTTCAATCAACAGCATTTGTTAGAGCAGATAAAGATATTGTTACCATAGACGGCAAAAAATATCTGAATACTTATTTTCCCGTTAAGTTTCCAAAACTAACAAAAGCTGAAGTTGCACAGATACCTGAGAGAATAAAAATTTGGAAAGAGCATCTGCTGATGATCTTTAATAAGTCCCAAAAACTAACAGATTATTTTGAAAGTACTTTGGCGCATGACTTACAGAAACCAAATTACAATAGAACTTGGGCGTGGTTACTGCATTCATCACAGGGAGTTGGAAAAGGAGTTATCTTTGAAGTCGTGAAAAAATTAAACGGATCAAAGAACTGTGCTCACGTCACAAATGATATGCTCTTAGATAAATATAGAAGTTATCTTCAATTTACTGATACTATCATCTGTACTGAGGTTAGAATAAAAGGGAGAGATAGAGATTTAAAAGTAGATAAATTAAAAGAACTTATCTCTGAAACTACGCACCCTATCCAAGAAAAATTTGTGAAACAAGTTTATCATGAGGGCCATTACAAAGTATATTTGTCTACAAATGATCCTGTGTCCATGAACCTTGAGCGAACTGACAGGCGTATCAATTACAACTCAACCCTTATAAGCAAAAGAGAAATCCTGGAGCAGAACGCTAACTACTTTGTAGATATTTGGGCTTGGATAAATGATGAAGATAATATCAAATTTTTATTGAACTATTACAAGCATCATTACACGATTGTAAAAGAATTTAATCCTCATGAACCAATCGAAACTGTTGCTAAAAAGAATTTACAACAAGCATCATCTGATCAGATATTTAAAGATTTAGATTTCTATAAAGATCATAACTACTTCGGCCTTGGCAGAGCATTTGATCGTGATTTTATAAACGTCAGAAAATTATTTGATGAAATCAGAGATATGGAAAATGAAAGTTGTATTGCTAACGTCGGCCATAAAAGGAAATTTGGAAATCTTACTGAAACAAAATTATCTGAGTGGCTTTACTCCATAGAGGCTAAACCTGTTTATTTTGGTAAGCCAAAAAACTTAGATAACACTACTCGCAAAAGATGGTGGATTATCCGTAATACTCCTTACTGGGAAGATCTGACTGATATTCAAATACTAAGAGAGCATTTGAGAGGTAATCACGACGCTGTTGTTGATTTGTTTCATAACAAAGTAAGAAAAGAAAAGGAGGCTATATGATAGACGACGTTGATATTTTTGACGTGATAAACGAAGAACCATTCGTGGAAAAAAGTAAGTCAAAAAACTTATCTAAATTAGAGCAAAGACTTCTTCGCCAAGTAGTTAGTGAAGAAGTCAAGAAGAGGAGGCTAGAAGAACGAGGCCTTCTAAAAGCAAAGAAAGAAGAACTCAGAAAGAGATATTTAAACGGCGAATTTAGTAAGTCGACAAACCAAAACTTTATGAGGACTTATGATAAAAAGAAAATTACCTAATGATGATATGAAGCTGCTGAGGCAACTTCAAAGGGATGCTGTGCATTTTTTACCGACACCTCTGAACGTAGATGAACCAAACTTCCAACTTATGAAAGCCATTGTTGAATCGTGGCCTAAGAAGAAATTAAAAAGCAGCAAACAGTCAGAAGAGGCTACCTACTTTGGATATTTAATTGGAGTTATGACTGCACAGGCTCACTATATGACCATCTGTGAAGAACGGCAGACAATTAAAAAGTTTTTAAAAGCAGATGCTGAGGCTCAGATCAGATTGAAAGAGAGATTAGAGCGTCAAAAACTAGAACCAGATTTAACAACAGGAATTTGAAAAGTTATAATTTTTTATATAATTTTTTGGCCGTATGGACTCCTAAGGGCAATTCCTTAAAAGGGAATTGCTCTCTGTTTGTGCATCACTCACTCTTTAGACCTCTCTCTGGAAACCACGGGGCAAATTAGGGGGGTGGCCCTGTTTATAAATCGCAAGGTAAATCAACAAATAATCTAAGTACCTAAAGGCCGTGCCTATAATGGCCTTTAGATTCCAGAATTTGAATCTGGAATCAGTTTAATTTTTTTTCTGAATCTTGAATCAAAAAAACAGAATTGATTCATTCTGAATCAAATATGAGAATCTTTTTTCTCGTGGCAACTTTGTGGCAATAATATTTCTATTATCCCAATCAATCTCATGATAGAAATAAACTTAGAAAGTGAGAATACGCTTACGAAAAAATGATAAGAGGGCCAAGCTCGAACGTACTCGGCAACCTTGCCAAGGTTGAAGTCGAGGGTTCGAATCTCTTCGCCCGCTCCAA